>SVIY01000010.1 GCA_015069265.1 Clostridiales bacterium
CCACGGGTCAACTACGTTGCCCTTATGCTTACTCATCTTTATACCGTTCTTATCGTTAACGTGTCCCAAAACTATGCAGTTTTTGAAAGGCGCTTTGTCGAAGAGCAAGGTCGAAATTGCTAGCAAGGTGTAGAACCAACCACGAGTTTGGTCGATCGCCTCACTGATAAAGTCTGCAGGGAAATGACTCTCGAAGAGTTCCTTATTTTCAAAGGGATAGTGATATTGAGCAAAAGGCATAGAGCCGGAGTCAAACCAACAGTCGATAACTTCCTTTTCTCTAACAAACTTTCCACCGCATTCGCAGTCGAACGTACAATCGTCGATATACGGACGATGAAGTTCAATATCCCCCTCAATATGACAGAGGTCTTTAAGTTCTTTCTTGCTACCGATAACGTGGATTTTACCACACTTTTCGCAAACCCAAACGGGAAGCGGTGTTCCCCAATAACGTTCTCTGGATAAGCCCCAATCGATAACGTTTTCAAGGAAGTTACCCATTCTGCCGTGCTTAATGGTTTCGGGCATCCAGTTAACCGAGTTATTGGCCTCGATAAGTCTATCTTTAACAGCGGTCATTTTGATAAACCAACTGCTTCTTGCATAATAGAGAAGGGGTGTGTCGCATCTCCAGCAGAAAGGATAGCTATGCTCGAACGGAAGCTCTTTAAAGAGCAAGCCGTTTTCTTTGAGCATTTTGATTATAATCTTATCTGCGTCCTTAACGAATTTACCAGCCAAAATACCGGTGCTATCAAGCATATTACCCCTATCGTCAACAAGTTTAACGAAAGGTAAATTATATCTTCTACCAACGTTTGCGTCGTCTTCACCGAACGCAGGTGCAATGTGAACTATACCACTACCGTCGGTAAGCGTAACGTATCCGTCGCAAACGACGTAGTAAGCCTTTTCCTTAAACGAGCCGAGCGCGTAATCAAAGAGCGGAATATATTCTTGTCCTTCGTATTCGATACCCTTTTTAACACTAACGGTCGTATAGTTTTCAAAGAGTGATGGAACAAGCGCTTGTGCAAGAACGTAAGTAGCGCCGTCTTCTGCTACGATTTCTGCATAATCTTCCTTGGGGTTCATACAGAGCGCAACGTTAGAGGGAAGCGTCCAAGGCGTAGTCGTCCATGCGAGGAAATATGCGTTTTCTCTTTCTTTCATTTTAAAACGAACGAAAACGGATACGTCTTTTACGTCCTTATAACCTTGAGCAACTTCGTGAGAAGAAAGCGCAGTTCCGCAACGCGGACAGTAAGGAACGATTTTGTGTCCCTTATATAGAAGTCCTTTTTCTGCGATAGTTTTAATAGCCCACCATACAGATTCAATGTAGTTATCGTCGTAAGTAACGTACGGATTTTCCATATCCGCCCAATAGCCTACGCGGTCACTCATCTTCTCCCATTCGGACTTATATTTCCAAACCGATTCTTTACACTTCTTTATAAACGGTTCAATACCGTATTTTTCAATTTCTTGCTTTCCGTCAATACCTAAAAGTTTTTCAACTTCGAGTTCTACGGGAAGACCGTGAGTATCCCAACCTGCCTTTCTCAAACAGTGGTCACCCTTCATAACGTGGTAACGAGGAATAATATCCTTTATAACACGGGTTAAAACATGACCGATGTGCGGCTTGCCGTTTGCGGTAGGAGGTCCGTCGTAAAAAGTAAATTCACGACTGCCTGCGTTAGCCTCTACGTTCTGCTGAAAAATCTTGTTCTCTTTCCAAAACGCAAGTACTTCTTTTTCTCTGTCGAGGAAGTTTAAGGTTGTGTCAACTTTCTTGTACATAATTTCGCTCCAACTTTTTCGCTTTAAATATATTTTTACTTATAAATTATATCTATATTTGTCGGTTTTGTAAAGTTAATTTTAGTCAATTTAAGAATTTTACCTAAAATTTACTTGCTAAATTGTTTTTTTTAAGTTAGAATAATATAGCCGTGCTATGCGGGGAGTTAGCGATGCCCTATATCCGCAATTCGCTTAGCGGAGCAGAATGCTGACCGAGGCTTACGTCGTGGTTGGTTGCGCGTGGCAAGGGATGTTGATATCAAGGTCTTATGCAACGCGTCCCCGCGAACCGTGTCAGGACAGGAATGTAGCAGCACTAAACGGTAAGGCGCGTGTGATATGAGGTTGCTTTGAAGGAGTTACCTACCACGTTTCCACTTCGGCGGTGTAAGTCGACGTCAGATGCACGGTTTTTTTGATTAATTACGGCTTGGAAATTTTCCAAGTCTTTTTTATAATTTTTTTCATGTGTTTTGACAAAGCTTGCATTAAGTGTTATTATAATAAAAAACTAGGAGGTTTTCATATGAACTTTGAAGAACTTTGGAACAAAATCGTTTCTTGGGTAACTAGCGATGCTATTTGGACTACTATAGCAAAAGTAATTATCTCCATAATAATTCTTTTCGTGTCCTTTAAAGTAATAAACGTTATATCAAGAAAAATAGAAAAAAGAGCAACCAAGAAAAACGCTGACAAAACTATTGTAAAAACTTTGACATACGTTTTGCGACTCGCGCTAAAAATCCTAATCTTTATTTGTATAATCGGATTTTTGGGAATTGATACCAGTGGATTTACCGCACTGATTGCTTCACTTGGCGTGTGCGTTGGTCTTGCTGTCAACGGAGCATTGTCGAACTTAGCGGGAGGCGTTATGATAATTCTTACCCGTCCCTTCCGTGTGGACGACTACATTGAAGCCCAAGGTCATAGTGGTACAGTTCTTGAAATAAAAATCACCTACACTAAAATCGTAACTCCCGACAACAAAATTATTTATATTCCCAACGGAAGTCTATCTAGCGGAACGGTGATAAACTATTCGGAGAAAGATTTGCGCAGAGTTGACCTTACTTTTTCTATAGGCTATGCTGACGATTTTGAAAAAGCAAAATCGATCATTTTGGACGTATGTAATAATCATGAATTAATACTTAAAGACCCTGCTCCTTTCGTAAGAATGAAGGAACACGGCTCATCAAGTATAGATATCGTAACTAGGGTATGGACGAAAAATTCTGATTATTGGACTGTAAATTTTGACCTCTTGGAAACCGTTAAAAAAGAATTTGACGCAAACAATATTGAGATTCCTTACAATCAAGTTGACGTTCATATTAAACAAAATTAATTATTTGCAAATACAACACAAAAGGACACGTTCACGTGTCCTTTTTTATAAGCCTTTGTATATACAATATCTGCAGAAACCACCAAACGATTTGAGCCTTAATAAAACACTTTATGCAAAAGTGTTAATAAAAAGGAAAAGCCCGCTGTCTGTCGTGCTGTTTGTAGTAGCAAACTGCTGACGTAAGGCGGTGCTTCGACGTGGTGGACTTGGGCGTGTGAAATACGCACCGAGGACACCAAGTATTATTAGAGCTCCCGAAAAGATTTTGCATCGCAAAAGATTTTTGGGAAAAAGGAAGGGCAGGCTCATAGGTCAAGCCGTTGCAGTAGCAACGGTGGACGAAATAGCCTTGCCCTGACGTGGTGGAGACGCGGAGATTTGCACTCCGGTCTTGAACGCTTCATAAAAACCTTCTACATACTTATCCGACGATTAATTTTAGTGGCACACTCGGTCATCGGCGACCAATATGCGCCCTTTGATTTCTTAAAATCCGCAACGTAAACGAAATCAAATTGCGTTGCAGTACCCCCGTCTTTTTGACGGTCTTTCTCATCTCAACGGGCGAAGACGAGAAGACCGTACGCAAAATTAAGCTGCGTATGCTAATTCGTTTCTGTTAGCATTTAAATTTAATTTCCGTTTTAACGAAGTCGAGCCTTCGGTATGCTTTCGTCCTTACCCAGTCGCCCAATCGAAACTGAATCGTCCCCGTAAAACGCGACGTATCGCGTTTTTATTATTTTATGTTGTCTATTTCGTACGGAGTTAATTGGTAAACGTAGTGGTTAAGCCAATTCATATAAATGAGGTTTGCAGTAGACACCCAACTCATTTTAATCTCGCCGTGGTCACCTTCAACGTAGTAGTTTTCGGGCGGTTCAATGTCCATACCTTTTGCGAGGTCGCGCTTGTACTCATTCTCTAGGGTATCCCTATCGTATTCTGCGTGTCCCGTTATGAATATAAACTTATTATCTTTAGAGCGGATGATTGCCGCGCCTGCCTGTTTTGAGGATGCAACAATTACGAGGTCTTTACACTTTCTAATATCTTCCTCGTACACGGTAGTATGGCGAGAATGTGGCATAAAGAACCTATCGTCCGTACCCTTTAACAGTCTATCGTAATCAATGAGTTTTTTATGCTTATATACACCGAAAAGTTTTTTGGGAAGTATATGCTTTTCAATACCGTAATAGTAGTGAAGCGCTGCTTGAGCACCCCAACAAATAAACAAAGTGCTAGTGACGTTAGTTTTTGCAAACTCTAAAATTTCTTTGAGTTCGTCCCAATAAGTAACTTCGGAAAACTCTTTTTCCTCAACGGGTGCACCGGTGATAATCATACCGTCAAACTTTCTGTTTTTAATTTCTGAAAAAGATTTATAAAACCTTTCCAAATGTTCTAACGGAGTATTTCTACCGACGTACGTTTCCGTGCTGACTAGCGTGATATTAACTTGCAAGGGCGAGTTAGAGAGCAATCTCATAAGTTGCGTTTCGGTAACAATCTTTGTCGGCATCAAATTGACGATTGCAATCTCGAGAGGACGAATGTCTTGCATCATTGCCCTTTGCTCGTTCATTACGAATATATTTTCCGATTGTAAAATTTTTGAAGCCGGTATGTCCTTGGGTACGATAATAGGCATCGCGCTACCCCCTTTTTCTTTTAGATTTTTTCAAGTGCTTGTGCAATATCTTCAATCAAATCGTCTGCGTTTTCTAGTCCGCATGAATATCTAATAAGTGTTGGAGGAATTCCAGCAGCCTCCAACTGCGCGTCGGACATTTGACGGTGAGTTGCGTTTGCAGGGTGCAAACAGCAAGTTCTTGCGTCAGCAACGTGAGTTTCTATCGAAGCGACTCTTAAAGCTTTCATAAATGCTTCTGCTTGCGCTCTACCGCCCTTAACAGAGAAACTCAACACACCGCAAGAGCCGTTGGGAAGATATTTTTTGCCGAGTTCGTAATACTTGTCGGTCTCTAAACCGCAGTATCTAACCCACTCGATTTTTTCGTGATTATTTAAGTACTCTGCAACCTTTTGTCCGTTCTCACAGTGGCGTTTCATTCTAACGTGTAAACTCTCTAAACCGAGGTTGATATAGAACGCGTGTTGAGGTGATTGAATAGAGCCGAAGTCTCTCATAAGTTGTGCGGTTGCTTTGGTAATAAACGCGCCCTCTTTTCCAAACTTATCAGCATATACTATTCCATGGTAGCTATCGTCTGGGGTAGTGAGTCCGGGGAATTTATCGGCATGAGCCTTCCAATCAAACTTACCCGCGTCGATAATAGCACCGCCAACGGATACGCCGTGTCCGTCGATATATTTGGTCGTAGAGTGAGTAACGATATCTGCACCCCACTCGATAGGTCTACAATTTATAGGAGTTGCAAAAGTATTGTCAATAATGAAAGGTACGCCGTGTTCGTGCGCTACTCTTGCGAACATTTCGATATCCAAAACAGAACATGCAGGGTTTGCAATAGTTTCGCCAAATACTGCTTTAGTGTTAGGCTTAAAGGCTGCGTGAAGTTCTTCTTCGGTGCAGTCGGGCGAGATGAAGGTAAAGTCAATACCCATCTTTTTCATAGTAACTGCAAAGAGGTTGAACGTTCCACCGTAGATTGCCGAGCTTGAAATAACGTGGTCGCCTGCGTTTGCTATATTAAATATTGAATAGAAGTTAGCCGCTTGTCCTGACGAAGTGAGCATACCTGCAACACCGCCCTCCAACTCTGTAAGTTTTGCAGCAACGAGGTCGTTGGTCGGGTTTTGAAGTCTTGTGTAGAAATATCCGCTTGCTTCCAAGTCGAAAAGCTTGCCCATATCTTCACTAGTATCATACTTAAACGTTGTGCTTTGATAAATGGGAATTTGTCTGGGTTCACCGTTCTTTGGGGTGTAACCGCCTTGGATACAAACTGTTTCAATCCTCTTTTTGTTTGCCATAATATTTTCTCCTAACTTAAGTTTTAAGTTTATTTGTAATTTTTTATTTCGCGCTCTTTTTCGCGCTTAATATCCTTTTCCATAAGCGAACGCTTTTTATCGTAAGTGTGCTTGCCTTGGCAAAGCCCCAACTCTACCTTTATAAGCGCCTGCTTAAAATATAACCTTAACGGAACGAGCGTCAAACCTTTTTGCTCAACTTTAGATTTGAGTTTAATTATCTCGTCAGAATGCAAAAGCAGTTTCCTATCTCGACGAGAATCTTTGGTGTTAAACACCCCCGCTTTGTCGTACAAGGCAATGTGCATATTTTTTATGTACAACTCTCCGTTATAATGCACGCAAAAACTGTCTTTTAAGTTTACGTTGTTAAGCCTTAAAGACTTAACCTCGCTCCCCTCCAAAACAATTCCTGCTTCAATCTTTTCGAGAATAAAATACTCGTGATTTGCTATTCTGTTTGTACATATCGTCTTTTCTTGCATTTTTTACCTTAAAAGTTATTGTACTACATTTTCTCTTGCTTTGCAAGAGGTTTTTTAGTTTTGCAAAAGAAATTCTGCGCGCCTTTCGCCAAGATTTACGCCTATCACCTTTATTTTGACCGATTGACCCAGTTTAAAGGTCTGGACTCCGTCGGTTAAAGTATACGTCTTTTCGTCATAGTTAAACTTTCTTCTGCCCTTAAACGTTTCAAGTTTTACTATCCCCTCTACTCCGTTATGGAGTTCAACGAATATACCAAAAGAGGTAACGCCACTCACAACACCGTCAAAGATTTCGCCAACGTAATTACTGATGTATAAAATTTTATAGTAATCGTCTACGGCGCGTTCCGCCTCCGTTGCGTTGCGCTCGGTTTCGGAGGAGTGCTTGCTAGCCTCCTCAACCCTTTCTCCGTATATTTTTTCTAAATCTTTATCGCCTTTTAGGAAGTCTTTAATAATCCTGTGTATTTGCAGGTCTGGATAACGTCTAATAGGCGACGTAAAGTGACAGTAATGGCGTTTAGACAATCCAAAATGTCCTACGTCGAAAGGACTATATTTAGCCTTTTGCATTGAGCGAAGCATTACTCTATTTACTAGCGTATAAACAGAACTTCCCTCTGCATTTTTGAGTATGGTCTGAAAATCTTTTGGATAAATACCGTCTCTGTTGCGTTTAGCATTAATTCCAAGACCGCGTAAAAAAGCATAGAAGTTTTGAAGTTTTTCTTCGGACGGTTTTTCGTGAATTCTATAAACGAACGGCTTTTCCAAGTAATACATATACTCTGCTACGGTAACGTTTGCTAAAATCATGAATTCTTCTATAATTCTATGCGCCATATCTCGTTCGGTTGCCCTAACGTCTATTTGTCCCTCTTTTACTATAATTACACTTTCCTTTACGTCCAAATCGATAGAGCCTTCTGCATCTCTTTTCTCTATTAAAATTTTCGCAAGCTCTTCCGTGAGTTTAAGACTCTTTAACAGCGCGCTATCCCCCTTTACTGCACCGTTATCGCCGTCAAGGAACTTTTGCACAGCGGTATAGGTTAATCTTGCCGAACTGTTTATAACCGACGGGGTGATTTCGTAATCGGTTACCTTTCCGTCTTTGTTTATGGTCATAATACAAGACAGGGTAAGTCTATCCACTCCCTCTTTTAAGGAGCATAAATCATTGCAGAGTTTTTCGGGTAGCATTGGTATAACCTGCTCTGGAAAATACACGCTAGTGCCTCTATTAAACGCTTCCTTGTCAATCACTCCGTCTTGCTTAACGTAATGACTAACGTCAGCTATATGCACGCCTAAAAGATATTTTCCACCGCGCAGTTTCTTAATTGAAATAGCGTCGTCGAAGTCTTTTGCATCTTCTCCGTCTATGGTAAAGGTTATATCTTTTCTAAAGTCTTTTCTCCCCTCTAAAATTTGTCCGTCCTTTGGCGGTTTCAACGCGTTAGCGCTCTCTATAACGGCTTTTGGGAATTCTTCGGGGAGTT
Organism: Clostridiales bacterium; assembly: GCA_015069265.1. Classification (GTDB taxonomy): domain Bacteria; phylum Bacillota; class Clostridia; order Christensenellales; family Borkfalkiaceae; genus UBA1259. Next base: position 8,121 of record SVIY01000010.1, read on the forward strand.
TATAATTGAATAAAATTGACCTTAATTCCGCACTCTTTTCAAACTGCCTACCTAAAATTTTAGTAACTATTCCCTCGGGGCTTTGTTTTTTGGGATAGGATAAAATCTTGCATACGACCTTTTGTCCTGCTTTTGCTCTAACCCCCTTGCCGAACGGTATAAAAATATCAGTAAAATATTTTCTCTCGTCGGGCGTGACAAAACCACCGCTCTTGCAAGAAAAATAGGTTCCCACAAGTTCGGTTATACCGCGCTCCAAAATTTTTAGTACGCGAGCAGTAGTTCTCGCACCCTCTCCGTAAGTAGTTTCGGCAAGCACGGTATCGCCGTGCATTGCACCCCTTAAATCTGAGTGAGGAATAAAAAAGTCTTCGCCTCGTCCATCGGACGGTATTAAGAACGCATATCCGCGCTCGTTTCCTGATAGTTTTCCTTCAATAATTTCTCTTTTTGCCATATGTAACAGTGCTTAAAACAAAAAAATAAGGCGGTTCTTTAGCAGAACCGCCGAATAAAACTCTTTTTACTTATTTGCAATAGCAGCAACAATAACGAAGCCAACACAGAGAACAGCAAAAACGATAGCACTTACTACTGTAAGTTTTTTCATTTTACTTTCAAAAGTCTTGCCCTTATTCTTGCTCAAAAAAGTTTCGGTTTGTCCGCCGAGTGCACCAACGCCTGACGAGTTGCCAGGTTGGAACATTACTACTAATATAATAAATATCGCACAGATTGCCATTATCGCCAACGGGATAAACTTTAACCAACCGTGAAATACGGTCCAAAATTTTCCGCCTGCTGCCATAAGCATGTTCATGATATCCATAATTATCTCCTTAAACGTCTTTATTAAACTCTTTTAACATTGTATCACACAAAAACGTTTTTTTCAACTATTTTTACGTACTTTTATTGTCAATTTATCCGATTATTAATGTTTTACCACTCATTTCTTCGGGGACAGGCACTCCCATCACGTCCAAAAGGGTGGGAGCGATATCCGCAAGTATTCCTCCGTCGCGAAGTTTTTTGCCGATAAAGTCTTTTCCTGCTACGATAAGCGGTACTTTGTTTGTGGTGTGAGCGGTGAACGGAGAGCCGTCCGCTTCTTCCATTTTGTCCGCATTGCCGTGGTCAGCAGTAATAATTGCATTTCCGCCTTTTTCGAGAATTTTTTCCACAACCTTTCCAACGCATTCGTCAACGGTCTTTACAGCTTTGACAGCAGCGCCGAACACACCCGTATGTCCTACCATATCACAGTTTGCAAAGTTGAGGATAATGACGTCGTACTCATCACTGTCAATCTTTTCGATAACCTTTTCAGTAACTTCATACGCACTCATTTCCGGTTGCAAGTCGTAGGTTGCGACCTTTGGTGACGGAATAAGTTCTCTATCTTCGTTAGCGTTGGGTTTTTCTACGCCGCCGTTAAAGAAGAAGGTAACGTGCGCATATTTTTCCGTTTCTGCGATACGGAGTTGTTTTAATCCGAGCGACGCGATATATTCACCCAAAGTGTTGGTTAAAACTTGGGGCTTAAACGCGATAGAAACGTTTGTAAAGCTTGCGTCGTATCTTGTAAAGCAAACGTAAGTGGGGTTGATAAAGCCGGTCTTTCTTTCAAAGCCGTCGAATTCCTTTTCGCTCATTGCACGCGTGATTTGACGTGCGCGGTCAGGACGGAAGTTGAAGAATATTATGCTATCTCCCTCTTCGATAAGACCAACAGGCTTTCCGTCTTTAACAACGTGCGCGGGGATAACGAACTCGTCGGTAACACCGTTTTCATAAGACGCGCGAACGTAACTTTCAGCATCTTCTGTAACTTCGCCCATACAAGCGGTCATCATATCATACGCCTTTTCTACTCTTTCCCAACGGTTATCTCTATCCATAACGTAATATCTTCCGCCAACGGATGCGATAGTACCGAATGAGAGTTCTTCCATTTTTTCCTTTAAGCCCTTAATAAAGTCTGCGCCACTTGTGGGAGAAACGTCACGTCCGTCCAAAAAGCAGTGAACGTAAACGTCGGACAATCCTTGCATTTTAGCAAGTTTAATAAGCGCATAAAGGTGGGTTATGTGGCTGTGAACACCGCCGTCCGACAAAAGTCCGTAAAGGTGGAGTTTTTTGCCGTTTGTTTTAGCGTTATCGATAGCACGCAAAAACTCTTCGTTAGTAAAGAAATCACCGTCGGAAATTGACTTTGTGATTCTTGTGAGTTCTTGATAAACTATCCTACCTGCACCCATATTGAGATGTCCAACTTCGCTGTTGCCCATCTGTCCGTCGGGAAGACCAACGTCCATACCGCTTGCACCGATTAAGGTTGAGGGGTATTTTTCCATAAGCGCGTCAACGTTAGTGGAGTGCGCGCACTTGATTGCATTGCCTTTTGCTTCACAGCTACTGCCATAGCCGTCCATAATGATTATACAATTAGGTCTGTTTTTCATATCTTATCCTTATAAAAGGCACAAATTTAATTGTGCCTTCTTTTTTTAAGTTTTTATTAGCCTTTGTAGTTAACGATTGCTGCAAAGTCTTCCGCTTTAAGCGCTGCACCGCCGATAAGACCACCGTCGATGTTTCTCATAGCCATAAGCTCTTTTGCATTGGAGGGTTTCATGCTTCCGCCGTATTGGATACGGAGATTTTTAGCAACTTCTGCACCAAAGGTCTTTCTAATCAAACTTCTGATATAGCCGATAGTTTTATTAGCGTCTTCTGCTGTTGCGGTCTTGCCCGTACCAATTGCCCAAACGGGTTCGTATGCGATAACCACGTTGTCAAATTCGGTAACGTCCTTAAATCCTTCCAAGATTTGTTTTTTCAAAACCTTTTTGGTCTTGTTCTTTTCTCTCTCTGTTAAAGTTTCACCAACGCAAACGATAGGCTTTAAGTCGTTCTTTAACGCTTGTTTTAATCTCATATTTACAGTTTCGTCCGTTTCGCCAAAGTATTGACGGCGTTCGCTGTGTCCGATAATAACGTATTCAACACCGATTTCTTTAAGCATTGCTGCGGAAATTTCGCCAGTGAAAGCACCGCTATCTGCCCAAGCAACGTTTTCTGCACCGAGTTTAATCTTGCTTCCCTCAATTGCTTTTTTTGCAATCCACAAATCTGTGTAGGGTACGCAAATTACCACTTCGGGTTTTGACTTTTTAACTAGGGGTTTAAGTTCGTTAATAAGTGCCTCTGCTTCTGCAGCGGTTTTGTTCATTTTCCAGTTTCCAGCAATAATTGGTTTTCTCATTTTAAGTAATTCCTTTTAGATTTATTTATTGTTAAGACATTCAATACCAGGGAGTTTTTTGCCTTCGAAAAGTTCGAGAGATGCACCGCCACCGGTTGAAATATGAGTCATCTTATCAGCAAAGCCGAGTTGTGTAACTGCCGCAGCAGAGTCACCGCCACCGATAATGGTTGTTGCTTCGGTTTCAGCAAGCGCTTTTGCAACTGCGATAGTACCCTTTGCAAATACGGGGTTTTCAAATACGCCCATAGGTCCGTTCCAAATAACAGTCTTTGCACTCTTTACTGCGTTTGCGTAAAGTTCAGAAGTCTTGTCACCGATATCAAGTCCTTGCATATCAGCAGGGATATTTTCGATATCGTAAGCAAACATAGGAACTTCTGCATCGATAGGATTGGGGAAGTCTTTTGTTGCGTGAACGTCAACGGGAAGAAGAAGAGTTTTGCCAAGGTCTTTTGCCTTTTGCATCATATCATTGCAGTATCCGATTTGTTCATCGTCAACGAGCGAAGTACCAACTTCGTATCCCTTTGCCTTTAAGAAGGTGTAAGCCATACCGCCGCCGATAATGAGCGTATCGCACTTTTCGAGGAGGTTGGAAATAACTTTTAACTTATCGGCAACCTTTGCACCGCCAAGAATAGCAACGAAAGGTCTTACGGGGTTTTCAAGAGCGTCTGCTATAACCGAGAGTTCTTTTTCGATAAGGAATCCGCAAACAGCGGTATCTACAAAGCCGTATTCTGCAATAGCAGCGGTAGTTGCGTGCGAACGGTGAGCTGTACCGAATGCGTCGTTAACGTAAATATCGCAGTAAGTAGAGAGTTTTTTGCAAAGTGCTTCATCTCTCTTTTCTTCGCCTTGTTCAAAGCGGGTGTTTTCAAGAAGAACTACTTCGCCGTCCTTAATATTTGCAACGGCCTTATCTGCACTCTCGCCTACAACGTCTTCAGCGAAAACTACGGGTTGACCGAGTTTTTCGGCAAGTTTTTCAGCAACAGGACGGAGTGTAAATTTTTCCTTATCCTTGATTGCTTTTTTAAGATATTCTGCCTTAGCTGCTGCTTGTTCTTCTACGGGAAGAGCTTCAACTGCTTTCTTTTCCTTTTTAGTGAGCGAAAAGCCTTCAGTGAAAATATTGTGAGGTTTTCCCATGTGTGAGCAAAGAATTACCTTTGCACCTTGCTCAATAAGATATTTGATAGTGGGAAGTGCGCCGTTGATACGTGTTTCGTCGGTAATCTTACCGTCTTTCATAGGAACGTTAAAGTCCACTCTTACAAGACACTTTTTACCCTTAACGTTTACGTCTTTAATAGATTTTTTGTTCATAATCTGACTCTCCTTGTGTCGGGCGCGACGAGTAAAAAACCTCAAACTGCCCTATTATATATTTATTTTCTTCACTATTATATAAAATATAACCGCCGATGTCAAACATTTAACGGCGGTTATCTTGTCTATTAGTTATTATTTTGTGTATTATTTTGTGTATTGTTTAATACTAAATGCAACGTTTGTCATGTGGTCGCTAACCCTTTCGAGATTAGATACCGTTTGTAAAAAGATTGAACCGATTTGAGCAGTGCAAAGACCTTTTCTCAATCTGTCAATGTGTCTTGTTTCAAGTTCAACGCTTAATTCGTCAATCGTTTCTTCGATATCGGCAACTTCGGGAAGAACAGAAAGGTCACGATTGTCAAACGCTAAAATTGTTTTATCGTGGAGACGGTTAAATCTTTCCTTTAAGTCGGTAAGTTCTTTTTTAGCGTCGTCCGACATTTCAGACTCTTCAGCCTTTAATCTCTGCGAATATTCCATAATGTTTTCCGCATAGTCCCCAACTCTTTCAATATCGGAAACAACGTGATAATAAGAACCGATTTTCTTATCGTCTTGTTCGTTCAAATCTTTGCCCATAAGTCTTGTCAAGAAGCCTACGATGTTTTTGTTGAGGTGGTTAATAACGTCCTCGTTTTCACGAATTTTTGCAGTGTTATCTGCACTAGTATTCAAAAGCATTTCTAACGAGTAGTTTATATTGTCTTTTGAAAGATTTGACATTCTTATAATTTCGCGCTTAACGTTACTTGCCGCGATAGCGGGTGTTTCTAACATACGCGTATCAAGATATGCAAATTTATATTTATCCTCAGTTTCCTCTTTGTTGTCTTTAATAAGCAAGCACGCGAGTTTTACTATGTATTTAGTAAACGGTATCAACAGTGCCGTTGCGCACACGTTAAATAGCGTATGGAAAATTGCAATCTGTTGTCCTACGTTATCTGCCATGCTTGCAAACAACCAAGTTACTTCTTCTTTCCATATCCAAATGGGTGCTAAAAACAACAAACAGCCAAACAGGTTAAACATTAAGTGAACGAGTGCCGTTCTCTTTGCGTTTACGTTAGTACCAGCAGACGACATTATAGAAGTTATACAAGTACCAATGTTTGAACCGAGAGCAAGGAAGAGCGCGTTATCGAATGATAAAACACCGATTCCGGCAAGCACTACCATTAAACTAGTAATCGTTGAAGAACTATGAACGAGCGCGGTAATAACTATGCCGATTAAAACGAGAAGTAACGGGAAATGGTCGCCTTGGAAAATTGCCATCGCCCACCCCGCAGGATTGTTTTTGTCGCCATTAATAAACATTATTTCTTTAGCATAAGTTGAAATAAATTCTAGGCCTACGAACAAAAGACCTAAACCACCGAGGACATTACCAATATTTATTGCCTTTTCGTTCTTAACGAGCATTGCAGTAAGAACGCCACCGCAACCAATCATAGCCGCGATTGCACCAACGTCCGCAACCTCTGAAAGTGACACTATGTGTGCGGTAACCGTAGTACCGATATTTGCGCCCATAATAACGTTAGTAGCTTGTCCTAAGGTCATAAGTCCTATGTTAACAAAACCGACAAGCATAACCGTTGTTGCGGTTGAACTTTGAATTACGCTGGTTACGGCAATACCTACACCGACGCCTGCAAAACGGTTAGACGTAACTTTGCCGAGCATTTTTTTCATTCCCCCGCCGGCAACTTTTTCCAATGCGCCACCCATGATTTTCATACCGAGCATCATAGCGGCAACGCCACCGAACATAAAAAATATGTTCCATACCATTTCCATGCTGTATACCATCCTTATGTGAAAATTTTATATCCGATTGTTTAAATTGTTTAACTGATATTCCAAGTTAACCCATAATAATCATACATAATTTGTTAAGCGGTTGTCAAATATTTTTTAGGCAAAAATAAAAGTCCGCAAATAACAAATAAAAAAAATTATTTGCCATAGCGAACTTTATTTTCATTTTTTGGGAATCTCCCCTTCAAATTTCATATTTGGGTATCCAAGTTGACGAAGTCCTTCATAAACGCCCACACACACGGAGTTGGATAGGTTTAGAGAGCGGGTATCGTTCATCATCGGAATTCTTACGCACTCACCGTAGTGCGCTTCTAGGAGGGGTTCAGGAAGACCTTTAGTCTCTTTACCGAACACTAAAAAGTCGCCGTCTTTTATCTCTACGTCAGAATGAGTTTTTTTGCTCTTTGTGGAAAAGAACCAAAAATTTTTGCCGTTATAGAACTTGTCCATAACCTCTTCTATGCTATCGTAATAGGTGATATCGACCAAATGCCAATAGTCAAGCCCTGCCCTCTTTAAGTATTTATCGCTCACTTCAAAACCTAGTGGGCGAACCAAGTGAAGTTTACTGCCAGTGACCGCGCAAGTCCTCGCGATATTTCCTGCGTTTTGTGGAATTTCCGGTTCTACCAATACAACGTTAAGTGCCATAATTTCTCCTTTAGTATCCTGAATTAAATTCCCTATAAAGCCCTCTTCTTCTAGAACTTATAAGGTGAAAATCTTTTTGAATTTTTATTTTTGCATTCACAAAATCGCCCTTTGAAGAAAGCGCAACGTCGCCTTTAATATCAGCGATAGTGACTTGATTTTCCGCACACAGTGCCATAGCCACCCCATTTGCAAACGCGCCGGCGCGAAGCATTATTTGTGGCATAAAACTTTCGGTTTTTTTAAACAAGCACACAATAAAATCGGCGTCGCAAAGGGTCAACACCCTTGCCGTTTCGGGAAAGAACAAATCTTCGGCAATGATAACACCAATCTTACCTGCGCTAGTATCGTACACGCGAAAATTTCCGCCCGCGACAAATTCACCCTCGTCTATAGAATGCGCCATATCGGTAACGCCAAGTATTCTGCCCTTATCAGCTACAACGGCGGAGTGCCTAAACACTCCGTACGTGTCAGTATCGCATCCGCAAATAACAACCGAAGATATTTGTTTAGACATTTTTGCGACGTCCTGAAAATACTCCGTTTCCCCTGCAAGTTCTTTTTTATAACTTACAAGACCTATACCGTTAAAGCCGAACACGACCACGTCCTTTTTGGAAAGAGATAGCAGTTTTTCCTGCCAAATTTTATTGAGCGTCCCTTTTGTTACAAAGCATACTTCCATAGTCACCCCTAAAAATGCCGTTATATCATTGTATTAACGGACAAAGGGGTTTTGTTAAAGGGATTCGGATATTATTCTAATTATTTCATCAGTAGCGGTAGCGCCGTATATTTTTAGTTTTATATCCTTAAATCCCGTCTTGCCCTTAAAGTAATAGGGAACGAATTTTTTAAATTCCATTGCCGTCTTAACGTCGCCAAGTCTATCTTTCATTAAGGTCAAGTGTTCTATTATGTACGTCTTTAGGGATACATCGGTATTTGTGTTAGTTAGTTTGGCTGATAAAAAAGGGTCTGCTATAGCTCCGCGCGCAAGCATAACTCCGTCCGCACCCGTTCTATCCATCATAATTTCTGCATCTTGCTCGGTAAATATTCCGCCGTTAGCAATCACGGGGATTTTTACTTTAGTCTTTGCTTTATATATAGCGTTAAAGTCTGGCTCGCCAGAATAATACGCCTCTCTAACTCTACCGTGTATAGTTATTAGTTTTGCACCGCTGTTTTCCGCCATTAAAGCAAAGTCTGACGCAACGTCGTCGCCTTGAACTTGCCCCGTACGTATTTTTACGGTTATTACTTTACCGCTTTTAACACACTCTTTAACGATACTTTCCGCTTTTTTTATGTCGGTAAGTAGCGCGCTACCCTCTCCGTTTTTAAAAACCTTTGGAACGGGGCAACCCATATTGATATCTACTATTTTAAAAGGCTTTAAGTATTCGCTCTCACACGCCCAGCGCATAAAATAAGGGTCAGAGCCAAAAATTTGAACTGCGGTGTTTTGCTCGTCGCCGTCAGAATAAAGTAGTTCTTTGCTCCCCTCTCCACCGTAATAAAGTCCTTTAGCGCTTACCAATTCGGTAAACGCTAGACCAATACCCATATTTAATTGAAGTTTTCGTATCGAATAGTCTGTATACCCTGCCATTGGCGCTAAAAACACGTTGTTTTTAACCGATACTTCTCCTAATTTGAGTGGCTGAACTTTCATATTTTATCCTTTTTGCAAATATCATTATTAAGTTTACCAAACAAACGAAAAAATAGCAAGCGATTGTAGCGATTGCACTGCCGTAAACGTTCAGTGACGGAATATTTAACAATACTAATGCAAGCACAGTTTTAAGCGTGACCCCTACTCCAAGACTAAATATCGGTGAATAGAGTTTTCCCATGCCTATTAGAACGGCGTTAGATGTTTGAAGCACGGACAACAAAACAACTGTTGGGGATAGTAATCTTATCAAATTTAGTGAAGTATTCTTTTCGTCAACAGAGAGTTTTCTAAATAGAACTCTTATTATTAGTGGTGCAAAAAAATAACATAGCACTGCACCGACTATTGATACTACTGCGGTAAGTGATAGTGTTTTCACCGCGTTTTTACGTTTTTCTTCTAGTCCAATTGATGATGAAACGGCAGGAATTGCCACCGAAGCCACCCCATAGCACACCGCAACGGGCAGATTTACAACGGTATGTGCAACGCCTGAAATTAAACCGTACAAACTTGTCGCATCACTTCTATAACCGCTCAAAACGTTCACAACTATAAAACTGTCTATAACGTGAGATAGTGGTAACATAACCCCGATTAGCGTTACGGGAATAGTGGTTTTGAGTATGGTTTTAAGTCGCCTTTTATGCCCTAGCCTATCAAAGTCAAACGCCAAGCGATTAACCTTTCTTCTTCGCCTATATTTGTAGTATAGATATGCGATTGCAACCACTTCGGAAAGGGTTATAGCAAAGGTAGCGCCAGCCACTGCAAACGTCACGTCTTTTACCAAAAGTTTAACAAACAGCAGACCGAATACTAGTTTTACCACTTGTTCTATGACTTGTGAAATTGCAGTTGGCGACATATCCATAAGTCCTTGGAAATATCCACGAAAGCATGATATTAGCGCAAACAAAACTATTGCAGGCGATAAAAACAGATACCCTAAATACGCTTTTTCATCGCCTTGTAAGGTGGATAGTGGTATAGACGACAGTATCATAAACACCATTCCCACCGCGCCTAAAATAAAGAGCAGTCTTAAACTGCTCGTTAAAAAATCGTACGCTCTCTTTTCCCTTTCGTCCTCTCTCCCCGAAGCAATAAGTTTTGAAATGGCGCTCGGCACTCCCGCCCCTGAAAAATCTAACAACAACGTATACACGGGAAAGACCATTTGGTAAAGCCCTAGACCGTAACTTCCTAGATAATTAGTTAGCGGAATACGATACACTGCCCCTAAAATCTTTGCCATTAGCGCGCCTAGTCCTAAGGAAACAGCGCCTCTAACGACCTTTTTATGATTTTTCATAATAGCGACCTATTCAAACTGTTTAGAAAGAAAGCTTGCGCCTAGTTCAACGAATTTTTTGCCGTTTGAAAAAGCAAACGTTCTTGACTGACTATCTATCATTATAACAGAGCCGTAACAGTCGCCGTTAGAAACTATTGGAGCAATGATAAGGCTTTCTATTTGTGGCTCAACTCCTTGAACCAAACTGATATGCTTAAAACCGCCGTCGTGTACCACGCACTTTCTTTCCTTTAATATCTTATCGACCTCGAATGACAAGTGTTTGTTGAGTAGGTCTTTATATTTACTGTCCGAAACGTAAAGAACTTTGTCTGTATCGGTTATGATACATGCACATTCGGTAACCTCCTTTATACCGTCAGCAACGGCACTTGCATTCTCTGTAAGACCTGCTAGTGGCGAGTATTTCTTAAAAACTAGTTGGTCGTTTTCCGTATAAATTTCTAAAGGGTCGCCCTCCCTAATGCGCAAAGTTCTACGCAATTCCTTTGGGATAACGACCCTTCCTAATTCGTCTATTCTTCTTACAATTCCAGTATCTTGCATAATTTCCTCCGTGTAGGAGTAGTATGAGATACTTTTTACAATTTATTCAAATTATTTGCCATTTGCTGGCCACGTTCTATTCTCTATAAACCACTCGCTCTCTTTTAGTATAGTATCGCTTCCTGAACACTCAACCGTTACCCCCGTTTCCGAAGATATAACGACGACGTTGCCGTTCATATCGGTATACTTTGCTCCGTTTGTATAATCAGAGTTTGCCATAGTCGTTACGTAAATTTGAGAGGTGTATGGCGCTATTCTATCAATAAAGTATTGTTTTGGAAAATCGTAACTATCACCGATAGCGCAAGAGATGACACAAATTTCCGGTTGAATTACTTCAAGAAAATCTTTTGACGAAGAGGTGTTAGAACCGTGGTGCCCGGCTTTATAAAGTTTTACTTTTGATAGTTCGTTATAGTTTATTAAACTTTCCTCGCCGATTGCCTCTAAATCGCCCGTAAACAAAAACTTGTTTTCACTGCCGTGGGAGAATTGAACGCACACAGAATAATTGTTCTCATCATCAGAAAAAGTGTGCTCATAGTAATAATTATACAAAATTTCCATAGTAACGTTTCCGTCGCCCGACAAGTCGTAAACGCGCTTGGCTCCGTCTTGCTCTCTATAGCATTGTAACGCCGTGTAATGCGTTGCTCCGTTTTTTATCTCGTCCGCGCGTTCAGCTACGTAATTTTGATACATTGGTCCCGTTTGATTAGTTAACGGGAAATCTATAATAGTTTCACACTCATAAAGGTCGAACAAACTGCCGTTGCGCTTGGTAAAGCCTGCGTAATGGTCAGCGTGCGCGTGAGTAACGATAACGTATTCCAACGTGTTATCAGTTACGTACTTATTTAGATAGTTTTGTATTGTGGGAATGCTTCCGACTTGACTGCCCGCATCGATTAAAATATCGTTTTCCCCAGCTTTTACGTATACGCTATCGCCCGAAGCACCGTTTCCCAAAGTCATAAAGTGAAAGGAAATCGCGCCCTTTGCAGGAGTAAACGGCTCTTCCTTTTTGAAAAATTTGTTATATACGAAATATCCGGCAACAGCAAGTATGATAAAAATTATCGCCATCGTTACCGAAACTTTTTTGTTTGATTTTCTTCTTGTTGCCATAACTGTCCTCTTTAAAATTTAGGCGCGCCTATTCGGTGCGCCTTTTATCTTATTACAATAAATTTTTAATCAAATCTTTTTCATCCATTGGTGAAAGATATTTAAGCGGAACGTCAAACACTGTCACGACTCCCGTTTTGCCTTCTTTAGAAAGTCTTGCTACCGCTCTGCCGTACGCAGTTAACACACTGCCCGTAAATTCGGGGTTGGAGTCAAGCTTTAAGGAAAGTTCCAAAAGATGTGAGTTTTTATCGGTAGTATTTCCCGACCTAAACACAAAGCCACCGTGCGAGAGTTTTTGTTGCATCTCCTTAACTTCTTCCTCGCTGACAAAATTTACGATTGTATCGTAATCGGCAAAGTAGTTAGGCATTTCTTTTATTTCTTTTTCTATTCTTTCTTTATCCGCGCCGTCCTCTACCGCAACAAAGCATTCTCTCATATGTTTTTCTCTAGTCGTGAGCGTTGGATTTTCCCCTGCGCGAACACTCTCTAGTGCTTGCTCTTTAGGAATAGTGTACTGTATAGCGTTTTTAACTCCGTCTATTCTTCTAATAGCGTCGCTATGACCTTGGGAAACGCCCTTGCCCCAGAAAGTATAATCTTTTCCGTTGGGCAAAACCGCGCCGAAAAGCATTCTTGCTATTGAAAAAACACCGGGATCCCAACCGATACTTATTGCAGAAAGCGTGCCGTTCTCTTTTGCTACCTTTTCTAAACTATCATAGTATTCTGGGATTTTTGCGTGCGTATCAAAAGAGTCTACGGTATTAAAATCTTTAAGCAAATTTGCCGTATTCTTGGGAAGGTCAGTAGCACTTCCGCCACAGAGCAACAATACGTCTATCTCCCCCTTAAAACTTTGAAGTTTATCCATTGAATATACGGGGAAGTTAACGACGGGATTAATAGACTCTGGGTCGCGACGGGTAAAAATCCCCACACACTCCATATCTTTTGCCATATCCACCGCAAGCGTTACTCCTCTACCAAGGTTACCGTATCCAACTATACCTACTTTAATCATATAATTACCTCTCGTTTTCTTTGGTACTATTTTAAACTAAACTTAAAACTTTTTCAATGGTTTTGACAAAAGTTTTTGTTATACGACTTATTAAATTTTATTAAGTGTGCTTTTTTTCCCTTTTAGGTGCAAATATTACAAAGTTTTTCACGCTGAAAAATGTATAATTTGTTCAACTTTATGCTAAACGGGATGGTGTTACTAATTGAAAAGTATTTTTAAGTCTTTAGATTACATAGCGGTAATTAAATATATTTGTTACTTTGCATTGTTCTTACTATTCAACAATATTGAGTCAAACGTCTATCCTTATTCTATTGCGCTTCTTGCGGTATTGTTGTTTGAAGGCGCTTCAATTATAGCAACGCCTATTCTTTTTCTATCCGCATTTATATTGACGGGTAACGTTGGTCTACTAGGCTCCGGCGCAATTTCCGCAGGCATTCTGCTTTTAATAGCATGCTTATACAAGAAATTCAATGGCAAAATACGATTCGAGATATGCGCTTACGTCGCACTATCGCTATTAGGTTACGTTTTTTTAGGCGACAGTAAGTCCCCCTACGATATAGAAAAAAGAATTTTAGTTTCTATTCTCACTACTGCGCTTTCTTTCTTTTGTCTAATCGGTGGAAGAACGATTGTGGAAAAGGGATTAAAATTTAAGCCGTCTTTTGAAGAGTATTTAAGCGTTGCGCTACTCCTTTGCGTTTGTGGAATAGGCGCTTGCAATCTCGTATCCCCTCTGTTTTGGAGAACGGTGTGCGTTCTCTTTATTCTGCTTATTTGTTACCTTTATAGAACGGGAATAGGAACGCTCGTTTCGGCGGTGCTTGGTATTAGTCTTGCAATTTATTATAGAAACGTTTCGTTCGTATCAGTGCTATTGGTTTGGGCGGTACTTGCAGAGTGTCTTATGCCCGTATCTAGATACGTTTCTGCAATATCTGTCATCGTCAGTGATTATGCAATACAACTCTTATTCTCTTTTTACCCCGTTTATACTATAAGTTTGTTTTTGTCAATAGTGTGTGGGGTGGCTATATTTTGTCTTATCCCCTCAAAACCATTAAAAACGCTAAAAGAACGGCTATATTCATTTAGAGAAAAACAACTTGTTAGACAGACTATAAACCGCAACAGAGTCATGCTTGCAGGTAGGCTTTACGACCTTTCGGGAGTGTTTAGCGAAATGTCAAACGCGTTCACAACCTTTAACAAGAGCCAACCGCAAGAAAACCAAATAAAGCAAGCGATGAAGCGAGAATTATTAACCTCTGCTTGTAAGCAATGCGAAAACTACGAGCGATGCCTTGAGTTTGAAGAAAATATTCTGCACGGCTTGGATAAAATGATTGATATAGGATTTGCTAAGGGCAAACTATCCCTTATCGACCTATCGCGCGAAGTTGGTGCAGTGTGCTTAAAGCCTAACAATATTTTATACACATTAAATAAACTTCTAGCAGAACACCGAACAAGGCTTATTGACAATGCCAACGTAAAGAGCGGGCGCGATTTAATCGCCTCCGAAGCGCTTGGCGTTGCAGAGATACTGCGAGGTCTTGCATTGGAGTCTGGCTCACAATTAAAGTTTCATTCACGCGTCGAGAGAGCGCTCTCCGAGGCTCTGTTCAATAATGGGATTTTAGTTAGCGAACTTTTGATATACGGAGAAGAAAATTTTTTAAGCGTAAGTTTAATAGTCGTTATGAAAGAGTTTTCTATCGACTGCATTGCTTCCGTCATATCTAAAACATTAGGGCGAGATATGTCACTCGTTGAGCGAGCGGAAATATCCGACGGAAAATGCTACCTCTCCTTTTCCCAATCTGCACCGTTTGAAGCCGTTTTCGGCGTTGCTAGGGCGGTTAAGGACGGTTCTGAAGCAAGTGGAGATACGCACGCTGTGACTAGGGTTGGAAACGATTGTTTTCTGGTCGCTCTATCAGACGGTATGGGCAGTGGAAAAGAAGCGCGAAATATTTCATCAACCTCATTATCCTTAATAGAAAGCTTTTATAAAGCAAGGCTAAATAGTTCATTAATACTAAATACTGTAAATAAGCTTTTAGCAATAAACGCAGAGGATAGTTTCACCGCTCTAGACGTGTCAGTAATAGACCTTAAAGACTGCTCGGCAGACTTTATAAAGTACGGTGCGCCATACGGTTTTATAGTCGGTGATAAAGGGGTTAAAATCGTGGAAGGAAATTCCTTGCCTCTCGGAATACTCGAAGAATTAAAACCATCCGTTTGCCACACCAATCTTTCGCCCGACGACATCATAGTATTAGTAACCGACGGGATTTCAGACGTTTTCGGCTCCTCAGGAGATATAATAGACTTCTTACGAACTGTCCCTGCAAAGAACCCTCAAACGCTCGCTGACGCGTTGCTATCGCGAGCAATTGAACTTGGCGGAGGTAAAAAAGCCGATGATATGACCGTACTTGCAGTTAGAGTTTATCAGCGAAATAAAGCACGGCAACAATCGGCATAAAAATTGCCGTGATTTTCTCTCCTTTATAAAAAATCCTCACCGTTTGGTGAGGATTTTTATTTTATTGAATAATCTTAAATACCTTTTCTGGCGAGCGCTTTTTGTTTTCGTTCTTTAACGTCTTTCCTTTTGTCGTTCTGCCCTCGATAGAAAGGTCTTCGGTGTTCACCGTAAACGCTACTCCAAAAGTATCTATTACGGCGATATCGAACGGCTCTTTGACGTAGCCTGCATAAACTACTTTCGCCTCTTTGCCAAGTTCTACTACCTTTATACCCTTTCTATAACGTGCCATAGGTTCGATTTCTGAAACTATAACTCTCTTATAGAAACCGCAGTCTGTTACGATTACAAATTCGCCCTCGTCGTCTACTTGCGATACGAACTTAATCTTGTCGCCTTTGTTGAGGTTTATGCCCTTAACACCGCCTGCAACTCTACCCTGTACGGGTATATCGTCCTTTAACGCGTTGAGTGAAAGTCCTTGTTCGGTAACGTATGCTATGGTCGTTTCTTCCTTATCGACCTCTACGCCTATAAGTTCGTCACCGTCTTTAAGTTTGATTGCCTGATAATAAGATTTTAGTAGGTTGTATTCTTTCCATTCAGTCTTCTTTATGAGTCCGTCTTTGGTGAAGAACAACAAGTGTCCGTCGGGTAATTTTTGTTCGTCGACCTCGAAGAATGCAACGGGGTATTCGTTCTTTGCGCACTCTTTAACGACCGCGTTAAACTTTGCGCCTTTATCTCTATAACGACACTCGGGAGCAACTTCCATATCAATCTTACAGCAATTACCGAGATTGGTAAATGCAAGCAAAGTTTTATCGCTCTTTGCGTGGGCTAGAACGGTTATAAAGTCGTCAGCTACGGAATTGTCCTTGACCGTTTTATCACTCATCTTAAAGTTCTTTTCGGTCATTTTCTTAAACGCTTTGCCCTCTGTGAAAGCCACT
Source organism: Clostridiales bacterium (assembly GCA_015069265.1). Classification (GTDB taxonomy): domain Bacteria; phylum Bacillota; class Clostridia; order Christensenellales; family Borkfalkiaceae; genus UBA1259. The sequence goes on from SVIY01000010.1 coordinate 24,379, forward strand.
ACAAAGTCGTCAACCTGCTTTAATTCTTTTTCGACGCTTTGAATCTCCATTTCCTTTCCGCCAACCATAACGTTGGTACGACGGTCGTCTGCAAAACGTTTCTTAACAGATGACAGTTCGGTTTTAACTACTTGCATCTGACGAGCTTTGCTACCGATAATTTCAGTAAGCTCTGCAATCGTTTTCTTTAATGCCTTTAATTCTTCTTCAAGTTTATAAACTTCAAGTTTAGTAAGACGGGCAAGTCTTAAATCTAAAATGGCGTTTGCTTGCGCTTCGGATAGAGAAAATCTTTCGCGAAGTTTTGCTCTTGCATCGGCGGTATTTTCCGCGCTCTTTATAATCTTAATTACTTCGTCAATGTTTTTTACGGCAACAATAAGCCCCTCTAAAATATGAGCGCGCTCTTTTGCCCTCTCTAAATCGAACTTGCTTCTTCTTAAAACTACCTCTCTTTGATAGTTTACGTAGTAGGATATTATATCCAAAAGTCCTAGCTGACAAGGTTTGCCGTTTGCTATTGCCACCATATTTATACCGAAAGAGGTTTCGAGTTCGGTATTTTTATAAAGGTATGCTAAAATCGCCTTTGCATCTGCATCTTTGCGGAGTTTGATAACTGCGCGCATACCGTTTCTATCAGACTCGTCAACAACGTCCGCTATGACAGAGAGGTATTCCTTTTTATCCTCTCTCATATCGGAAATCTTCTTTAAGAGGTTTGCTTTATTTACTTGATATGGAAGCTCGGATATAATTAAACTTTGTTTATCTCCGCTTTCCTTTTCGATATTTACTCTTGCGCGAATTTTAATCTTGCCTCTACCCGTCTTGTACGCTTCTTCTAATTCTTCGCCTGCGATGATATATCCACCCGTCGGGAAGTCGGGCGCAGGGATATACTTCATCATTTCCTTTAAGGAGATTTTGGGATTTTCAATATATGCGATAGTGCCGTTGATGACCTCGACGATATTGTGCGGAGGAATGTTTGTCGCAAGTCCTACCGCAATACCCGTCGCACCGTTTACTAAAAGGTTAGGAAATCTTCCCGGCAGAGTATCAGGCTCTTCAAGTTCGTCAGAAAAGTTTAGTGAAAAGTTTACCGTATCCTTTTCTATGTCTTTTAGAAGCTCTAGTGAGAGCGATTGCAAACGCGCTTCCGTATACCTATAAGCCGCCGCAGAGTCGCCGTCCACCGTACCAAAGTTACCTTGTCCGTCGACGAGAGGCATTCTCATATTAAAATCTTGTGCGAGGTGAACTAGTGCGCCGTATACCGAACTATCGCCGTGGGGGTGGTATTTACCTAAAACTTCACCGACGATTTTAGCACACTTTTTGTGGGGTTTATCTTGTGTCAACCCCATCTCGTACATAGCGTATAAAATTCTTCTTTGAACGGGCTTTAAGCCGTCCTCTACCCTAGGTAACGCGCGGTCTAAAATTACGTTCTCCGCATAGGGTATCATTGAGTTTTTCAAAACTTCGTCAATGGACGAAAATATAATTCCTTTTTGATTTTCCATAATATGCACCTTTCGTTTAAGAACGTTTCATCTTTGCAAACTTGTCTTCTTTGTTAAAGTTTGCGTGTTCAAAAATGTATTTCTTTCTCTCTCCAACCTCGTCGCCCATAAGCACGGTAATTAGTCTATCCGCCTCGGCAGCGTCCTCTATGGTAACTTGCATAAGCGAACGCGTTTCGGGGTTAAGGGTAGTATCCCAAAGTTGAGAGGGATTCATTTCGCCTAGACCTTTATATCTTTGAAGTAGATATCCTCTACCGACTTTTGAAATCTTTTCTTGCAGTTCCTTATCGTCGTAAGCATACTCCTGTACGTTGCCTTTATGCACTTTATATAGAGGTGGCATACCGATATATACGTGACCCGCCGTAACGAGTTCTTTCATATATCTAAAGAAGAAAGTTAAAAGTATCGCCCTAATGTGCGCACCGTCTTGGTCGGCATCGGATAGAATTATTACTTTGTGGTATTTTAGGCTTTCCAAATCAAATTCTGAACCTATACCCGTTCCGAGCGCACTGATTATTGTTCTTATTTCTTCGTTTTGAAGTATTTGGTCTATCTTTTTCTTTTCTACATTTAATGGTTTACCGCGGAGTGGCAGTATTGCTTGATACTGACGTACGCGCGCTTGTTTTGCACTTCCGCCTGCAGAGTCGCCCTCTACTATAAACAATTCGTTTAGTTCGGGTTTTCTTCC
>SVIY01000011.1 GCA_015069265.1 Clostridiales bacterium
TATTTGCACGGCGCTCGGAATTTCTCCTACTATAGTAATTTTAACTTACTGTATGGCAGACGGTTTTACCGATATGATTCTTCCGACAAACCCCGTACTTTTAATTGGTCTTTCAATGGCAAACGTTTCGTATGGAAAGTGGATAAGATGGACTTGGCTTTTGCAAATTATAATGCTTGCATTAACTTTGTTAGTTCTCTTGTTTGCAGTCAACGTCGGCTACGGAATATAAAAAATGCAACAAATAAAAGGCACTCGAATGAGTGCCTTTTTTGTATGTTTTTTTATTTCTCAATAAAAAATGCTTTTCTTTTTACGTTTGTAGTTTCTTGTTGCAATAAATGCTCATCATAAATAACTTTTATTTTGTCTGAATTACCTTAAATATCTTACTAATGTCTTTACTTGGAGAGTGATAAAAATTCTTTTTATAGCAAGTGGAGAAATACTTTACGTCGTTAAAACCACAATCGTATGCCACGTTTTCTACTGTATAGTATCCACTTTTCAATAATTTTTGCGCTTTTTTTAGCCGAAGTTCGTTTAACTTTTTGCAAGGAGAAACACCAAAAAGTTGATTGAAGATTTTTCTGTAATATACTTCACTTACCCCAGCGATTTTAGCAAGTGTTGATACCGTTAATTCGGTTGATGAAAAATTCTTGTATAAATAATCGATAGAATTTTCAAAATTTTTGTTTACGCTTGAATTTACGGAAGAGGCGTGTTTGTTTTGGATTTGCATTTGCTCTAAAATTTCGTAAAAAAGAGAGTAAACTTTTTGTTTGTAGCCAATTCCCTTGGTAGAGTATACGTGTGCAATCTTTTCGAATAGCGAGATAAAAATATCAGGGGAAGAAGGCGAAAACGTTTCAATTTCAGAGTAGATAGTATCGGTATCGAAATGAATAACGACAATCTTTTCGTTCGTTTTTGAATTTATAGTGTAGTCGTAATTTTTAGGAACGAATATAATTTGATTTTTATCCACCGAATAAGTTTTGTCGCCGTGTGTAAAATCCGCTTGACCCTCTAAACGAAACGATATTGCGTGAAAGGGGCGCGGATAAGCGTATTTATATTGTTTATCCCAAGAAAGAGAGTGAACGGATAATATTTTCAATCCAAAATCTAAATCGTTTAACATACTAACATTGTATAACAATTAAAACTCCAATGTCAATCAAATAGCAAATTTTGTTTCGAAATTTAAACCTTTTGTATCGAATAGTGTGTTGTTAATGATATTTAATTTTGTTATAATAAAACAAAAAGCAATAGAGGTGGATTATGGCAATTAAACACACGGCTGTAAGTTACTACGGACTTAATTACGTAGAGCATGCGGAAAAAGATTTTATTGAGATGAAAGAACACGGTTGCGATACCGTTATTCTTGCAATAACTGAGTTCGATATGGACTTTTGGTTTCCCAACATCAACAATATCGTAAAGACAGCGCATAAAGTTGGACTTCGTTGTATAGCGGATACTTGGGGTATCGGTAAATATTTTGGAGGTGAACAAGTTTCGCTTTTCTTGCAAAACAACGTTCATCACCGTCAAGTGTCGGCGTATACTGGAGAAGTTTTAAACGCAGCGTGCTTCAACACAAACTCGTTTAGAGATTATTTTACCAATATTTGCTTAAAGCTCGCACGTGAAACGGAAGTTGATGGTTTCTTCTGGGACGAACCACATTACGCGTACCCGAAGGCTTATGCATCTATCACGGGTGGAGCAGGTGATGACTGGGCTTGCAGATGTCCCGAATGTATGAAGAAGTTCGAGGATTATTACGGCTACGAAATGCCCAAGTTTATGAACGATGACGTTAAGCAGTTTAGATGGAGAGAGGCTCTTAAAACTCTTGCGGACTGCTCTAAGGCGCTAAAAGAATACAATCCTAAACTAGAAATTACTTGTTGTGTGCACGCGACCAAGAACACCTATTACGTTACAGAACTTCGTGGTTACGATAACTGGGAAATGGTTGCGGCGTGCCCGTACTTCGACGTTTTCTCTACAACTATTATAAACTGGACGTTACCAGAGAGTTTCTTTAAGGAAATCACCGAAAGAACGGTTAAAATTGCAAAAAAATACGGTAAGCAATCGGAAAGATGGTTGATGGGCTACAATGCTCAACCCGAGGACTTTAATCAAATTGATAAAGTTGTAGATATGTACGAGAGTATGGGTGTTGACCGTCTTGCTACATGGACTTACCGTGGTGGACTTGGAACGGTTGTTGCTGCACCAGACCCAATAAAACTTTGGGATAGAATAGGTGAAAACTACAAGAGAGTTTTGAAGCAAGATGAGTAAGGTTTCACAAAACAGAATAGGGAAATTAAATTATCACTGTTGGGATTTGACCTATAAAAATCCTGAAATTTATCAATGGCTATTTGAGGAATGAAAGTTATGAGTGAGTATTTGCATAAAATTATTGCTTGTTTAGAGCGAATAGAAAGCGAAGAGAGTGAACGGTTAGACGCCGTTTCTCGGCTCGTCGCTGACACGATAAAGTCTGATGGCTTAATTTTCACCTTTGGTTGTGGGCATTCGCATTTGCCTGGGCTTGATGCGTTTTACCGCGCAGGTGGGCTTGCGAATGTGTCGCCTATGTTAGATACTGACCTTATGCTACATAATGGTGCGGCTAAATCTAGTCGTATGGAGAAGATGTCGGGCATCGCTCCCGAAGTGTTTAGAAGATATACGCCATGTGAAAAGGATATGATATTTATTTTTTCTGCATCTGGCAAAAACCAAGTTCCCGTGGAGATGGGGGACGAGGCGAGAAAAGCTGGCGTTAAGAGTGTAGGCATATCTTCATTTAATTATAACGAAAAAGGTGGAAGACTTCACGAGCACGTTGATATTGCTATCGATTGTAAAGTTCCTTACGGCGATGCTTGTATGGACGTTGGGGATATCAAAATGGGTGGACTTTCTACATATACCGCTTGTTTTATATTAAATTCTTGCTTGATTAACGGGGCGCGCCTTGCGCTCATTGAAGGATATAATCCCCCCGTTTATCTAAGTGGAAACGTAGAGGGTGGTAGAGAGCACAACGTAGTTTTAGAAAATGCCTTTATGGGCAGAGTAAAACATTTATGATAAAGATTGCAGTTATAGGTATTGCGGGCGAATCGGTTTTTTTATCCCTAGACGAGTTTAATAAGACTGGGGAGACGGGCGTTGCAAGAACATTTCACGCTGAACTTGGCGGAAAAGGTTTTAATCAAGCGGTGGCTATTGCAAGGCAAGGCGTAAGCGTGGCATTTTTAGGTGCGTCACATTTTAGCGATGTCGATAGGTTTTCGAAAATCGCTAAAGATATGGGGATAGTGCCCTACTTTGTTGGAAAAAGTGTGCGCAGTCCTTATGCCGTTATTGCCACGGACAAAAATGGTGATAACAAGGTAATGGTTTATCGCGGTGCAGAGCTGGATAGCGTGGATGTTGACCTTTTTTCTAATGAGATTAAAACTGCCGATTTATTGCTTATAAATAACGAAGTTCCCTCTGCCGTAAACGAGCGCGCAGTGGAAATTGCAAAGGAAAAAGGGGTGAAAGTTATCTTAAACCCCGCGCCCTATAGGCAAAATAAAAAAGAGTTTTTAGATAAAATTTATCTCTTTACGCCAAACGAATACGAAAAAAAGGGGTTAGATGATTATAAAAACGTAATCGAAACCCAAGGTGCCAAGGGCGTGTTTATAAGAGAACTAAACATAAATATTCCAGCAGTAAAGACGGAAAAAGTTGTTGACACTACGGGTGCCGGCGATACTTTTAACGGAGTTTTAGCGGTTGGACTTGCAGAGGGAGAAGATATAAAATCGGCTTGCGAAAAAGCAAATATTGCCGCTGCAATAAAAGTAACAAGAAAGTATATTTTGGATAGTATTCCAACAAGAAATGAAATAGAGGAATACAAGGAGAAATAAAAATGGATTTAACTTATTTTAATAAGATTGTTCAAAATCTTCAAGAAGTAAATGAAAAACAAGCGGAAAACATCAAAAAAGCCGCAAAGTTAATGGCGGACGCGATTGAGCAAGATAAACTCATAAACGTTTATGGTGGCGGTGGACACACCACCCTTTGTATGGGCGAAATGTTCTTTAGAGCGGGCGGACTCGCAAACATCAATCCTATTGCCGAAAACGGACTTACCGTGTTTAACCAAGCACTTAAATATCTTGAACTTGAAAGAACTGTTAATTATGGTGCTGCTATTATGAAGTACTATAAACTTCAAAAGGACGACCTACTTATTGTTTTCCACAATATAGGAATAAACCCTGCTACCATTGATGCGGTTATGGAGGCTAAAAAGGCTGGCGCAAAAATCATTGCGATATCCTCTTCTTACTGGCAAAACGATATGCCAAAGGAACACTTTATTCGTCACCCAAATAAAACTAACCTCTTTGAATATGCTGACGTTTGTATAGACGACTATAACCCCGTTGGCGATGCGGTAGTAGAGATTGAAGGCTTTGATACGCCCATTGCACCTATATCAAATATTGTTGACTTCTATATTGCACATATGCTTGAAATTGAGTGTGTAAAAGAGTGTCAACGCCGTGGAATAAAAGCACCTTGTTGGTCAAGCGCTAACACCCCAGGTGGAGACGAAAAGAATGCAGCATATTTAGCTAAATACAGCCCTAGAATAAAAATGTTATAAGGAGAAAACAAAATGCAAAAAGGTTTGGATTTTTTGTTAAGTAAATATTCGGTAGAAGATAAAGCAAGTTTTTCGATAGACGGAAAAACCGTTAATATCGCGGATAAAACTTATCCCGTTCTTCCTTACGAGAGTGAGAGAAGATTTATTGAAATGCGCAATCTTGTTTTGAACGGTAGGCTGGGAAATATGTGTACTTATAGAATTGGCCACACGTTTAAAAAAGGTAGCGATATATTTGAAATGTTGAAAAGAGAGATAGGTATTTTGGAATTTACCATAAACTCTATCGTAAAGGAAATCTTTGCAATTGCTAGCGGTAACGCTATGAACTGTATAGTGGAAACGGAAAACGGTTGCGTTTGCACTATTGAACTCGGCGCAACCTTAGAAAACGGTCAAAAAGACGTGGATAAGCACGAAATTATTACCGATAACGGCGTCGCTTGCGACAGAGTGGTTGATACTCAAAACCCTCAAGAGTCGATATACGTTTATGGTAAGAAAGAGTTAACGTTTACCGATACTGATGCAGAACTTTACGGTTATTCTGAAATGGAAATTAACACTATAAGAAATGCTTTTGCTATTGCAAAGAGCAAGGATTTAAGGTATGCAAACGTAGAAAAAGCAGCGCATATAGAAAAGGTAGTGACGGCGGCAAAAGTTTCGCTTGAAACATTAGAAAACGTTAAGGTGGAGGGCTAAGAAATGAAAAGACTTAAAATTGCTATGATGAGCATGACTCACGGTCATACTAGAAAATATTACGACGTATTAAAGAATAACCCCAAACTCGATTGGATTGCCGTTTCTACCGCTAATGAAGAGGTGAAGAAGGTGTTTTTAAATGCCGTTCAAGGCATTCCTTGTTACGACTCTGATGAAGCGATGCTAGATGCACACCCCGAAATCGAAGCGGTAGTTCTTGCTAGTGAAAATAGTGAACATCTTCGCCAAGTTAGACTTTGTGCAGAGAGAAAAATCAACGTTCTTTCTATGAAAGTTCCCACTTTCGATATGGAAGAATATGCAGAAATGGAAAGACTTATTAAAGAGAGCGGTATTACCTTCCAAGTAGAACTTGAACTTCATTATAATCCGGTAGTTATGCGCACCAAGGAGTTGGTTAAAAATAAAGTTTTGGGCGAAATAGATGCTTTTAATGCTACTAATATTACACTATCTCCCGTATGGGCGTTCCCATGGCAAGGTGTTCCCGAAAAAAGCTATGGAAAAAGAGTGCCTATAAAAGAAGGGCATGAAAAATTCCGTGGTGGTGCGCTCTGTGACCACCCGCACATTTTCGACCTTATAAGAGAGGTTACGGGAAGTGAATTTGACGTAATTTTCGCAAAGGTTGCACCCAATATGCGCCACGAAATAGAGGAAGAAGATATGCTTGCAGTAGTTGGCAGAATGAAAAACGGCGTTATCTTCTCGCTTGACCCCAGTTGGTCTAGGGCGGAAAATAAATTAAAAGTACCTGGTCCGGGTTGGGAAGTTTTTCCTAAACGAATGGAAGTAAATCTAGTTATTCACGGCAAAGACGGCAGTATGTTCACCGATTGCTTTGGCCCTAACACCTACCATAATGGCGAAGTCAAAAATCAATACGTAGTTCAATACACTTATTTTGACGAATGGGTTGGCTTAATTGATGAATTTGTTGAAAATATTGACAAAAAACGTATGCCAAAGATTAATATTGGTTGGCATAAGAACACGATTAAGGCAATGAACGCTGTTTACGAAAGTATTTCAACGGGCAAGGCTGTTAAACTTTAAGGAGATAAAAATGTTAATTAAGCCAAAATGTGAAGAAAAACTTGGTGACAACTATATATTTGGTGCAAAAACCGAATGTCAAGCAAACGAACTTTTATGTAAACCTATTTTTAAGGAGTTTTGGCATGGATTTTGCGCTAATTCTGGCGATATAGAATTTTCTAGCACAAAAGATTTCGTTTTTAAGGTGGGTAACGTTAAAGCGTTGCCTATATCGCAAAACGGATTTGTGCTCGAAGTAACTAAAGACGGAATATCGCTCACTGCAAGCGATGACAAAAACCTTATTTATGGATTTTTCGCTTTGTTAGAAAGAATACGTCCGATATGCACTAAAAAAGGTGAAGAACGTTTTTCGATAGAGTGTTGCAACGTTTGTGACTATGGTAAGATAAAAGTTAGGATGTTGCACCTTTGCGTGTTCCCAGAAACGCCGTTGAATTTTTTAAAAAAGATATTGAGAACGGCGGCATTTTTAAGATATACTCACGTCATAATTGAGTTTTGGGGAACACTTGAGTTTGATTGCTTAAAAGAACTTTCTTGGAAAGAAGCATTTACAAAAGAACAAGTAAAACCAATTCTAAACGAGGCGAAAGAATTGGGGCTAGAACTTGTGCCTATGTTTAACCATTGGGGACATGCAGCGGGCTCTAGCATAAGCGTCGGCAAACACGTGGTTTTAGACCAAAACCTAAGTTTAGCGCCCTTGTTTAGTAATTCTGGTTGGGAATGGAATATTGCCAATCCTGAAGTTGTTAAACTGCAAGATGATATAAGGCGCGAACTAATCGATCTTTTTGGAGAGGGTGAATATTTCCATATTGGTTGCGACGAAGCTTTTTCAGCAAAGACAGAAGAGGAATTTACAGCGGTCGTAGAGTATATAAATAGTATTGTAGAAAAACTTGAAAAGCATGGTAGGAAAGCAATTATGTGGGGGGATATGCTTTTACATAAGGAGGTGCTTGACTTAAAGGCCGGCAACAATTATTATCTTTTTAGCCCGTCGAAAGAAATACAGAAGATTTTTATAAACAAATTGACTCGTTCAGTTATTATTGCCGATTGGCAGTATAACGCAGTTAATTATCCGCTAGAAACGTCGGTATACTTTAAGGAAAACGGATTTGAGGTGCTTGCTTGCCCTTGGGATAGAAGTGACGAAAATATAAAAATTATTTCCGAAACTGTTAAAAATAACGACCTTTTAGGTGTTATACATACCACTTGGAATACTTTAGAATCGCAAAACGGTGCAAGAAGAATGGCCAGTGCCGCTGCTGCTTATTGGCAAGAGGATTCAGAAGTTGTTTCGTTGGAGTGGGCAAGGGTAGAACTTTCAGCCGTCATGAGAAAAATAGATTTTCCGAATGGGGACTATATAAATAGCGGTTGGAAAAGAAAATTTCTTTAATAAAACTTAAAACAAAAAAGCACTTGGCAAAGCCAAGTGCTTTTTTAATTTTTATTTTATTCTTCAATAAAGGTAGCGTAGCCTTTAGAGCCTTTTGCGATGATTTTTCCATTCTCGATTTTGTAGTCAACGCCGTCGGCTTCAAAGAGTGAAACCTTTCCTTTTACGTCAAAGGTCAAGGTGTTTTCCTCAAAGAAGTCAAAATAGATATACTTTTTACCTTCAAAGTATACGCTGTATACCGAAGAACGATTTGCGGGCTTAAAGTATTTTCTATAAGCAACGCCTCTAAACGAATCAATGTGGTTACCCGAAGCGAAGAAAGGATAAGCTTTTCTTGTCTTATAGATAAGTGCAATTTCGTCAACGAAATCTTTTCTCTTTTCAGGATGTCCGTCGTAAACGGGGAGGTAGCCACAAGTAAAGGCCAATTCATCCTTACCGTCGCCGTTACGGAAATAATCGATAATTCTATCGAAGGGGTTATCGGGATATTTTCTATACTCTCTTCCCGGCATAACGTGGTTGGGATATGCACCATTGCGTAAGGGATAGGGGGTAGAGAAGTCAAAAGTGCCCTCAGGCGTTGTTATGGGCTTTAACTTGGATAAAAACCTATATACACCGCCACCAAAAAGGTTTCCTCTTTCTTGATACATAACGCCCATAACGAAGTTGATATAAACGTCCATAATCTTATTTACTGTAAAGTCTACAATAATAGTTGAGTCGGGCTGGATAATAAATTTTTGGTCGAGTGTAATCATTGTTTCGCCAAAGTCACCGACGAATGGTTGGTGTTTATAACCACCTTCTGGACGTTCTGCCGTGATAGCGGGGGCAACGGTCGCAGGATTTTTGATGTCGTATGCTTCCCAAATTTCCGCGTAGTCGCATTCCATTTCGTTAAGAACAGTTTTAGCAACCCCGTCCTTATAACCCACAACCTTTCTCGTGCGATGCTTGATTGCGCTATAGAGGTAGCTTCTCGGCGTTTGTGTTTGCGGGATAATATCGCCCTTATCTTCGCCGTTTGATAAGAAGGTGAGTTTGCCAACGATTTCAAGTTTGAATTGATATTTGGTAACACTTTCACCAATGTTTTCGGAGATAAGCTTTAGATAATCACCGTTTATTACTTCAACAATGGTAAATTTTGTTCCCTCTTCATCAACGTAAACTGCACCAAAATCTGCTAAAGTTTTATTGTGGTTTGGAGCACAAATGGTAACGCAAGAGGGTTGACCATGTCCACCGCCGATAAACCCATCGTTAACCTGCATTGGTGGTGCTTCGTCGCTCGCCGCGTTCAAAAATACGTCTGGTGACCAAATATCATCGTTGTCCTTTTTTATTAGTTGCGAATAGGAAAAGTCAACTTGTCCGTTCCTAAACATAGGCGCACCAATCATATTGGTGAACTTATATAGCATATCGTATTCTTCATTATAATCAGTTCTAAAAAACGCCCATTCTCTACAAAGTGTAACTTTCATAATAAACTCCTAAAATTATTCCTCAATAAATACTGCAAAACCCTTGTCACCACTTACGGTAATCAAGCCGTCTTCAATCTTGTAGTCAAGTCCAAAGTTTTCGTGTAGCGATATTTTTCCGCTAGTTTTAAATGTTAAAGTATTATTTTCAAAAATATCAAAATAGATATACTTTTTGCCCTCAAAATCTATCGAATAAACGGAAGAACGTTGCTCGGTGTCAAAAAACTTCTTAAAGCAAACGCCGTGCGCTTTATCTACGTGATTACCAGACAAGAAGAAGGGATATGCTTTTCTTGATTTATAAATTAAAATTTGTCCGTCAACTATATCTTTTCTAATAGAGGGGTGGCCGTCGTAAACGGGAAGATATCCGCAAGTAAAACCGAGCCTATCTTTTCCGTCTTCGTCGCGGAAATAGTCTATAATTCTATCGAAAGGATTGTCGGGGTACTCTCTATGCTCTCTAGTGGGGGTTACGCCACTGGGATAAGCCTTTCCACGCAAGGGGTAAGGGGTAGAGAAGTCGAAAGTGCCTTCCGCTGTCGTTATGGGTTTTAATTTTCTCAAAACCCTATGAATTCCACCGCCGTAAACGTCCTTTTTCTCTTGATACATAACACCCATATAACTATTGAGGAAGATGTCCATTTTCTTTTCAATCTTAAAATCTACTAAAATAGTTCCGTCGGGGTTGATGTGGAAAACGTGGTCAAGTAAAAGCATGGGCTCGCCAAAATCGGAAAGTCTCGGCTCGTGTTTATAACCACCTTCAGGTCGCTCTGCCGTAAGGGCTGGGGCAACGGTTGCGGGGTTAATTATATAGTATGCTTCCTCAATTTCTGCATAATCACATTCCATTGAGGTAATAATTATCTTTCTTTGACCGTCTTTATAGCAAACGAGCTGTCTTTTTATGTGACGGAGGGCGTTTGAAAGATAGTCGTTTTTGTGTTGTTCTTTTATCTTTATGTCGCCCTTGTCTTCACCATCCGACAAAAACTTAAGGTCGCCAACGATTTCCATTTTAAATTTATATTTGGTTACGCTCTCGCCGATATTTTCGGAAACGAGCATAACGTAATCGTCATTGTGAATTCTAACGATAGTAAACTTTGTTCCCTCGTCATCGGTATAAACTGCACCGAGGTCGGCAAGGGTTTTACTGTGGTTTGGAGAGTAAACGGAAATACAGCAAGGCTGACCGTGACCGCCACCGATAAACGCGCCGTTAATTACGCAAGGCGGTGCTTCGTCGGTAGAAGTGGAAAGAAGGATAGGTGCGTTCCAAGAATCGCGGTTTTCCTTTTCAATGAGTTTAGAGTTCAAAAAATCGATTTGCCCGTTTCTAGACATAGGCGCGCCAATCATGTTTGCAAATTGGTGAACGATATCGTATTTTTCGTTAAAATTTGCTCTAAACATAGTCCATTCGCTGATAATTGAAGCAATCATAGTTAACTCCTTAAAATCTTGTCAAATAAGTTTGACCTTTTTCAAGTAATTATATCACACATTTTCAGTGTTTGCAATACAAAATCGCTAATTTATGTGTTATGATTTATTGACTTTTAGTAATGAAAAATTGATAAAATAAAAATTATAAAAAATGGTGTTTTAGTCTAGACAATTACAAAATAAAATGGTATACTAAATTGTAATGAAACTTTAGGGGTATAAATATGATTGATAAGCACATAGAAAAAAGTTTTAATAGACTTTGCGAGGCTGAATATAAGGCGGATTTTGTTTTTAGACCTGCAAGTTATTCTTGGCAAGGCGACTGGGAGGGTAGAGCAATTTTAGCGTACTGCAATCTCTACGAAATAACAGGCAAAAAGCCTACTGATTTTGATAAGGTTATGGAGCTTCTTCCCGAAAAAATGAATGAAGAAGGCTTTATCGGTCCCGTTTTTAACGATAATGAGGTTGACGAACAACAAATAGCAGGACATAGCTGGGTTCTTTGCGGTTTGGTGGAATATTACAAATTGTTTAAGGACGAAAAGGTTTTGCAAATGGCAAAAACCCTTTTCTATAACATGTACATGAGAGTGTTGCCCCACATCAAAGACTATCCGCTGGATAGAGAGCAAGTTAATGAGGGCGGTGTTTCAGGTAGCCTTACGGGTAAAGTGATTAACGGCTGGAAACTCTCGTCCGACGTTGGTTGTGCTTTCCACAATATCGACGGTGTTGCACGTTATTATGCGCTTACTAAAGACGAAAACGCAAAACTTTATCTCGATACCGCAATCGCGAAATTCTTCGAGTTTGATAGAAGAAAGGCACGTGCGCAAACACACACCACAATGACTGGCGCAAGGGGTATGTATATCCTTTATACAGCCACGGGCGACAAGAAGTATCTCGATATGGCGATTGAAGTGTTTAATCTCTACAGAGATTACGGGATGACCTTAACTTATGAAAACCTTAACTGGTTCGAGCGCCCTGATACCTGGACGGAGCCTTGTGCGGTTATCGACAGTTTTATTTTGGCAGTAAACCTTTACGAAGCAACGGGGGATAAACAATACCTAACGTATTTGAGAAGAGTATGGTTTAACGGACTTTCCTTCTGTCATAGGGTTAACGGCGGTGCTGGTCCCAATAGCATCGTTCTAAAAGACCAACCTTACCTATGGATAAATAGATACGAGGCACAATTCTGTTGCACTATGCGTTATTGCGAACTTTTGTTGTACGTTGACAAAAACCGCGACTTGCTTGTTCGTGACGACCAAAAAGACGTCGTTATTGACGAGTTTGGTAGAAAGTTTAAGGGCGACCTTATGTACGTTTTGGACGAAGAAAAGGGCGAAGAAATTGCAATTTACGACCTTGCTTTCCCCGAAAATAACGAAAAAAAATACAAAGTATTGTTCAACTAATCAAAACAAAAAAGCAGAGAAAAATTTTCTCTGCTTTTTCCATACAAAAATGGAAAATTTACAGTAATAAAAAATTGACTTTAACCTTTATCAAGGTTATAATAAAATATAAAGGCAAATTGTTTGTAAACGATTTTGCAAAAAAAGGTGGGATATGAAAAAGATTGTAGTGACAGCAACGGGCGATTCGCTCTTTACGGCGAACATTCCAAATGAGTATTTTGAGGGGTCGTTTTTACCTATTCAAGAATTCTTGTCTAATGTGGACGTTAAAATGACAAATTTGGAGACCAACGTTGGTGAGTTTGGCAAATTTCCCAACCAATATAGTGGTGGAACTTGGCTCAACTGCACGCCTGATGATTTTGACGATTTAGTTAAGTTTGGGTTTGACTATTATAGCACGGCAAACAATCATTGTATGGACTATTCCTATCACGGCTTGCTATCAACAATTAGTAACCTTGAAAAAAGAAATCTTGCCCATTCTGGAACAGGCGATAGCCTAAAAAGTGCAAGTGCTCCTGCGATAATTGAAAGAAATGGTAAAAAGGTTGCAATTTTTGCCGTGGACACAAGCCATAAAGCACCGTCTAAAGCAAACGACAAAACGCTTACTATGGACGCTCGTCCCGGTGTTAATTACGTCGATTTTACTTCATATTACCCGATAACCAAAGAACAACTCGCACAATTAAAAGAGATAGCAAAAACTAGCAACGTCAACGCGTATGAGCAAATTATGGTTGATTCAGGCTTTAGTTTATCCGCGCCCGACGGGGTTTATAAGTTTGGAAACACACTCTTTTGTTACGATGGAAGTAAAAAGAGAACGGAGTGCAACAAAAAAGACCTTGAAAGACTAGTTGAGTCGATAAGGCTAGCTAAAAAAGATTGCGACTTGGTCATATTAGCAGTGCATTGCCACGAAATAGGCGAGACAAAGCACGAGCAAGTTCCCGACTATTTCGTTGAACTTGCCCACGCATCAATCGATGCGGGGTGCTCTGCAATAATAGGTAACGGTACCCACCAACTTCGCCCGTTAGAAATTTATAAAGGAAAGCCAATCTTTTATTCGCTTGGCGACTTTATTTATCAGGGTATGCGCGTAAAATATCTACCTGCCGACTTTATGGAAAAGTACGGCATAGACGTTAATGCTACTGCTTACGAAGGATTAATGGCAAGGTCGAAAAACAACACTATCGGCTTGCAGACCGAAAGGTGTAACTTCCTTACCGTTCTTCCCAAAATGACCTTTGACGGAGATAAACTCTTATCCCTTGAAATGATGCCTGTTGTTGCAGGCTTTAAGGCGGAGGGAGAGTTGGACGGACTACCTTACGTCGCAAAGGGTATAGAGGCTAAAGAAATTTTCGATATACTTAAATCGTTGAGCGAACCTTACGGCACAAAGCTTAAACTTGTGGATGATAAAATCGTTTTAGAGGGGTAAAAATGAAAGAACTTCTTAAAATTGTTGACGAATATAGCGACTTAATTTTAAGTGCGGAAAAATACTTGTGGAAAAACCCCGAATCGGGATATAAAGAGTTCAAAACAAGTAAGTATATGGCAGAGGAAATGCAAAAACTTGGTTATGAGCTAGATTTTCCCAAAGATATAACTGGTTTTTGCGCTATTGCAGATACGGGTAGAGTAGGCCCTACCGTATTGGTTTTGGCAGAACTTGATTCGCTTATAAACGACAAGCATCCCGACTGCGATAAGGAGACCAAGTGTGTTCACAACTGCGGGCATCACGTTCAATGCGCGGCTATGCTCGGTTTGGCGGCAGTGCTTAAAAGAAAAGAAGTTTTAGATAGACTTTGTGGAAAAATTAAACTATTGGTTGTTCCTTCGGAAGAGGGAATTGAAGTTGAATATAGAAAATCACTTATCGAGAAGGGAGTAATAGAATTTACTTCTGGTAAGCCAGAGTTTATTAAGCGTGGATATCTTAACGACGTGGACGTTGCATTTATGTTGCACGTTATGATGACTAGCGACGAGAAAAAATTTAAGCTTAGTAGCGGACATAACGGAGTGGTTAGAAAGAGCACTAAGATTATGGGTAAGGCGGCGCATGCTGGCGCAAATCCGCACGACGGAATAAATGCACTAAACGTTGCCAACCTAACCTTACTTGCGATAAATTCACTTCGCGAAACGTTTAGGGAAAAAGATTACGTGAGGGTTCATTCTATAATAACAAAAGGCGGAAGCGCAGTAAACGCAGTGCCCGATGAAGTTACTATTGAAAGTTACGTAAGAGCGTCAAACCCCAGCGCGTTAAAAGAGGTTAATAAAAAGGTTAACCAAACAATCTCGGCTTGTGCGGCGGCGTTTGGGGCTAACGTGGAAATAACAGACCTTGCGGGCTCCGAAGCGCTTATTCCCGACCAAAACCTTACAGACCTAGCCGAAGAGTTGTTGATAGAATACGTTGGAAAAGACGAATACCAGCGCACTTACGATTGGGTTGCGTCTTCAACCGATATGGGTGACGTATCCACTTTAGTTCCCAGTTTGCACGCATACGTCGGTGGAACAAAAGGCTCGGCACACGGGATAGATTTTTTAGTCACCGACCCGTATCTAGCATGTGTAGAAGGGGCAAAGTTTGAGCTTGGACTTGTAATTAAACTGCTAGAAAACGACGGCGAAAAGGCAAAGCAAATAATGGCTAATTTTAAGCCTTCATTTAATTCAATCGAAGAATATTTAGAGCATAAACGTTCGTTCAATATAAAAAGACAAACGGTAAAATACAACAAAGACGGAACAATAACCCTCGATTTATAGGGTGAAGGAGAAAAATGCAGTTACAAGATAGTGGTGTAAAGACCAACGTATACGACAGCGAACTAGTTAAGAAGAAATATAAGTACGGCAACTTTTTGATTTTTGCATGCTTCTTTTTATACTCCTCGATGATGGCGGCAAAGGGAGTTTTTGGTGCGGAAATTTCCGAGATTATAGAAGTGCTAAAAACAGACGAAACAAAGGCAAGTATGGCAAATACCTACTACTTTTTCACGTACGGTATTATGCAAGTCTTGTTGTCGATATTTATGAGCAAACTGAATATTAAGTGGTATCTGCTTATAACCCTTCCCATAGCTGCAACCTTTTCAGGGCTTATGGGAATCGCTACCAAAATCGAACACATGTGGCTATTTTTTGGTGCAGAGGGTATCTTCCACGCGGGTATTTGGGGCGGAATAATTTACATACTTACCAAATACGTTCCTAAAAAGTTGATGAGCAAGGGTAATAGGCTTATAAATATGGGATATGCGACGGGGACAGTCGTAGCGTACACGCTATCTGCGGTTTGCGTAACGGTTGGCGTTTGGAGACTTCCTTTCTTCATCTTGGCGGGCTTAGCGATAGCCGCATTGATTATTTTTGCTATCGCAATGACTAAATCTATGAGACTTCTTCACGTTCCCGAAATGGACTTTGAGGAGGAGAAGAAGTTTAACGAGGAACACGAACCTCAAAACGCAAAACATCACCACCATCACTTCCACTGGTTTCATCACAAGAAAAAACAACCTGCCGATTACGAACCTCTATTAAGACTTAACACCAAAGCCAAAAAGTTTTGGTTTTATGCTGTCGACATGGTTATGGCGTTCTTGCTCACTGCACCGTATTATGCGGTAATGAACTGGCTTACTAGGGCACTAGTAGTCGTTCACGGATTAAGTCAAGATTTAGCAATATACGTAACAATTATAGCGCCTATCGTAACGGTTATTGGACCTATGCTTACAATATCTGCTTGTGATAAGCAAAGAAACTTTATTAAAGCAGCACTGTTCTACGCGCTTATGCTTATTCCTATTGCCGTTGCACTAGTGTTCTTGTACGATACGCACTGGATAGTATTGTTGTTGCTATCAGCGGCGTTCGTTTGTATCGCAAACGGCGTAAAGCAAGTCGTTTTAAGTATAGTCGCTATAAAATTAAGGACGGAAGTTAACGCAGGTAGTTTAAGCACTATTTCCAACGCGATAGCGTCGCTTGCGGCGGGTGTTATACCTACTTTCGTAGGCGCAATAATAAGACCTAATCCCGACCTAGAAGTATATAATTGGACGGGTGGATATATAACCGCACTTATCATAACGACGGTTGCCGTTTTAGGTATACTTGCGATATATTTGTTCTTAAAATTTGCAAACAAGAAACGTTTGGCGAGAATTGCTTCAAAAATGACGATAATGGATGGGGAGAAAAATGTCTAAAAATTTACTTGGCGTAGACTTTGGTACAACCGCCTTAAAGGCGTGTCTGTTCGACGAACAAGGCAACTGCCTTGCACAAGAGAGTGCGCAATATAAGCTTATAACTGAAGGCGAATTTATAGAGTTTAACGCGGACGAGTTTTTCCGTGTGTTTTCTGAAACGGTTGAAAAAATAACCGATAAATTCCCCGTGCACGCAATGGCAATCGATACGCAAGGCGAAACGCTTATCGTTTTGGATAAGTGTGGAAAGCCTCTAATGAACGCTATTATTTGGCTTGATAATAGGGCGACCTCGCAAGCGGAAAAAATGCAAAAAACTTTCGGCTTGGAAAAGATTTATAATCTCACGGGGCAAGCGGAAATACCTGCAGGGTACCCCGCTCCAAAGATTGAGTGGCTTAAAGATAACGCGCCTGAAATTTTTGATAAGGCAGATAAGTTTTTGCTTTTAGAGGACTATATAATTTATCGCTTAACGGGTAAGTTTGAGGCTTCGCGTTCCTTGTATTCTTCCTCGCTTTTAATGAACGTTCATAGCGGTGAATACATCCCTGAAATTTTAGATTACTTGGGAATAAAAGAAAATCAGCTCCCACACCTTAACGAGAGTGGAGTTGTAGTTGGTGAATACAAAGGTATAAAAGTGGTAACGAGTGCTCTCGACCAAATAGCAGGTATAACGGGTGCAGGCGTAGTAAAAGAAGGTCTTATGAGCGAAACGACGGGTACTGCACTTGCAGTATGCGCTCTAACAAACAAATTCCCACCATATTACGAGGGGCTTAAAGTGTCGCCCTACTACGTCAAGAAAGGACTTTATTGCCTTTTGATGTGGGCGCCTACGGCTGGGGCAATGCTTGAGTGGTTTAAGCGTAATTTCTGTGAAGAATTAGATTATGGAAAACTGAACGAGATAGCAGATAAAGTGCCGGCAGGTTCGGAGGGACTTATCGTGCTTCCACACCTTTGCGGAACGGTAATGCCTGAAAACTGTCCGGAAGCTAAAGGCGTTTTCTATGGTATGGAGATGAAACACACTCGCGGTCACTTTGTTCGCGCAATTATGGAATCAGTCGCTTATATGATAAGAGAGTACGTAGATTTTATGAACGTACCCGTGCAAGAGATTCGTTCTATGGGCGGTGGTGCTAAAAGTAAACTTTGGTGTAATATCAAAAGTTCGGTTTTGGATAAAACTATCGTAACGTTAAAGCAAAACGAAACGGCGTGTCTTGGTAGCGCAATGTTTGCGGGCGTTGGAACGGGTGTTTTTGACAGTACCGAAAGGGCGGCGGAAAGAATAGTTGCCATCGATAAAACCTATAAAGCGGACGGAAATGAATACCAAAACGTTTATAGAGAATATAAGATTAAAGAACAAAAAATAATGAAGACGTTCTAATGAAAAAAGGTCGCGAATAAGCGACCTTTTCTTTTTATGAATTCCTATAAGATTTGGGGCTCATACCCGTTTTCTTTTTGAAAAAGCGTGTAAAGTAATGTATACTCTCAAAGTTTAATTCTTCAGCGATTTCAGTGAACGTCTTGTCTGTGTTTTTAATCTTGCGTTTAGCAGACTCCAACTTTTTATCCGCAACGTATTCGGCAACGGTTTTTCCCGTGCTGTGCTTAAACTCTTTACACAGGGTGGAGCGGTTGGTTTTAAATATAAATGAAAGTTCGTCAATAGTGATTTTTTCCTTATAGTTATCGTCCATATATTTTACAATTTCGCTTACCGATAACTTGCCCGACGAACTCTGCTCCTCCGACTCTTTTTCACCGATGAACTTGCGCTGCATTCCCACGAGAAAATATTCGAGTAGGTTTTTTAGCATTTGTTCAGCGCCAAACGGTTGATTTTTCTTTTTTTTCATATCGTACACTGGTACGTCGTATGGCGGAGCGAATACGTTTCGCCCTTCCTTTACGATTTCCGCAAGTTTTTTTACTTCTCCGTCCGCAAGGTGTACGGGTGAGAAAGAGAACTTGTCAAGCGCACCGCTATCCAAATCAAAACCTATTATAATCACGGTAGGGGTGGTGTTTCCAACGCATTGCAAGGAGTGGAATTCGTTGGCGCGGTGTATAATCATCTCGTCTTTTTCTATGATTCCCGTGTAGTCTTCACTGGCAACTTTTACCTTTCCGCCTGCAACGAATAAAAGTTCAAAGAAAGGGTGTTTGTCGTTTTCGGTTGAATAGTTTTCTGGGAATTCGAAAAAGTGGACGTTTGCAACGCCTTTAACGGATATTTCATCATTTAAGGTTTTAAGAATAAATTTCATACCCCGATTATAACACCTTGCCGTTTAGTTGTCAATAAATAAATTTACGATTGTGCAAAAATCATTGACGATTTTACAAAGACAAATATATCTAGAAGATATATAATAAAGAAAAAACTCTAAAAAGGAGAAAATGAATATGCAAAGAATTTGTATCCCTGATTACGAATATCAGGAAAGAATCGCAAAAGCAGCTAAACTCGTTGCTGAAAAAGGTCTTGACGCAATGCTCGTCGTTTCCACTGAAAGCGACTATGCAAACGCAAGATATTTCTCGGGCTTCTGGCCTTTGTTTGAAAGAGCAGGCGTTCTTATCAGTGCTACCGGCAAGGCAGTTCTTTTGGTAGGACCCGAATCTGCAATTTTCGCAAAAGACTTCGGTAAGATTGATAAAGTTATGGTATTGAAGGAATTCAGAGAATCTGCTGACCCTGCATATCCCGAACTCGTTCCCGATACTTTTGCAGACGCATTCAAATACGTTGGCGTTACCGGTGAAAACATTAAAATCGGTCTTGGTAGCTACGTAGAATGCACTCTTCCCATTATGGAAGGCTTAAAGGAAACTTTCCCCAAAGCAGAAATTTCTATTTGCAGTGACATCATGGTTGCTCTCCGTTCAATCAAGTCTGAAAACGAACTTGCTTGCATCAGAGAAGGTTTCAGAATCGTTGAACTTGCAACCGATGAAGTTGTTAAAGCATTGAAACCCGGTGTAACCGAACTCCAAATGGTTGGTGTTGCACAAAGAGTTATCTATGAAAACGGTGCAGAATACGAAGGTCTTCCCATGTACGTATTCAGCGAATCTTCAACCCGTCACGCAATCAGCCGTTCTACCTATAAGGTAATTGGTAAAGACGATATCGTTCAATTGAACCTTTCTGCAAAAATCGACGGTTATTCTCCTGCAATCGGTCTTCCCGTATTCATGGGTAAAGCTGAAGGCGAAAAGAAAGAACTCGTTGAATTCTGCTTGAAGATGCACAACTGGACTACCGAAAACCTCAAAGCTGGTATTAAAGCTGACGTTGTTCCCAAACAATTCTTGCAAATGTTTAAAGATGCTGGATACGAAAAGAACTACGTTTACGGACCTTGCCACGGTACCGGTATGATTGAAGTTGAAGCACCTTGGATGGAAACTTCTTCTGAATACACCTTGAAGAAGAACATGACCTTCCAAGTAGACACCTTTATTTCTGGTTCAACCTTTGGTTGCCGTTGGGAAAAGGGTATTGCTATCAAAGAAAACGGCGTAGAATCTTACACCGATTATCTCGAAAAACACGGCCTTATCGAACTCGGCTTCTAATATCGGAGGATAGGTTATGGTAGTAGGAAAAAAATATTGGATAATTCCCGACTGCGAACTTCCCCCCGAGGGCGAAGGTGTTTTGAAAGGACACGAAAGCGTTGTTATCGTTAACGATAGCGACAAAGAAGCTGTTATCGACGTAAAAATCTTTTACGTTGATACCGCTCCTTGCGTTGGCAAAATCGTATGGAAAGTTCCCGCTCAAACGGTTAGATGCTTCCGTATGAATAATATCGAACACATGTGTGGAGTAGAAATTCCTTTGGAAACCCAATACGCTATGAAACTCTCAAGTTCTCAAAAAATCGTAGTACAGTACGGTAGACTTGACAACCGTCAAACCAACCTTGCTTACTACACCACTATGGCGTTCTAATTGGTCGGCTTTTCCGCTCAATCTAATTGATTTTTGACGGAAAAATACCGCGTATTACTTCGTGTTTTTTTTGAGAACAGACCGCTGTGGGTATGCTCTCCAAAAAGAACACTTGTCCTACTTGTATTTTCCTCGTCAATTCGTGCAAGCACAAATCAATTATCTATTGCTACAAAGCCTTTGGAAGTCATAGAAAAAATTAAAAAATTTGAAAAGTTAAAAAACGACTGTGATTTCGCAGTCGTTTTTTTGTTGTTTTGTGGAGAAAATATTTAAGTGAAAATTTATAAAAAAATCAATTTTATTTATTGATAATTTGTTGAAATAGTTGTTTAAATGTAGTATAATTTAATCATAGATTAAAAACCTCAAAAAGAGGAGGAGAAAATTATGAAAATTATCATCGGTGCAGATTTAGTGCCCACAGACATTAACTTTGACTTGTTTATTAACGGTGATGCAGAGGCACTCGTTGGAAAAAAGGTAAAAGAAGCGTTGGATAACGCAGATTTTAGAATTTTCAACTTGGAACTCGCTCTTACCGATAAAGATACGCCTATTAAAAAGGCGGGCCCCAATATCGCAGCTCCCACCGCTTGCATTGCTGGTTATAAAGCGCTTGGCGTTGACCTTTTAAGCTTATCAAACAACCATATGCTCGACCACGGCTACGAGGGATACGTTTCTACTTTTAAGACTCTCGACGAGGCAGGCATTGCTCACGTTGGTGCAGGGGATACTAAAGAAGAGGCTAAAAAACCCTTCTTCTTTGAAAAGGAAGGCAAAAAAATTGGTGTTTACGCTTGCTGTGAACACGAATTCTCTTGGGTGGAAGATTACGGCTTTGGTGCAAACGGCTTTGACCCACTAGAATCGCTTGACGATATCGTTGAAGCAAAAAAACAATGCGATTATCTCATCGTATTATATCACGGCGGTAAAGAGCACTATGCATATCCATCACCCCACCTCAACAAAGTATGCAGAAAGATTGCTGAAAAGGGTGCAGATATTGTTTTGTGTCAACACACCCACTGCGTAGGTACTGAAGAAGATTATAAGGGTTGCAAAATTATTTATGGTCAAGGCAACTTCGTATTTGCAAGAAACTATGCACACGTTCCTACTTGGGGTCAAGGCTTTGTCGTTGAAGTTGAAATTACCGATGACGGCGTAAAATATAATTATATTCCTTATGTTCCCACCGAAAAAGGTTTAACCTATGACGAGTCTGGCGAAATCTTAAAAGGATTAGCAGAACGTTCTAAAGAAATTCAAAAACCTGGCTTTATCCAAGAAAAATTCGACAAGATGGCTATGGATACGGTAATCGCAAGATATATCCAACACATGATTAAAAAGCCTGCTTCGGAAATTAAGCCTGAAGACCTTTATATCGCACTTTTCCACTTTGCAGAGTGTGACGTTCACTACGAATGCTTGCTAACTGGCGTAAGAGGACTTATGGGACTTGGTAGATTTGGAGAGTTTAAGGATTTAAATGCAAACAAAAAATAATAATATAAAAATTAGTAAAGAAGCGGTAAACGTTTTGATAACGGTTATCGCTTCGGCGCTATCTGCTTTTGGTCTACATATCTTCGTTTATCCCGCTTCCTTTGCGCCTGCTGGGGTGGACGGTATTGCGACAATGCTTCAAAAGGCAACGCATTTTAACGCCGGTTATTTTTCGCTTATGATAAATATACCGTTGTTAATTGCCGCGTGGTTTGTCTTAAAGAAAAAATACGTGATATATACTGTTCTTTTCACGGTTATATCGTCGCTTATGCTCGTTTTGCTTGAAAATATTGGTTTTTATCAGTATACCGAGGAAAACGCAGGTCTTATTGCGGCAGTGTTTTCGGGCGTAATGCTCGGCGTTAGAACGGGTGCAATGCTAAAGATTGGCGCTTCAACAGGTGGCGTTGATATCGTTGCGGGTATTGTCCAAAGAAAAAGACAATACGGCAGTATAGAAAGGGTAATTTCTTTAATTTGCTATGCAATTATAGCCGTTTCTTTCTTTGTTTATGACAATAATTTAAATAGTGTTTTGCTCTCTATAGTGCAAATGTTCGTTTTTGAAAAGGCTTCGGCAGTCTTGATGAAAGATACTAGGAATGCGGTGGAATTTAAGATTATTACGCGCAATCCCGAAGAACTTAAAAACGATATTATATACGGCTTAAAACACGGCGCAACGCTTGTAGAGGGCACGGGTATGTTTACCGATGAAGGAAATTCTATTATAATTTCAGTGGTAAACATTCGCCAAATTCCCGAATTTTTAAGGCTTATTAAAAAATATCCCGACACCTTTGTTTACTATTCGGACGTAACTG
This sequence comes from Clostridiales bacterium, assembly GCA_015069265.1. Classification (GTDB taxonomy): domain Bacteria; phylum Bacillota; class Clostridia; order Christensenellales; family Borkfalkiaceae; genus UBA1259. Next base: position 22,896 of record SVIY01000011.1, read on the forward strand.
GGGTAAAGGGCAATTTTAGATGGAAAAAGGACGATATAGCAAAGTAACATTATGGGAAAAGCTAAAGTAAAAGAATATTCTTTTGATTTATTTGTTGCTGTAATTGCAGGACTTGTCGTGTCCGTCGCATATTACTTTTTTCAAAACAGTAACGGGTTTGCGCCAGGTGGGGTTGGCGGTCTTGCAACAATGACCTATCACTTTACGGGCGCACCTATACCTTGGGCATACTTTATGTTGATTTTCAACATCCCTATATTTGTTTTGGTTACAATATTCGTAAACAAAAAATTAGGTGCGTTTTTAATCGTCTATATGCTAGTTCAATCTTTTGGAACGGAACTTTGGTCGGCTTGTGGATTTATTCCGTATTGCAAGGCGAATAACGGTGACGATTTTAGTATAGTTTTTGCCTGCATTGCAACGGGTTGTGTTTCGGGACTTGGTTTTTCTATAATGCTCCGTCACTTTGGTGCGAGCGGTGGAACTTACGCCATTTCCGCACTCATTAAAAGGGCAAAACCTGCGCTTAACGTCGCTTACGTATCCTTTTTAATGGATAGTTCAGTCGTTGCCATTGCATTCTTTGTGTACGGAATGAGAATAACGCCCGTTATCTGTACGCTAATCAACTTATTCATTGCAAACGTCGTGGTCGACTATTTCCTTTCGGGTATGAAAGTTGGGTATAAGTTTGAAATCGTTACCGATAACCCAGAGCAATTATCCGAAGAATTAATGGAAAAATTACACCACGGTGTAAGCGAATTAAAAGTTGTGGGAATGTATTCTCACACGGAAAAGTATATGATAGTTTGCATTATCCGCAAAAAACAAATTGGCGAGATGATGAAGATTATAAAAAAATACCCCGGCTCGTTTGCAAGTTATTCTAAAGTAAACGAAGTGTTTGGACGTTTTAGAAAGTAACGTCAACAATAAAATTTGGTAAAAATAAAGGAGTTACATATATATGAGTTACTTAAAAGACAATTTTTTATTAGAGAACAAAACGGCTGAAAAGCTTTATTTTGACTATGCAAAAGATATGCCGATTTTCGACTATCACTGCCACCTTCCCGAAAAGCAAATTTTAGAAAACGCAACTTTTAACGACGTTTTTGAAATTTGGCTTAAAGGAGACCACTACAAGTGGAGATTGATGAGAAACTACGGTATTGACGAAGAATTTATTACGGGGGATAAGTCCAATAAAGAAAAATTCTTTTGCTACTGCAAAGTTTTGGGCACGGCTTTCGGCAATCCCTTGTATCACTGGTCGCAAGTTGAACTTAAAGAGTTTTTTAACTGCGAAATAGAAATTAACGAAGGCAATGCAGAAACCATTTGGAATTGGTGTAACGATTACATTAAGCTCAACAATATTACTCCCCAAAGCCTTATTGAAAAGTCAAACGTTACCCATATTTTCACCACTAACGAGATTTTCGACGACCTTTCTACCTTTGAAAAAATCGCTAAAAAGGACTATAAATTTAAAGTAATCCCTGCATTTAGAGCAGATAAGATTATGAATCTTGAGGCTGACGGATACACCGATACCATTGCAAAACTTTCCGCGCTCGTTGGCGAAGTTAAAGACCTTAACGACTTGGAAAAGGCATTGGAAAATAGACTCAACGCATTTATCAAGGTTGGAACTACCGCAAGTGATATTGCCCTTCAAAGCGTATACGAAGTTGCTGATAGGGAAGATGCTGAAAAGGTTTTTGCTAAAGCGGTTAAGGGCGAAAAGATTACCGCAAAAGAAGCGGAAACTTTCAAGGGCTATTTTACCTATTTCCTTATGAAACTTTACGCTAAATACGATATCAGAACCGAACTTCACGTTGGCGCAATGAGAAACAACAACACTCAAATGCTCAAAAAGTTAGGACTTGATACCGGTTACGACAGCATTGCAGAAGATAATAGTATTAAACTCATGTCGAGATTGTTCGATAAATTGAACGATGAAAACGCGCTTCCGAGAACTATTATTTTCAACCTCAACCCCAAAATGAACACCGAGATTATGACCCTTGTCGGTTGTTTCCAAGACAGTAGTGCAAAGGGTAAGATTCAATACGGACCTGCTTGGTGGTTCTTGGATAATAAGGTTGGAATGGAAAATCATCTTAAAGATATGACGGCAACAGGACATATTGCAACGTTCGTAGGCATGCTTACCGATAGCCGTTCACTCCTTTCTTATCCTCGTCATCACTATTTTAGAAGAATACTTTGCAACTATCTCGGCACTTTGGTTGAAAATGGCGAAATCACGCAAGATATCGAACTTATCGGCAGTGTAGTAAAGGACGTTGCTTATAACAACTCTATCAAATATTTTGATATGAAATAAGAAAAATTTTACCGCTTGATATTGAAAAACGGTAAAATATTTGATATACTAATCTCACAATTAGGTAAGGTCTGGTATTTACAATGGATAAAAATGCAGTTATAAAAGAATACGAAAGCAAAATCAAACGCGTGGTAATCACCGAGGAACAAATCAAAGAGGCTGTAAAAAAGGCTGGCAAAATGATAAGCGATAGTTACGACGGTCGCCCCATACTTTTGGTTAGCATTCTTAAAGGTTCGTTCATCTTTATGGCGGATTTGTGTAGGGCAATAACCGTACCTTGTGAAATCGCGTTTATGTGTGCAAAAAGTTATTACGAGGGAACACAGTCTTCTGGCGTAGTAAAAATCACAATGGATTTAGACCGCGATATTTCCGACTATCACGTAATTATAGTAGAAGATATCATCGATACGGGCAGAACTCTTACCGATATAGTTAGGATATTAAAGAGCAGAAATCCACTTTCTTTAAGAGTTGTTTCCCTTCTCGATAAACCTGACCGTAGATTAGTAGAGTTCAAGGCAGACTACACCCTTTTCACAATTCCCGATTTCTTCGTTATCGGATACGGGCTCGATTGTGCAGAAAAGTATAGAAATCTTCCTTATATCGCAGAATTTGAATAAAAAATAGCGGACGTGCATTTTAGTATGCTCGTCCGTTTTGTTTTTTGTTGAATAAATATAGAAAAACCATGAAATTAGATTTTGATTAAATCGCTCAAAATCATTGACAATTTAACCTTGCCGTGTTATACTTTGTATGTAATTTTACTATAAGTAAAAAATATGGAGAGATTATGCAGAAAGAAACTTTAGACAGAGTTAAAGAGGCTTACAAAATAGAGGCAGAGTGCATTGAAACAATGCTCGATTATCTAGATGAGAAAGAGTTCGCTAAAGCGGTAGAACTTTTAAAGAACGCGGTGCGTATCGGTACTTGCGGATGCGGTCACTCCGGCATAATTTGTCAACACCTTGCACATCTTTTGTGCTGTATTGAGCAACCCGCAAGATTTATTTCACCTGCGGAAGCTGTTCACGGTGCAACCGGCTTTTTGCAGGAGGGCGACGTTATGGTTTTTGCTTCACGTGGGGGAAAGACCAAAGAACTTCTTCCTATAATCGATATTTGCAAGGCAAAGGGCGTAAAGATTATTTCTATTA
>SVIY01000012.1 GCA_015069265.1 Clostridiales bacterium
TAAGTTAAAGGAGCAAGCCCCTTTAACTCCGCTCGACTTGCATGTATTAAGCACACCGCCAGCGTTCGTCCTGAGCCAGAATCAAACTCTTAAGTTTAATTATTTAAAGCCGAGTCCGTAGACTCAACTGCTCTAACGATTTTCGCTTGTTTAGCGTTTATTGTGTCATTTAATGACTGTTTTCAAGTACATATTTCATACTCAAAAGATTTTGACAGAAACTTTCAAAATAACTATTATTTCGTCTTATTTCCTTCTATTCAATTTTTAAACAACTTTCGACAACATCGGTTGTCGTTTGCCGTCGTTCGAGCGACAGCCTACATATAATAACATAAGCCTTTCTTTTAGTCAAGCATTTTTTCTAGGTTTTTTAAACTTTTTTTAACTTTTTTCAAAAAATTTTTCGACCCACAAAATATTGTGTTTTTTCGCTTTTCAGCCACTATATTTTGAATTTGTCTTGACGTAAAATCATTAAATAATTTCTAATGATTTTGCCTATGTAATTGTTGCCCTCAACCAGAGAGCATTACCGATTATAAAGGAAAAGAAAACATTTGTCAACCGTTTTTTCAATGTTTTTAAAACTTTTTTTAAAAACTTTAAAATTCTTTTTTCTTCGACTTAAATTATGAAATATCTCCCCCTTCTCGTTTTCGCCCTCTTTATACGCGCACGCGCGCGTTACATTATTATAATATATATAATATAAGGAAAAAGTTTCTTGCCAAATAAAACAAAAAGCAGACCTCTAATAAGGTCTGCTTTTAAGTTTAGGTTAAATTATTTTTCGATGACGGTAGGAACACCTTCTACAAGCTCCCATTCTCCATCCCATTTAACGTTGGTCTTTTTGTCGATCCAGTTATTGTTCCAACCGGAAGGCTTTTGGCTCTCGTACAAATAAATATAGCAGCTTGCGTCATAAGTGAATGCACGTTCACCAATTGTTTTAACGGTCTTGGGCATTACAAAGCTCTTCATTGCAAAACATTGATAGAAAGCCAAATCACCAATCTTTTCAATTTTGCTTTCACCTGTAAATTTAACAGATTCGAGAGCAGAACAGTTTGCAAAAGACTGTTTACCGATTTCAGTTACCGTTGCGGGAATTTCAACGCTTGTAATGGTCGCACCCATCAAAGCGTAATCTTTTACTTTCGTTACTTCAGGCAATACGATATTTTTAGCCGTTCCTTCGTATTTAACGAGAACTTTTGCATCATCGTTAGTGAAAACTAGGAAGCCGTTAGCATCTTTAGCGAGATTGGTCTTGGTTTCGTCGTCGTATACAGCGAGCAAATACTTACCAATTTCACCGTTCTTTGCAGAGGCGGTAAGCGAAATGTTAGAAGATTTGTTACTTGCTTCAGCAAGATAGAAACAGTTATTAAACGCTTGAGTATTTATCTTCTTAACGGTGCTTGCAAAATTAACTCTGTTAAGAGTATAGCATCCGTTGAATACGCTCTTTGCAACTTCTTCAACCGTCAAGGTGATTTCGTTTTGAACAACGTCGTTAATATAGAAAGTATGTGCGAAAGTAATGGGGTTTGCATTGTTGTTCTCAAAACTGATTTGAGCCCATTGGTCTGCAGTTCCCGTGTAGTTTACAGTTTTTAATGATGTACAGTTATAGAACGCGTTCTTTGCACTTGCTTCAACGTCTGCAGTAAAGGTAACCTTTTCCAACGTTTCGCAACCAACAAACGCACTCGCACCAACGTTTTTCACGGTAAGAGTTGCTTCGGTTAATTTTGCGCCGTTAACCACGAACTCATTGGTACCGCTTGCGAGCGGGTTGGCTTCGTTATTGGCGAAAGCTATGCTTGCCCATTGGTCAACAGTTCCTTTGTAAACTACGTTTGCAAGATTCGTACAACCTGCAAAAGCATCTTGTCCGATAGTTTTCATGCTTGCAGGAATGGTTATCTTTACAAGTTTGGTATCGCCAAAGAACGTACCTGTATTGATTTCTTCAATGCCGTCGTCGATTACGATTTCCGTCTCGTCACCAAAGTATTTAACAAGCGTTTTTTCATACATCCAAACACCGTTTTCTTCAACGAGTTTGCCTTGACCTTCGGTGTAAATGTTCTTTGCGTAAAGTCCTGCGTTTCCGGTCAACTTGCTGTTATACATGTCTTCCTTGAAACCAATTTGGATATCAATCGCAGACTTGTTGTATATCTCAATCAAACTGATACATCCATTAAACGCTTCTTGTCCAATTGCTACGAGTTCTTGAGGAAGTTCAACTGCTAATAAGTTGATGCTACCCATGAACGATTTTGCAGCGATAACGGTAGTGCCTTGTTTTACAACAAATTCGCCTTCAGCTTGCTTGTCGGTGTCAAACAAATAGCTATCAATATAAAGCGCGCCGTCTTCCCACTTGGAAGCATTGTTGTAGATTGCAGTATTCTTGATTGCATCCGCGCCTATGCTGGTTAAACCATCGGGCAAATCTATGCTTGCAAGTTTAGTGCAGTTTGCAAACGCTTCGTTGGGGATTGCAGTAACCGTTTCGGGAATCTTAATCGTTTGGATAGACGAACATCCTGTGAACGCATTAGCAACAATGGTCTTTACCCCGTCAGGTAAAATTATTCCTTGAAGTTTTGAACAACCCTCGAATGCTTTTTCACCAATGTATTCCAACTTACTAGCATCTTCAAAAATTACACTTTCAAGCTTCTTGCAATTACTGAACGCTCTAGAATTGATGGTGGTTACCGTTGCAGGAATCATAACAGATTCGATTTCCTTATCTGCAAACGCACCATTGGTTATGGTAGTAACAGGTTGATTGTTGTAAGTATCGGCGATCACAATGTCCTTTGCATCACCCCTATACTCGGCCACAACACCGTATCTATGTGACATATTGAAGTAATCCAAGTCTTTGGTGATATCCCAACCCGAAGAACTCTTTGCTCCAATGCAAGCCACGAAGTAATAGATGACTAGCCCAATCAAAAGAATGACCGATACTACGCCAGCAATAATTTTCTTCATTTTCGCATCTCCTTTCAGTACATTATTATTATGCTATATAATTATATTACAATATAAAAGCGTTGTCAAGCGATGAATCAATATATTTTGCAAAATCACCCCCGATTTCCAGCCATTTCCAACCATAGAAAAACGTGTTTTTTATTGCCTTTTTTAACCCTTTTTCTATCACTTCTTGAAAAAAGAAAAAACGCGACTTCTTTTGCCACGTTTTTCGCATTTGTATTGAGATTAATTTTTGTATCGCGCCGTTTATAATCACTCATTTAAGGGGTTAGAAACAAGCGAGACAAGGCTCGCGAAGTGTTTGGGATGAAATTGACCTTGTTGGTCATTGAAGTCCAAACACTAAGCAGTAACGAAGTATCGCGCCGTTTATAAGCGCTTAAAAGAACTTTCAATAACGCCACCGCCTATGCACTTATCCCCGTCGTAGAATACGGCAAATTGCCCTTCGGTGATTGCGCGTTGCTTTTCGGCAAAGTCTACGCGAATTTTGTCGGGAAAAATTGTGACGTGGCACTTTTGTTCGGGTTGACGGTAACGGAACTTTGCCGTGCAGTCAAACTCTTTTTTGTCGGGAACGGATGGTATCCAATTACACTCGTTCATAAAAAGTCCGTCGGTATAAAGCTTATCTTCCGAGCCGTGCGCAACGTATAAAATATTATTCTCTAAATCTTTTTCAATAACGAACCAGCGCGAGCCGTCGTCCCCAGCTTGACCACCAATACCCAAACCCCTGCGCTGACCTATAGTATAGTACATAAGTCCTAAATGTTCGCCCAAAACCTTGCCGTCGTAGGTCATTATTTTGCCTTTTTTATTGGGAATATAGGTTTGCAAGAAGTTTCTAAAATTTCTCTCTCCTATAAAGCAAATGCCGGTGGAGTCTTTCTTTTTAGCGGTTGCAAGTCCATACTTTTCGGCAATCGCTCTAACCTCGCTCTTATCGAGCTTTCCGAGTGGGAACAAAACCTTATCTAGTTGGTCTTGAGAGAGTTGGTTCAAAAAGTAGGTCTGGTCTTTGCTTTGGTCCTTGGCTTTTAGTAGGTAATGGGTGCCGTTATCGTGCAGTATGTCGCAATAGTGACCCGTAGCGACATAGTCTGCACCTAGGCGCATTGCCGTTTGCTTAAAGTCCTTAAACTTAATTTCCCTATTACACAAAACGTCGGGGTTGGGAGTCCTACCCGCCTTATACTCGGCAAGGAAATAGGAAAAAACTCTGTCCATATACTCTTTGGCAAAGTTGACCGAATAGTAAGGAATACCGATAGCGTTAGCGACGCGACGAACGTCGGCAAAGTCCTCCTCGCCCGTACACGCTCCGCACTCGTCCTTTTCTTCCCAGTTGTTCATATAAAGTCCTATGACGTTGTATCCTTGTTCTTTAAGTAATAGCGCGGCAACCGAACTGTCCACACCACCGCTCATACCAATTACTACGGTTTTTGCCATTTTATTTCTCCTTGCGAATATAATAACACAAACGGCACAAAATATCAATTATTTTAACGCCAACGGCAAAATAGTTGTGCTCTATACCCGTTTATGCTTGCATTTTTTGCATTTTATGGTATAATGTATCCATTAAACTAATTTTTTCTTTTAGGAGGATTTTATGAGTACCGACGGTACGGTTCCGTTGCAAACGTTATTACTTTCTGGGTTTACCCCATCTTTTAACCTTGGTTTATTCGTCGCCATTATTTGTTTGGTGATAATGTCGGCGTTCTTTTCATCGACGGAAACCGCTTTTTCGTGCGCTAACAAAATAAAACTTCGCTCGCTTGCAACAAATGGTAACAAGCGTGCAAAAAAAGTGCTTGACCTGGCAGAAGCCAACTACGATAAATTTATAAGTTCTGTTCTAATCGGCAATAATATCGTTAACCTTTCAGCGACCACACTTGCCACCATATTTTTCGCAGGACTGATTGCGGACGGCAACACCTCCGCCCTCGTTTCCACGGCGGCAATGACCGTTGGGGTTTTGATATTTGGTGAAATCACTCCCAAATTTTTAGCAAAAACCTTTCCTGAAAAACTCGCAATGGCGTTCTATCCGCTTATAAAACTGTTCTATTATATATTCTACCCCCTAAACCTTGTGTTTGGCGGTTGGAAATGGCTACTCGGCAAAGTTTTCCGCTTAAAAACCGAAGAGGTTGTTACCGAAGACGAGATTATGACTATCGTTGAGGAAGCAGAGGAAGACGGCACTCTTAACACCGAGGAAACGAAACTTATCCGTTCGGTTATAGAATTCGACGACCTTGAAGTTGGAGACATACTCGTTCCTAGGGTAAACATTGTTGCAATCGATGTTTCTTCTACTATGGAAGAAATAAGAGCGGTGTTCGATAAAGAGGGCTATTCGAGAATTCCCGTGTATAAGGAATCAGTAGACACCATAATCGGAACCATCCACCAAAAAGACTTTTATACGGCGTATCTTCGCGGTAAAAAGGGTATTGACGGCATTATGCAAAACGCCTTTTACACCACAGAGCACGCTAAAATTTCCGACCTGCTTCGCCAGCTCCAAAAGAAAAAGGTGCATATCGCAGTCGTTTTAGACGAGTATGGCGGAACACTCGGCATCGTTACGTTAGAGGATATTTTAGAAGAACTAGTCGGCGAGATTTACGACGAGCACGACGAAGAAGTTCATTACTTTAAGCAAATTGCAGAAGATACTTTCCTTATAGACGGCAACGCCCCCATAGACGACACTTTCGAATACTTGGGACTCGATAAAGACGAGGACGAGGAATTTGAAGCGAGTACGGTCAGCGGTTGGGTTATCGAAATGCTTGGAGAAATTCCTCGCGCCGGAGCAAAAGTATCGCACAAAAACTTGGACGTTGAAGTCCTTAAATCAACGGTCAAGAAAATTATTCAAGTTAAAATCGTTAAAAACGAGATTGAAACTGAAGACGAAGAAGATTGATAAGATAAAATTTTCACTGCCACTTTCCCTAGCGTTAAGTGGCAGTTATGCACTCGTAGTCTAATTGGATAAAACAGGGCCCTCCGACGGCCCCGTTCCGAGTTCGAGTCTCGGCGGGTGCGCCAAAAGCAATTAAAATTGGTAAGCAATGAAATTAATTTTAGCAAGCAATTCTCCAAGGCGGAGAGAAATATTAAAAGGCGCAGGGTTCGACTTTGAAATAATCGTTAGCGATTATGAGGAAAAGGACGTTGCCCTGTCTCCCATTGAAACGGCAATAAACAACGCGCTAGGCAAAGCACAAGCAACCTTTGATAGCCTTTGCGATAAGGACACGGTTGTTTTGGGCGCGGATACCGTCGTTTATTTTAACGATTGCATTTTAGGAAAACCAAAAAATTGCGAACACGCGACAAAAATGCTCAAGTCTTTATCTAACAACACGCACAAAGTGGTTACAGGATATGTAATAATCACTCAAAACGGCACAGTATCGGGGTTTAGCGAGAGCGAAGTTACCTTTAACACCCTATCCGATAAAGATATTGACGAGTACGTTAAGAGCGGAAAACCGCTTGACAAGGCTGGCGCGTACGGAATACAAGACGGCTATAATTTGGTAAAGACCTTTAAGGGAAGCCTAAACAACGTAATCGGTCTTCCAATAGAACAAATTGCGCCTATATTAAAAGAGAAAATGAAAACCGATAAATAAATCGGTTTTTTTAATATTTACATAAATGTGAAAAAATTGCACATTTATTTTTTGTTTAATGTGCAAAATTTTCTCATTTACTTGCAATTTAATATGCAATCTGTTATAATGCTATTGAGGTAAGAAATATGGAACTAAAAAATATCAGGCTGAAAAAAGGTCTCACGCAAGAAAAGACCGCACAATTATTAGGTATTAGTAGGAGAACTTACGTTGCATACGAAAAAGACGAAAGCAAAATCCCTCCTATGAAATTAGCGTTTATATTACACGCGCTCAATCAGTATGGAGTAGTTGATGAAACGCACGGTATTTTAAGTTTGGATAAAATCAAAAAAATTTGCGCAGAAGTTTTGAAAGAATATAACGTAGAGTACGCTTATCTATTTGGCTCTTACGCAAAAGGCACGGCAACTGAAACTAGCGACGTGGATTTGCTCGTGTCTATGCCCGTAAACGCGCTTGCTTTTTATGAGCTTATAGAAAGTTTAAGAGAGAATTTGAAAAAGAAAATAGATTTGCTAGATATAGCGCAACTAAATAACAACCCAAAACTTGTGCAAGAAATTTTGAGGGACGGTATAAAAATTTATGGATAACAAAAAGAACAATAATTACTATTTAACTAAAATTGTAAACGACCTCGAATTTATGATAGAACACACCAAGGACAAAACTGCTGACGAAATAGAATCAAACCCTTTACTTATGGACTCAATTATGTTCCGTTTAGTGCAAATAGCAGAGAACGGCGAAAAATTGACGACTGATTTTAAGGACGAACACAAAGAAATCAAGTGGAAGGCAATAAAAGGAATGAGAAATCGAATCGTTCACGACTATGGTTTTATAGATATGACCATCGTGTATGATACAATCACAAATTCCATACCCGAATTGTACAAACAAATTAAGGGTTTAATTTAGGAACACACATTTTACCCACCTATACTAAAAACCGATAAATAAATCGGTTTTTTATTTTTTAAAAATCGTTGATAAAAATCTTTTATTGTGTTATACTAACTTTGCCAAACAATTCATATTTAATAAAAAAGTATAATATTGCTAGATAATCTGTCGCTGGCTTATTTTTACATAAGCGCAGATTCCTCAGCGATAGTATGTAATATTTACTTTTTTGCGAATTGTTTGGCGACAATCGGGATTTGCGTTTTTGTATGCGCTGACCTCGGTTGGCGCATTTTTTATTATAGGAGGTTTTTTGTAATGTTATCTAGAGAGCAATTAATAGAATACGATATATTGACTTTAAGAATTTTGGGGGCAAAAATTGGGGTAAAATCGCCAACAACCTTAAATAAACACGATTTAATAAATGATATAATTGAAATTGACAGTGGCGAGCTTGAACCGTGTTTTTCCAAGTTTGGTAGACCGTCTAAAAACACCTTATCTCTCCCCAGCGAGCTAGAAGCACTTTTTTCTCAAACAACTTGCAAAACAGAATCTGTTAAAGAAGAAAAAAGATTAAAATTAGCATTGGAACTTGAAAACGTTGCTCGTCAATTAAAAAGAATTATAGAAGAATTTTCTACTGTTATAAAATAAAAAAAGCAATCTAAAAAGATTGCTTTTTTGTTTTTTTCAGTGTTTTTCCGTTTGACGAGGAAAACACAAAAAGGACGCGCGTTCTTGCAAGGGCGCATACACTGATAGTATGTAACCGAGCAAAACGCAAAGTAATTTGCAGTGTTTTTCCGTCAAAAATTATCTGTTGTTAATCAACTTGGTAAGTTCAACAGGTTCAACGATTTGGTCGCCCTTGTAAACACGCATGTTTCCAGAAGCGATTTCGTCGATTAAGATAACTTCACCGTTGTTGTAGCCGAATTCAAACTTGATATCCCAAAGGTCAAGACCGATTTCTTTTAAGTCGTCAGCGATGATTTTGGTAATTTTTAAGGTTTGCGCTTTCATGCTCTCGAACATTTCGGGAGTCATAACTTTAAGCGCTGCTAAACCCTCGCCTGTAACTAGGGGGTCACCCTTTTCATCGTTCTTAAAAGTGCATTCAACGTAACCGCCCTCTAAACGAGTGCCGTTTTTAATGTATTCGCCGTATCTTCTGACAAAGCTTCCCGTAGCTACGAGACGGCAAATAACCTCAAGTCCAAGACCGCCTTGTGCTTTACCGAAGCATTCTGCAGGGAGAACTTCCATAGTAGCGTTTTCAATATCAGCGGAAACGTAGTGAGTTTTGATACCCGCTTTTTTAAGCATTTCAAAATAGTAAACGGAAGTTTGAAGGTTCGCTTTGCCGATACCGTCGATAGTTAAGCCAACGGTATTTTCACCGGGGTCAAACACGCCGTCTTTGCCCGTGCAATCGTCCTTAAATTTAAGCAAAACGTTTCCGTTTTCAAGTGCGTATACGTCTTTTGTCTTTCCTTGATAAAGTTTTTTCATAAAAAACTCCTTTATATTTAGAATTTACGCATTTATTATATCAAATTCCGCTATTCTTTGCAATTACTTAAAAGCAAATAACCAAAATTTTTTATTATACAATAAAAAAGCCCCGCTTATAATTAAAAGGCAAAACGAAAAGCCACCGGAAATTCGGTGGCTTAGATTGTTTTTTGTATTGTTTTAAGTGGTTAGAAACGAGTTAGGCTAGGCTCGACCACGCAAAAGGACTGCCGTGACATTGTTGGTAATAAAGGTCTTTTGCACGCTCTTGGCGCGTGGTGTTTTTAAGTCAAAGATACAAGCAAGACGAGGAAAACGAAAAGCCCCGATAGGCGCGTACGCCTGTACGTAACTATTAGGGGCTTTGATGTTTGACAATGTATTGCGCCGTATATTTGGCTTAAAAATTAAACTTCGATTTTCTTTGATTTTGCCCTAGATTGATTAAATGCCATGTTAGAGTATCCAGTGGTGCTCTTTAGGTCGGCTTCAAAAAGTTCTTTTTGACGAGCGTATACTTCGTCGGGCATTGAGGTTATACCCTGATTGTTTGAGGGAAGTTTATCGGGTGAACCTTCTTCTGCAAACACGCTCAATTTATCGTTTCTATACTTTTCTCTCTCTTCTTTGTTGCGGAAGTTAGGAATTTCCATAGTAATACCGCCAGCAAGCACCGAACGGTAAGCGAAAATACCACAGAAGCACATATCGAGTGCAGAGTAGATATCAATATAATCGGCTTCGGGATTGCCTTTGATAGCTTCTACAAAGTTATATGCCGAGTAGAAGTCCGAACCGCCGTGACCAAAAGACTCACTCTTCGTGCTTGTGCTCACTTCGGGGAGATAGCTTACCCTCTTTTCGTTCTTATAGTCGCCGGGGAACGGGTCGTTATAAACGTAAATTCTGCGATAAGTATCAGAGCTTGCGTCCGTTCTTGCGGTTTCCATTCTACCCTTGTTGCCGTACATATTGAACCAGCAAGAGCCTTTGTAGAGACCGCCGTGCAAGCTCTTAACGAGCGCGCCGTTTTCAAGCTCTACCATTTCTACAGCATAAGTACCGCCAAGTTTACCCATACGGAAGCATCTATCGGACAATTTACCTTCAAAGCCAACGACCTTTACAGGACGAAGTTTTGTGCCGTGAATAATCGGGCCCAAAGAGTGTGTGCAGTAGAAGTTTGCATACATTCTGTTACGCCAGTGGTTTTTGTCGCCATAAGCGATGCTCGGCCAAATAGATTCGCAGTTGTGGACGTATTCGCATTCCGCGTACTCTAATTCTCCGATTGCGCCCTCTTTATAAAGTTTTCTCATTTCGTTAGGACCGGGCATATACACGTAGTTTTCCGCGTACACGTAAGTTAGACCCGTCTCTTCGATAGTTTCAACAAGTTCAACTGCCTCTGCCATAGTTTGAACGGGCAAAACTTCACTTGCAACGTGCTTTCCTGCCTTTAACGCTTTGATTGCGAAGGGTGCGTGTTCGTGCGCGTAGTTTGCAAGCCAAACAGCGTCCATATCGTGTTTAATAAAATCGTCAAAATTGTCGTAGAAAGCAATATTTCTATCGCCGTAGTTATCCTTTTGACGTTGTAACGCTTCCGGCCATTTATCACAAATAGCAACTACTTCCGCATTGTCTGCAACGTCGCAATAGCTTATCATACTTGTTCCGCGGTATGCTCCCATAACGCCAATTCTAATTTTCTTGTTCGCCATAATAAACCTCCGTTTATTTTATACGTTTATTTTAACACCTCAATACTTATATGTAAATAACTTTTTTCCCTTAAAATATGGAAAATAGTCACATTTGATTGACTTTATAAATTTTCCTTACTATACTTTAAGATAAGGTGTGTTATGTTTGAGAGAAATATTTGTCAATTCGTTCCGTCGAGGACGACCGAACTCGACCTCCAAACCTTGCACTTTGTTTTAGAAACAAAGCAAGTGGAAGAAAAAAGCTCTATCCTTTCTGTGTTTAGGGTTTATTTTGTTATAGAGGGCGAGGGAAAGTTCAAAACTATATACGGCGAGCATAGAGTTCAAAAGGGTAGCGTGTTTTTCTGTTTCCCTGGAAAGAAATTTTCGCTAACTTCTACCCCTGGGTTTAAGTACGCATACATAAGTTACATAGGACTACGCGCTTCCGCTTTGACGGACAGACTATTTTTGTCGCAAAGGAACTGTGTGTTCCACAACGTAAACGAACTTTTAAGCGTGTGGAAGAACGCTCTGCCCGTATGCCAATCGGCTGTAGATTTAAGGGCGGAATCGGTGCTTTTATACACCTATTCGGTCATTGAAACGTTAATCTCTAACGAACCCACCCCCGACCTTGAAACAAACGGCGCAACAGAGGCTAAAAAATACGTGGACGCGCATTTTTCCGACCCCCTATTATCGCTTTCTACGGTGTGCAAAGCACTCTCTTACAGTCCTAAATATTTATCGTCTATATTTACTAAACAGTACAATCTAAACTTTTCAAAGTACTTAAATATTGTTAGAATTGAACACGCTTGCTCGCTTATGGAAAAGGGGCATACGAGCGTAAAGACGGTGGCGTTTATGTGCGGTTTTAACGACCCACTATACTTTTCCAAAGTGTTTAAGACGTTAAAAGACTGCTCCCCTCGTGAGTACGTTAATGAAATAGAAAAAAAGAGGTATCAAAGATGAAAGAAATTGTAGACGTTTTATGGTTTATGGGACAGAGCAACATGCAAGGTCAAAGCGGAACTCTCCCCACCGACAACTCAGCCGTTCAAAACGCGTTTGAATACCGCTATTTTGGGGATAAATTGCAACCTTTACAACACCCCGTTGGCGAGTTTATAAAAAAAGACGGCAATGAAGGTTGGGACGTGCCTATTGACTGTGTTGCCGACCAAATTAGAGAGTGGCAATCTACACACGCGCTAGGTGCTTCTTGCACAAAGGGAATTAATCTCGTACCTAAATTTTGCGAGTCTTACACAAAAGTAACGGGCAAAAAGGTTATTGCCGTACATACGGCAAAGGGTGCAACCGTGGTTGATGATTGGCTTCCCGATAACCCTGTGTATATGACCGCTTGGAAAAAAATGCAAAAGGCGGTAGAGTGCATTAAGAGAACTTATACAATCGACAAAATCTATATCGCGTGGTTACAAGGCGAGAGCGACGCTATTGCCGGCACGACAAAACAAACCTATATGGATAAAATGATTGAACTTAAAAACAATGCTAAAGCCGATTTTGGTGTGGACAAGTTCGGTATAATTAAGGTTGGCAAGTTTACAACAACCAACCGCGACGAAGTTATTTTTGACGCACAAGAAACTCTCCCCCTTATCGATAGCGACTTCTTAATGCTCACCCGCATTACCGAAGATTTAATACCCGACCCCACCTATATTAACCCTTACGCAAGGGGGCATTATAACGGCTTAGGGCAAGAAAAAATCGGCACACATGCAGGCACTAACCTAGCCCTTATGATTATGGGCAAAGAACCTATTTATAAATAAAAGAAAAAGGAACCATTTCGGTGCAAGTTGGTTCCTTTTTTATTTTAAACATCTAAAAGTTGGTTTACCCTTTTCTCAAATTCTTCTTTTGTGATAGTGCCGTTACTTAAAAGCACCTTTTGTTTTAATATTTCTGTAACAAGGTCAGCATACATATCCTTTTTTGTCGCCTTTTTGTCCTTTATTAAATTTATTATTCCAATGCTAGTAAAAGTGAAACTTACCAAAAGGAAGAAAAAACCACCCATCACAGCGCTATTTTGGTTGCCTATAAGCACGTTATATGATGTATCAGCAGCGGCTTGTTGAATGCCCGTATAGGCGTCTCCACCATAATATTCATAAAACGTGTACTTCCCACAATACATTGAAAAACATACGATAGCAAATATTAACGAAATAAATGCTATAATCACAAATACTAGTCCCAACACTTGTTTTTTTGTCATATTCTTTTCTCCTTAAAAATAAAAAGTGCGCCAACCGAAGTCAACGCACCGAAAAACGCAAACCCCGATTGTTGTCACACAAAACTTAACAAGCGCGGAGAAAACCCTGCCTATACGCCAAGTGGAATTTGCATTTTTACCAAATTCATTATTAACATATAGGCACGAGGATAAACCCCTCTAAAAAATAGAGAGATTCTCGGTGCTTGTAATTAAATTTTGTGTGACAATGTGATTATAGCATACTTTGTGCGTTTTTGCTATACTTTACTAAAAATATTTAAAATTTTAAGGGCAAAGATTGTTTTTAACCTTTGCCCTATTTTTTATTTTCTTGTCTTTTTCTTTTTTTCTTCAATGATTTGCAAGTATTTTTCGTGTACTTCCTTTGCGACCATTTCCCAACTGCGATAGAGCGTTTTTCCCGCATTATTTCCAACCCTTTCTAAAAGTTCGGGGCTATCCACAATACTTAAAAGCGCTCGTGCAAAGCTTTCGGCATTTTCCTCCGCCAAAAAACCGTTCTCGCCGTCAACGACGAGTTCTGCGCTACACGACCCTCTCGTCATAACCGCAGGTAGATTGTGCGCCGCCGCCTCCACAGCCGTCACGGGTGCCATATCAAAGGTGGACGGAAACAAGAGCGCGTCCGCCCTCAAATAATAGCCTTGAAGCAAAGTCTTGTCTTTTACCGCGCCCGTAAAGATACAGTAGGGAGATAGTCCTTTATCCTCAACGTATTTTTTAACCTCGTCAAAGTCAAAGCCACCACCCACGAACAGCATTTTGAAATCTTTATTCTGATTCTTTACAATTTCAAGAGCGTCGATAATAATTTTGAGGTTTTTATACCACGCCATTCTGCCCACGAACAAAAAGACGTTTTTCTGACCCGAAAGCCCGTGCGCGTCGTTGATTTTTTGGATGAGTTCGTCGGGGTTAGCGGGATACTTTAAGTCGGTACCGTTTCTAACCACCTCGATTTTGCCTTTATAGCCGTAATCGCGCAAAATTTCACAAGATTTGTTGCTTACCGTCCACACGCTGTCCGCCTTATTAAACACTTTCATCAAGTATTTTATCATAAGGCGCGTAATAAAGTTAAACTTTACGTACCTCTTAAAATCTTGATGGTATTGGGTGTGCAAGGTGGCAACCAACGGTATGTCTTGTTTTCTCACCACGCGAAGCGCAAGTCTACCGAGCGCAAACGGAGAGTGAGTGTGCATAATATCGTATTTTTCTTCCCTTATCCTCTTTCTAAATTTTCCATCCCAATTAGGAAAGGGATAACGGTAATTTTCGGGAGCGGAAACTGACGTACATCTTATAACGTTAAACGATTCCTTATCCTCATACCTAGACTTTTTTGAAGCCTTTGAGGTCGCCAAATGGCATTCTGAAATCTTGTTAAGCTCTTGACAATAAAACTTGGCGACGTTTATCGCGCCGTCAACTGACGGATAAAAACTATCTATTAGTTCTAAAATCTTTACGTTCTCTTCCGGTTCTTTCATTTAATACGCCCTGCCTATTTTAGTCTCCCTGATACTCTCAATATCAACTTCTTCACCGGTGATTCTTTCAAACAGTTCTATTGCGTTTTCAACTGCTTGGTCTAAATTTATGTACTTGTAATTTCCTAGCCTTCCTAAAAGGTATAGATTTTTGCACCCCTCCGCTTCTTGTTTGTATTTGTTGAAAAGTTCAATATTTTTCTCAAGCGGAATGGGGTAATAAGGCTCGTTTTTGCCCTTTTTGTGCTTCTTTGGAATTTCCTTTACTATTACCGTACCCGTGCTTGACGGTTCGGAGGTAAACTTTGAAAACTCGGTAACCCTCGTCTGCTTTCCAGACACGGTATAGTTTATTACCGCTGACGACTGATAGGACACCACGCGCTTATATTCAAACCTAAACTTAACCGTTCTATACGGCAAAACGCCGTGCTTATATTCAAACAGTTCGTCCACGCTTCCCGTGTACACGACTATTCCGTCAAAGGGCTTTCCGCGAAGATAAATCTGCCCTTCGTGGATATACGCGCCCGTTGCCGCGTTGGTTTTTAGTTTGATTTTTATGTGCGGATGACGGAGTATGTTTGCTATCATCATGGAAAAGCCGTCCTCTGGCATTACCTGATATTTATCGTCAAAATACTCGTCGTTCCTAGATAGCACTACGGGAACTCTGCCCATGATTTCCGCGCTTAAACGTTCGGGTTTATACCCCCACTGCTTCATCGTGTAGATATAGAAAATGTGCTTATAAACGTATTCGCCAAAATCTCTAATCTCATGATTGGGGTGATTTTTTAATTCCATAACGTTCAGCCTTGCACCCTCGCCAAACTCGGCGATGAGAATTTCTTCAAGCCTCTCTGCCTTTTTCTTGGAAAAGGCTACGTGCAAAGAGTTTAGATTGAACGGCACGGGAACGAGCTTGTCCTTTCTAATTTTTGCCAAAACCTTATGGCGATATTCTCGCCAATCGGTAAACTTGGTCAAAAATTTATATACTTTTTCACTGTTCGTGTGAAAGATATGCGGTCCGTACGGCTGAACTATTATTCCGTTTTTGTTTCTGTAATCGAACGCGTTCCCACCGATAGTGTCACGCCTGTCAATTACCGTTACATCGTATCCGTTTTCGGCAAAAAGCCTTGCTATAGTAGCGCCTGAAATTCCTGCGCCAACCACTATTACTTTATCCATAATTTCCCTCTTTCGACTGCGATTTATCCCCTTAACTCCTCAATAAACTCTGCAATCTTTTGCGTTGCCGTGGACAAGTCTTTCATCGAGTATGCGTAAGAGCATCTTACGTAATCTCTTCCAAACTCGCCAAACGCGTCACCGGGAACAACTGCAACCTTCTTTGCTTCTAAAAGCGCTGTTGCAAACTGTTCGCCCGTCATACCCGTACTCTTAACGCACGGGAATATGTAGAACGCGCCCTCCGGCTCAAAGCAATCTAATCCCATTTCCTTTAAAGTGCGAAGCATAAACATACGCCTTTTATCGTACTCGTCGCACATTTGCTTAACTGACTTATAGCCGTTCTCTCTTCCCTTTTTTAGCCCCTCCAACGCTGCGTACTGCGAAAAGATAGGCGCGCAGATTATGGAGTATTGGTGAATTTTGAGCATGGTCGATAAAATAGGTTCGCTTGCGCAAACGTACCCAATACGCCAACCGGTCATAGCGAAAGCTTTTGAAAATCCGCTGATTAAAACCACCCTATCTCTAAGGGAGGGAAAACTTGCCAAAGAGCAATGCTCTCTTCCGTAAGTTAATTCTGCGTAAATCTCGTCTGCGATAAGAAGTATCTCGTGCTTTTCAAGTACGGGAAGAATTGCCTCAATATCTTCCTTGGTCATAATTCCGCCCGTTGGATTGTTTGGGTAGGGGAAAACGAGCGCTTTTGTTTTGTCCGTAATAACGCTCTCTAACGCCTCTTTAGTGAGCTTAAAGCCATTATCTCCAGAGCACGGAACGGACACGGGTACACCGCCTAATAGTTCCACGCACGGCTTATACGAAACGTAGCTAGGGTCGGGTATTAACACCTCATCCCCCTCGTTTACCGTCGCTCTAAAAACGAGGTCTATTCCCTCGCTTGCACCGACTGTTATTATCATGTTATCCGCTGGGTATTCGACGCTGAAAACGTCCTTTAAATAAGATGAAATTTCCTTACGGAGTGCGGGCAGACCTTTATTGGAGGTGTACTGCGTATATCCCCTTTTAATTGCGCCAATCCCCGCGTCGCGAATTTCCCACGGCGTTATAAAGTCAGGCTCGCCAACGCCCAAAGAAATAACGTCTTTTCGCTCTGAAACGATATCGAAAAACTTTCTTATGCCGGACGGCTTGATATTTTTTGCTCTATTGCTTATAAAATCTCTCATGCTTGTATTAACTGTCTTTTACCCTCTTCTGACGGGCGGGTAACTTGCCCTTCTATCTTGTACTTTTTAAGTATAAAGTGCGTTTGAACGCTGACTATTCCGTCGATTACGCTTAATTTTTCCGAAACGAACATAGCAACGTCGGTAATGTTTTCTCCTTCAACGAACACGGCAAGGTCGAAACCACCGCTCATTAAATATAAACTTTGAACTTCGGGGAAGTGGTAAATCTCCTCCGCGTACGAATCAAAGCCTTTTAACTTTTGGGGTGCAACCTTAACCTCGATGAGCGCTTGCACCTTTTTCTTTTCCATTGCCTCGGTGTTCAAAATGGCGGCGTATTTAACGATAACGCCGTCAGATTCAAGTTCTTTTAACGCGCTTTCTATATCTTTAACTTCAGCGCCAACAATCGCGGCGAGTTGCGCGTTGGTGTATCTGGCGTTTTCAGTAAGTAGTTCTATTAATTGGTCTTTAAGGTTACTCATATTTACCTCCAAAAAGGGAAAAACCCCTCACTTATAATATATTGTATTCTTTTTGCCACCGTTTGTCAATTATTATGTTGATTTTGGGTCGGGTTTTGTGATACAATAATTACCGTTAGAGGTAATTATGATTCGCATTTGGGCAAAAGTTATAAAAAACGACAAAATAATTAAGCAGTACGTTTTAGAGAGGTTTGAGCAGATGGATTATTCGGAGTTCTTTTCCTATCTAACGGAAATTTGCTCCAATCTCGATATCCCCACCCCCGTGCTCATTAAAACGCACTTGTTTAACTATGCAAAGTATAACAACGTGCGCTTTAAAAAGGACGATTTTGTCGAGCCGATTAACTTTGACAAACTCGTTTTGGAGAACGCATTCTTATAAAGGTATAATTAATTTATTACTGCACATCCTTATACTATAAGGAGGGCGGTATGAAAATTACTTCGATTTTAGCGTTTACGCTCGTTATCGTGGGCGCACTCGTCTGGCTTTTAGTCGGAATATTCGATTTCAACCTTGTCGCTTTCATTTTCGGAAGCGGAGCAACGGCAGTCGTGTCGCGAATAATCTATTCGCTCGTGGGCATTTCTGCTCTGTGGCTATTGTTCGTTTGGGCGATGTATCACCCGTTCAAGGTGGTTGAATAAAACAAAAAAACTCTTTTCAGTTTGAAAAGAGTTTTTTCTTACACTTTTATAGCCGTCCTTTCGCATTTAGTTTTTCCAGCTTAAAATACATTGGAATTCCCAATAAGTATACGGACACCGTTTGACCTATAAGCAAAAAGCACACTTCTAGATAATATACGTACGCGCCCGTGCCGTAAAGTAGCCAAATAAGTGGTAAAAATAGAGCGTTAAGCAGTACGGGGAATATCCCGCCGACCATCACTTTTAACCATTTATTCTTAAATATCTTGCCGGTAAAAAAGGTGAATATTGAAGCGGTTAACGTTATAATGCTTCCCAATATAACGTCCGCCGGCGAACAGCCTGTGATAAGGTTAGATAACAAGCACCCGATAAATAGCCCCGGTACAGCGTCCACGAAAATAAGAGGCAGTAAACATAGTGCTTCGCTTATTCTAAACTGAATAGCACCGCTAGCCACGGGGAAAACGATTAGCGTTGATAAAATATACACCCCTGCGACAAGTGCCGTTCTAGTAATAAATTTTGTCCACGAGTTTTTCATAAAAAAATCTCTCTCCCGAATAGCCGAGAAAGAGACAAAATAATATCTGTTTTCCTCGGTTGTTTTATAGAAGTGTTGTCCGAAAACCTTCTTACACAACCGATTATATTACTTTTTAATTTTTTATGCAAGCGTTTAGTCGTTAATTTCCTTAAGAGTTTGCTTGTAGCTCTCTCTTACTTGTTGTACTTGTTCTTCTTTTGCCGTTTCAACCTTGTAAAATCCGCGGTCAGTCATTTGCAGGAATACTGAAAATTGGTCGCTTACCGCCTCGTTTAAGTGTTTATTTACTACCGCTCTAAACCCCTCACTCGTGCTTTCCTCTATCACCGTTGCGTAAACGGATAATATATGCTTTTCCAAAATCAAAATATCGGTAAAGCCCTCTTTTTCATTGAGTTTTGCTAATTCTTTAAATTCAGACATTTTGACCTCCGTTTAGCATATCAAAAAGCTCGTTAAAACGCTTTGAGTGTTTTTGCTCAAGCGCGCGAAAGAACTCCGCTGTTTCAGGGTCTAAAAAGGTCTTTGAGTAATACTTTGCTTTTTTGCAAGCGATTTCTTCCAACGTCAAAAGGTCGGAAATTAACGTCGCTTCCTTGGTCGTTAACATATTTGCCATATAAATTCCCTCCTCCTTTCATTGTGCGTAATTTATAGGAATTTATGCGACGATAAAAATAAAAAACCTCGGTTACGCGAGGTTCTTTTCTTTTTTATTTTTTCCTAAACTAGTTGTTTTCCATTTTCCCGAAAGGAAAAATATTCCACCGATAACAAAGGGAGTAAAACCTGCGAGTGCATCGCCAAGCCAAAACCCATAAAAACCCATATCTAGCCACAAGCCGAATAAGAGTGCAAGACCTATTCTCATCACTATTCCGTCGAGAATTGCGGTGGAGAAGTTCACGACGTTATTCGCACTTCCCATAATGAGCGCGTTGGTAATCGGGCGAAGCGCGGTTGCAGAGAACAACAGCATTGCGATAGGAATATATCCGTCCACGAGGTTTAGTACTCCCTCGTCCCCCTCGCTTGTAAAGAGCGAGAAAATCTCGCGAGGGAAAAGGTTCATCGCTATAATCATAACGACGGATAGCGAAACGGTTAAAACGCCTATGCTAGCCATAACCTTTTTGACCCTGTCAAACCTACCGATAACAATGTTTTGACCGACCATAGTCGAGCCTGCGGTAGAAACGGAGAGCGCGAGTTGGTTTACGATATATGCAATCTTATGCGCTATACCCGAAAATGCCGAGACTTCTACTCCGTATCCGTTTATAAAGGAGTTTACGAACAGTTTGGAAACGTGCACCGATGCCGAGCGAATTATAAGCGGAACACCGAGTTTTATTAGCGCGATAAGCATTGGTTTATTCCACTTAAAGAATGCGGAAATGGAAACGTTTAGTTCAAACTGCGCCCTCTTTTTTATCAAGAAAATCAAAGACACTATAAAACTTATACCTTGACTAATAACGGTTGCAAGTGCAGCGCCTGCCGTTCCCATATCAAAGACTGCAACAAGCAAGAGGTCAAGCCCCAAATTTAATACCGCGGCTATACTTATAAAGACGAACGGGTGTTTAGAGTCGCCCATACCGCGCAGTATCGCGCTTACGATATTGTATCCGTAGATGAATACAAGTCCTATCATACATATAAACGAGTAATCTTTTGCGCCCTCAAAAGCCTCGTCGGGAGTGTTCATAATGGAGAGTATTCCATTTTGAAAGACTATTCCAATCACGCTGACAACTACCGCGCAGAGAAATAAAAACCCACTCATAGTGCCGACGAACGCGCCTATCTTTTTGCGTTCGCCAGAGCCGACGTATCTTGCTATTATGACTTGCACGGCAAGACCAAAGCCCATTGCGACAACGGTCAAAAAGTTTACCACGTCCCCACCGACAGAGACGGCGGACGTTCCCGCCTTTCCCAAGACGTTGCCGACGACGACCATGTCCACCATGTTGTATACGAGTTGCAGAAGGTTTGAGAGGAAGAGCGGTGCTGCAAACAATACCAGCGGCTTAAATATCTTGCCTTTTGTAAAATCTTTAATTTGAGTTTTTTGAGCCGTCATTTTTTTGCCTCTTTTGCGGGGTTAATCCACCCCGTCCTCTTAAATTCCCTTATAGATTGGTTTTCAGTCTTCTTAAACAATCTGCTTGCGTATGCAGGGTCCTTTATCCCCACAAGTGCACACGCCTCTTTTAAGGTCATATTTTGGCTGGCAACGTAGTTTTTGATTAAGTATAATCTATATTTGTTTATATATTCTACTATTGTTTCGCCCGTAATTTTTTTGAAAACTACACAAATGTATGAAGAAGAAACGTGTAAATATTTTGCTATATCGTTAATAGAAATTTTTTGCGATATCCTTGACTTTATATATGTTTTTGCTTTGTTAACGTATGAAACCTCGCCCGAAACTTCTTCCTCTTGTTGCCATTCGTCAATAAATCTTGCGTTTAATATGTCTACCGCATCAAAGATAAGCGACACTATTTTATGTTCTCTTTCGGGATGAAAATGATGCAAAAAAATCAGTTCGTCAATAATGCGCATCAATTTTTCACTTTTATCACCAATCAAAGAAAAACAAATATTGCTGTTTATTGCAATCTCGTTATAATCATAGTCTACAACCATACCAACGGAATGCGCTTCAAACGGCCCCTCATACGAAGCGTCAATTTCCGTCTTGTTAATTTCTCCACCAACACTTCCGTCAACACTGACGAATTTTTTGCCGTTTTTTATGGTATAACATTTTCCATACCTGCAATAGCTTATTTCAATAAAGTCTTTCCTTATAGGAATATGATTTTTAAACCCGTCTTCTGCAGAATAGGTATGCGCAAACGCAATTCTTGGTATACTTTTTAACTTTATCCACTCTTTCATGTGTTCGATTTTATCACAAAATATAAAAATAGTCCATCTTTTGCAATATGATACATAAAAATTTTATAACTTTTTTATTTTTCTCGTGATATAATTTGCTTGTAATTTATCGGAGGCAAGATTAATGAAATTTACAACCGTGCTTTTACTTTTAGGGCAAATTTGCGCAATGACTTTTGGCGAAGTATTTAAGAAAAAATTTACTAAAAAATCGCCTTTTCTTTTGTCTTTAATATGCCTTTCTTCTGCCCTTTTAACCTTTGTTGTAATATTTTTTATACAAAACGGGTTTAACTTTTCGGGATATAGCCTAAATTTGTTAAAATTTGCTATTCCTTTTGGTTTATGCTTTGCAATAAGCACAATTTTCAGCATTCTTGCGCTTGAGTGTGGCGACCTTTCTTTGACAGGGCTATTCGTTTCGTTCTCATTAATTTTACCCACCCTTTACGGAATAATTTTCCTTGGCGATAGCGTTAACTTTTTATTCTATATCGGCTTAACCTTGTTTTTTGCAAGTTTAATATTGGTTAACTTAAAGTTTGGTAAAGGTGCTAAAAAAAGAAAGCCCATCACTATAAAGTGGTTAATTTTCGTTGCGCTTTCATTTTTTTCAAACGGTTTTTGCTGTATATTCCAAACGATGCAACAAAAAGCACACAACGGACAGTGTGGTAGCGAACTTATGATAACTGCGCTCTCTCTTGCCGTTGTTATTTTGATTGTTGCAACCTTAATCACCGAAAGAAAAAACATAAAGACCGCCACGCCAAGTGCTCTCGTATGGGGTGCGCCGTCTGGTTTTTTAATTGCAATGAACAACTTTATAGTTATGCTCTTTACTGGCGGAAATCTTATGCCCGTGGCAATCTTCTTCCCCGTAATTTCTGGCGGTGGTTTAATTTTGACCTTTATTTTAGGGCGTCTTATCTACAAAGAAAAATATCTTGCCCTTCAATACGTTGGTATTGCTTTGGGGTTTGTTTCAATCATACTATTAAACTTATAAAATTTATATAGGGAGGAAAATTTATGCATTTAAGTTCAAAAGATAAGCCTTGGGGTAAACCTTTTACTTTCAAAAGGTATATACACCCACCGCTAGCCGAAAACCTTGTCACTATGTGGCCGTCTTCAATGATTTTGTTTGGCGAAACTTTGGGCGGCGCAGGCTCACACGTTATGCTAAATGGTAGAGGGCATATGAGTGCGCTTCCATCAACGGCGGTTATATTCACCCTTAACGGAAAATTTTTGCCTTGGACAAAGGTTAAATATAGCACGAGAAAAGATGGGCTACCTATCCACTCTTTTTCACACCTTGTTGATGGGGTTAAGTTTAGCCAAGAAGCCTTTTGCGACACGGAAAAATTGCCCACAGCATACATAAAGGTAACCCTTCAAAACACCACCGATAGCGACTTATCTTTCGATTTTGGCGCAATGGTGCGCTCTGGCCCTGAATTTGACCTTGTTGGCGGTGACGAGCCTGATGGATATAGATGGTTTGAACAACTTAAAAAACAATGGATGACCATGCCCACCTTTATTAGACAAAGTGGCAAACTCACCAACGGAACGTTCACCTTGCGTTTTTCTAAAACGTATGATTTTATTGAAAAGGATTTTGATGACCTTTCTACCAATTTAACACTTAAAGCGAGTGAAAGGAAAACTTATCTTTTCACCCTTACAAGAAACAAGGATAAAAAGCCGTTATCTTACACAAAAGCAAAGAATGATTGTGAAAAATTTTGGCTAAGCGAACTATCAAAGGCAGAGCGCAAGCCCGTAAATATGAAAAAGGGATTTTTCAACAACCTTATTTGCCAAACCTTGCAAATGATTTGTTATCCCAAGGGTGAAAATTACGTGCTTTTCCGCCAAGGCGGAATTGAAAGGGTTGTTTACCCAAAAGAAGCAGAACCGCTTTTCCGTGCAATCGCTTACGTTGGCGGATATGATGACTATCTTGATAAAGTTCTCGATATGTATTTTAACGTTCTTCAAGTTAAAGAGGGCGAAAACAAAGGTCAAGTTAACACTTTTGGTATGCAATGGTCTTCCCTTTCGGCTGCCGCTATCCAATCTTATTCATACGTTGCATTAAACAATGAAAGCATTTTCAAAAAATACTATAACGATGCCTTGGATTCTTTCCGTTGGATAGAAAAAAAGAGGGCTGGAACAAAATTAGACCCCAACCTTATCCCTGGATTATTCCCCCCATGGGTATCTTCGGACTTCGGTGATGCCGAACAAGTTTGGAGCCTTACTGATAAATGGAATATAGAAGGTTATAGAGAATTTAAAAAAGTTGCCGATAAATATAACACGGCAGAAAAAGAAGAAATTACCACCGCGCTTAACGACTATTTGGATTGCATAAAGGCAAGATTTTTTGAACTTTCTAAAGAAGCAGAGGGCAAAGATGAGTGGATTGTTCCAAGAGATGCAAGAAACGACCCTGAAATAGAGAAAAAACTTGATAGGCAGTTTGAGTTTTGTTCGTATTGCAAAACCTTCCACCAAGCACACTGGCTTAATTTGGGAATTGCAGGATACGGCACTCCCCTTGCAAACAAAATTTATAAAAATATTGAAAGAGAAGTTGGGGCAGATATAAAACGCCACGGACATTTTATGCCCATGAGCCGTTCTCACAAAAAAGGCGGAAGCACCTTTTCTCCCCCCGTTGGTCAACGTTGGTATACAAACACAAGTGAGTATGAAATGTTTGATTACTTTTATCAGTTAAACGATAAAAAAATGATGAAAATTATCCTTGATGGACAATTCAAATACGCAACTTCTAACGAAGGCTATATGGTTGAACGTTTTTGTGACCACAATGCTTTCTGGTGTCCATGGCAACCGAATGCAAGTGCAAACGGCAGACTTATCACAATGAGTTTTATTCTCTACGGCGAAGAAAAACTTTAATATCAACAAAAAAAGAACCTTTGGTTTATCCCAAGGTTCTTTTTATTTTATATTTTTTCACTTGTTGCAAGGGCAATAAAACGTTCGCCTTTGCTGTTTACCGCACAATAATAATGATAAACTATATTGTCTTTTACAACTATCCAAGGTTTATGGGCAAACTTATCCTCCCACGAAAACTCGCTTTCTATAAGGTTTTTGCCCTGCCATTTTGTCCAATTAATCAAATCATACGAGCAAGCAAAGGTATTAAAGGCCTTTTCGCCATCATATACAAAATAAACCATAACGTAAAGGTCATCTATTTTTATAATTTGCCCGTCGCCCAATATCCTTTGGCTTTTGTCTATCGTTTGGTCAAAAATTATGGGCTCTTTTCCATATCTTTCCCACTTTTCACCATCGTTTGAAACGGCAAGATAAATAGATTCTCTTCTCTCTACCCCCCTTGCGTTATAAACGGTTACGTATTTATAGCCAAGCGTTTTTTCTTTATCGATAAACGCATTGCACTTAAATACACTTGCCTTTTCGCCCTCTCTTGCATCAAGGTCACTCGGGGATAAAATTGGATTAGGCAACTTTTCGTAACTATCAAAATTTTCAGCATCCTTAAATTTGCATAAGCCTGCAGACAGCGGGTCGGTTTCATAACCCATAAGTGCACCGCCAAGATAAGCAAAATAATAATTTCCGTTCACCTTTTGCAAAGAAAAATTTCCGTTAAAATCATTTTCAACAAAAATGGGGTATGCCGCAATTTGATTGCAATCCCAACTGCCATCACCCGTTCTTTTTAAGTTTTTGCCTAAGTATTGCCAGTTAACAAGGTCACTACTTGTTGCAAGGTGAGAATCATACCCCGAATTTTTAACGTCATAAGCAATTTTTATAAAAGACATATACCACTTTCCCTTATGATTAAATACCCCTGGGGAATCGCACATATCTTTATCAAACTTTAACACCGCACCGTGTTTATAAGGTGTTTTTATTTTATTATAAACACCTTCCATTATTTGTTCGGGCACAATTTTTTTGTCTTTTTTTGCAAAATCTATCATTTTTATTCCTCTTTTTAATGCCGTTTTACTTACCTTATTATAACACATGAAAACCGCGTTGTCATTACTTTGAAAAAGCTTTTCCTTTTAGTCAACATAAAAAAACTAAACCCCCTTGCAGAAAGCAAGGGGGTTTTTATGATACTTTTTTATTGTTTTTCCCAAAAGGCTTTGGAGCAATGCGTGGTGATTAACAAAGGTGATTTTACAAGAAAGCATTGCCACACAAAACAAGTCTTTGGAGCGAAAGATAATTGATTAGTGCTTTGCACGATTTAACGAGGAAAATACAAGAAGGACAAGTGTTCTTTTGGACGGGCATACCCGTAGCGGTCTGTTCGCCCAAAAAACACGAAGTAGTTTGCAGTATTTTGCCGTTAAAAATCAATTAGATTGAGCGGAAAAGACTTTTATCCTATCTATCAATCTCGAAAAGTTTTCTTGGGTAGTTAGTAAGGTTTTCTGCGCCGTCTTTGGTTACGCAAACAACGTCTTCAACACGGAGTCCAATTCCCTTTTCGTTAGAGCCGAGGAAGATATCCGCACAGAAGGTCATATTTTCTTCCAAGAGGTAATCGGAAGTGGTTTCTATCCAAGGTGCTTCGCCCTCCATTGTGCCGTTGCCGTGGAAAGGTCCGTATAAGAGCCAATCGCCGTATCCTAACGCGGTAACGTTTTCAATGTGTTTTTTTTAATTTCACAC
>SVIY01000013.1 GCA_015069265.1 Clostridiales bacterium
CCCGATGATTATACGTAAGATATTGAGGTTAATGTTTTGCCGTAAAATTAACGGCCAAACGAACTAAAAAAGAAAAAGGTCGCATTTGCGACCTTTTGTCATTTTATTCTTGTTAAACTAAATCAACGACAGTTTCGTAAATTTTATCTTCTTTATCCAGCATTTCGCTCATATTTTTTAGCGTTTCGGGTACAGTTTCGTAAGTTGCGCTGTCAAGCTTTAAGTGGGATAGGTTAATAGCTTTGTTTGCTATAAGGTTTATGCTTGCTGCGGTGTTTCCAAATCCGTTGTTTATACAAAGAATCTGTAATTGTTTTTTTACGGCTTGTGCAAAGGAGAGGGAGGAGTTCTTATACGAAACACCGGTGTATGCGATGCACGCATTAAACGACGCAAGTGCAAAGGCTTTTGCAACGGGGATATTGCAATCTGCGATATAAACGACGTTTTTGGTCATTCTTCCGCCCGTTATTTGCGAAACTTCCTTTTGCCAGTTATCGTCTCCGCCTAAAACGTAATATATACCAGAATCTTTTGCAATCTTAAAATCTTCTTCATCGTTTGTTACGACGATAGGAACTGCCTGATAGTAAATGAGAAGTTGAGCAAGAATGTTTCCAAAGTTGTTAGCGCCGACTATTGCAACGTAATCACCCTTTTGAACTTCCAACTTGTCAACTACTGATAGGGCAAGGGAAATGTGGTTTATAAAAAGGGAATCAAGTGCCTTTACGCTTTCGGGGAGGATGAAGAGTTTGCCCGAATCAATTGAAACGAAGTCGGATAAAAATCCGTCAGTATTTTCACCTGCAATTTGGATGTTAGAACATTTTGAGAATTCGCCAGCCTTGCAGTTAGCACATTCACCACATTCGCGATTTGGTTCAACGTAAACGTGTTTGCCTTTTTCCAAGCCGAAAAGATTGGTCTCCGTCTCACTGACGACACCAATTCCTGTGCTACCCAAAACTCTGTTTTCCGAATCAATCTCACCTTTATAGCGCAAAACGTCAGAAAGAGTGAGTAAAGCTTTGGTGATTTTTACTTTGGAAAGCGAATTGCTAGAAGTGTTTTCTTTTATTTCACTTTCTTCAAGTTGGAATGGATTAATAATTTTCCAGCCTCTCATAACTTCTCCATAGTATTCGCAGTTTAGCGAAAAATTTTAATCATTATATTACAAAATGGAAAAAAAAGCAAGTAAATTGTCAATGGTGAGAGATAAATAAAACTTTTTAGTAATTTTTCTCAAAATGCGCCCTTTTATAGTTGACTAACTTGAAAAAATATAATATAATTACGAAGTAAATTCCAAAGAGAGGTGTGTTATGAAAGAAGCTATACATCCGGATTATCATGAAGTAACCGTAGTTTGCGCTTGTGGCGAAACTTTTAAAACGGGTTCTACTAAAAAGTCGGACGTAATTAAAGTTGATATTTGCAGCAAATGTCATCCTTTCTTTACGGGCAAGCAAAAACTTGTCGATACCGGCGGCCGTGTTGATAAGTTCAACAAGAGATACGGCAAAGCAAAATAGTACGCTATATTGCGCGGCTTTAAGAGTATCCTTGGTATTCTTAAAGCCTTTTTTTTACAAAGATGCCAGAGAACAACGTTAACCAAACAAAAACTCCCAAAACGTCTATTGGCGGACAAGCGGTATTAGAAGGCGTTATGATGCGCGGTCAGTCCGCTATGGCTACTGCCGTTAGAGATGCGGACGGAATTATAAGGCTTGAGAGCAAGAGAATTACACCTCAACGAGAACGCAATTTGTTTTTTAGATTGCCAATAGTTCGTGGTGTGATTTCGTTTGTCTCCTCATTGACTACAGGAACCAAAGTTTTGATGCGTTCAGCCGACGTTTATGGCGAGGGCGAACCGTCTAGGTTTGAAAAGTGGATTTCTAAAAAGTTCAAAATAGACGTTATGAGTGTCGTTAGTACACTTTCCTTGCTTTTAGGACTTGCTCTTGCGGTGTTTTTGTTTATATGGTTTCCGCAGTTTATGAGAGAAACTATAGAAAAATGGATAGGCGGTGGCTATTCTTTCGGCTTGTGGGCGAAAAACTTTATCGAGGGCGGACTTAAACTGCTCATTTTTATAGGGTATATTTTGCTCGTGTCGTTACTAAAAGACATTCGCCGAACGTTTATGTATCACGGTGCTGAACATAAAACCATATCGTGCTTTGAAAGCGGTATGGACTTGACTGTGGAAAACGCTAAAAAATGTTCTAGAGTGCATGACCGTTGCGGAACAACCTTTATGGTTTTCGTCATGGTAATAAGCATTTTGACTTTTGCGCTTTTAGAATCTTTAATCGGTGGAGTTGACAAGTTTTATAGGGTATTGCTCAAAATTGCAATGCTTCCGCTTGTTGCTGGTCTATCTTACGAACTGCTTAAACTCCTTGCTAAAACCAAAACGGTGTTCGTTTTTCCGTTAAAAGTCCCCGGACTTTTGTTACAACGAATTACAACTAGAGAACCTACTGACGATATGTTGGAAGTTGCTATTACCGCTTTTAAGACGGTAATGGAGATGGACGCGGATAAATCTATTCCGGAAAAGGAATTCGTCGTGGCGGAAAAACGTTGTGATTTGCTTAAAAAAGTAAGGAAAGAACTAAACAAATACGGCATTGAAGAACTTGCCGAAGCAGATTGGATTGTTTCGCTTACTATTGGATGCAAAAGAAATCAGTTAGATTCAGAAAAGACCGTTTCTCCTAAATACGTCGAAAAGGTTATGCAAATTACCAAAGAGAGATGTACGGGTAGACCGCTTTGGTATTGTATAGGCGACACAGATTTTTACGGGTATAAAATTAACGTTGACGAGAACGTTTTAATTCCTAGACCCGAGACCGAACTTTTGGTTGAACAAGCACTTAAAGTCGTAGACCAAAACAAGTGCGTGCTTGATTTGTGTACGGGTAGCGGTGCTATCGCAATCGTAATAAAAAAGGAAAGCGGAGCAAACGTAACGGCTACCGATATTAGCGACGGCGCGCTCTCTGTTGCAACTAAAAACGCAAGTGAAAATCAGGCGGAAATCGAATTTATTAAAAGCGATTTGTTTGAAAATTTATTAGGTAAAAAATTTGACGTTATAATCTCAAATCCTCCGTACATTAAGAGTGAAGATATTGAAAAACTTCAGACCGAGGTTAAAGAGTTTGAGCCGATACTTGCGCTTGACGGTGGAGAGGACGGATATACGTTTTATAGAATAATCGCAGAAAAAGCGAGCGAATACTTAAATGAAAACGGCGTTCTTTTATTAGAATGCGGAATTGGTCAAGCTCAAGATATTTGTGCAATGCTCAAAAACTTCAAGAGTGTTGAAATTATAAAAGATTACGAAAACATTGACAGAATAGTTAAGGCGGTGCTTTAATGTTTAAAAAACTGGACAAAATGCTTGAAAGGTATGAAAAACTCAACGAGCTGGTTAGCGATGCTGACGTTATTGCGAGAATGGATGAGTGGAAAACTTATACCAAAGAACTTGCAGATATAACGGAAACGGTTGAGAAATATACCGAATATAAAAAAGTTGTTAAAGAGCAAGAAGAAATAAAGGAAATGCTCACCATTGAAACGGATGCGGAAATGAAGGCGCTTATGCACGAGGAATTAGAGTCGTGCAAGCAAAAAATCAATACTATTTCCGAAGAACTCCGTATCCTTCTTCTTCCGAAAGACCCGAACGACGACAAGAACGTTATTATGGAAATTCGTGGTGGTGCAGGTGGGGACGAGGCTAACCTTTTTGCGTACGAATTATATAAACTATATATAAAGTATGCGGAGAAAAACCGTTGGAAAACTGAAGATATTGATATAAGCGTTACAGAACTCGGTGGACTTAAAGAAGCAGTTTTCTCTATTTCTGGTAAATCTTGCTATGCTAAACTTAAATATGAAAGCGGTGTTCATAGAGTTCAACGCGTTCCCGAAACCGAATCACAGGGCAGAGTTCATACGTCAACCGTAACCGTTGCCGTTCTTCCTGAAGTTGAGGACGTTGAGGTAAAGATTGATGAAAAAGATTTGAGGGTTGATACCTTGCGTAGTAGTGGCGCTGGTGGACAGCACGTAAACAAGACCGAGTCTTGTATAAGACTTACACACATTCCGACAGGAATAGTAGTTTTGTGCCAAGACGAGCGTTCGCAGACCAAAAACCGCGAAAAAGCAATGCGCGTATTAAAGAGTAGACTTTACGATTTTTATCAATCTCAATATGAGAAGGAATATTCCGAGAACAGAAGAAGTCAAGTTGGAACGGGTGACCGTTCAGAGAGAATTAGAACGTATAACTTCCCTCAAGGTAGGGTAACCGACCACAGAATAGGGCTTACGCTTTATTCGATAGACAACTTTATGCTCGGCGATATAGACGAAATGGTGGAAGCTCTTGCTATCCACGACAGAGAATTAAAATTAAGCGCAGGCTTCGAAGAAGAATAAACTAAAGGAGACAACAAATGAGCGTATCTAAAAAAGTAAAAGAAATTGCCCCGTCCTTGACCTTGGAAATCACGGCAAAGGCTAAAAAAATGAAAGCAGAGGGTATTTCCGTTATAGGATTTGGAGCGGGCGAACCCGACTTCAATACTCCCGAATACATAATTAATTCTGCTAAAAAGGCTCTTGATATTGGTTTTACTAAATATACTCCTGCAGCAGGTATGGTTGAACTTAAAAAGGCAGTTTGCCAAAAGTTTGAAAAGGATAACGGACTCAAATACGACCCAGCACAAATCGTTGTTTCTTCTGGTGCAAAAAGTTCTCTCTATCACGCAATTTGTGCTATTGTAGACGACGGCGACCAAGTTATTTTGCCTGCACCTTACTGGTTAACTTATCCAGAACTCATTAAACTTGCAGGTGGCGAATGCGTTTACGTTCAAACGGAAAAGGAAAACGGCTACAAAATGACCGCTGAACAGTTTGAAAAGGCGGTAACCGACAAGACCAAATGTTTAATACTCAACACGCCTAACAACCCGACGGGTGCGGTTTATACTGAAAAAGAAATAAGAGCAATCGCAGAAGTTGCTGAAAAGCACGGTATATACGTTGTTTCTGATGAAATCTATGAAAAACTCGTGTACGACGGGGAAGAACATTTCTCTATTGCAAAGTGCAGTGAGTTTATGAAAGAACATACAATCGTTGTTAACGGTATGAGTAAAGCGTTTGCAATGACAGGTTGGAGAATTGGTTATCTTGCAGCACCGTTAACTATTGCAAAAGCTATTTCTAGCATGCAATCACACACGGCAAGCAACCCTTGTTCTATCGCTCAATACGCGTCAGTAACGGCACTTACCGACAGTGAGGGTGATAAATTTATAGCTCAAATGCAAGGTGTTTTCGATGAGAGACGAAAACTGATGATTGATATGCTCTCTACTGTAAAAGATATCGTATGCATTCAACCCAAAGGCGCGTTTTACGTTTTCGTGAACGTATCAAAACTTTACGGCAAAGAATACGACGGAATTAAGATTGACGGTTCGCTCTCATTTGCGGACGCGGCACTTAAAAAAGGCGTAGCACTCATTCCCGGTGTGGCTTTCGGTGCGGACGATTGCATAAGACTTTCATATGCTATCTCTATTGAAGATATTAAAGAGGGTCTAACTCGTTTGATTTCATTTATCAACGAATTGAAATAGGAATTTGAGGTTAAGTTGGATAAAACCGACTTAACCTTTTTATTTTTGGTAAAAATTATTGGTTTTTAGGTCAAGAAATTTTAAAAACCTATTGAAATTTTTAAAAAAGTGTTATACAATAGTATCAGAAAGAATTAATGATAACTAGGAGGAAACTTTCTAATGAAAATTATTTACGGACCCAAAGGAACAGGCAAAACTAAAGCAATAATTGATTGTGCCAATACTGCGCTTGATCAAGCGAAGGGGCACATTATTTTTATTACTGACACAAAAAGATATGCCTTTGACCTCAAGTATCAAATAAGATTTTTAGACGTTACTGGTTTTGACGTTCAGGGTGCTGACCGTCTCCGTGGATTTATAAAAGGTATAGTTGCTGCAAACGGTGATAACGAATACATATTTATTGACGGAATTGCTAGAATTGCAAAAGCAGAACTTAATGAACTCGGCGATATATTCAGCGCAATGGAAATGCTTGAAAAGGAATACGGCGTTAAATTTGTTGTAACTTGCAGTGCTTCTAAAGAAGATTTACCTGAATTTGTTGCAAAGTACGTTGATTAGTTTGCTTTTTTAGTGCAAAATGTAGTAAAATAAAAGCTGGAAAGTTTTTTCCAGCTTTTTATTTTGTTTAAGGAGTAATTATGAAGTTTTTCAGTACTAGAGGAAAAAGTGAAGTATCGTGTTCGGCAAATGCCATTGCCAAAGGACTTGCGGATGACGGTGGTCTTTTCGTGCCCGAAAAGTTCCCACAAATCACTAAAGAAGACTTGACTAAAATGATAGACTTCGATTACGCAGAACGCGCGTCGTTCGTGCTTTCTAAATATTTAGAGGAGTACGATTACGAAGAGCTTTTAACTGCGTGCAAAAAAGCGTATGCAAAGTTTGAAGACTGTGACGGTGCGCCTATTGTTAAGATTGACGACAATTTTTTCATTATGGAACTCTTTCACGGCCCAACCCTTGCATTTAAGGACGTTGCGTTAACACTTTTGCCGTACCTTTTAAGAAAAGGTTCGGATATTAGCGGAATAAAAGAAAATATTTTAATACTTGTTGCAACTAGTGGCGACACGGGTAAAGCTGCACTTGAAGGTTTTAAGGATGCAGACGGTATAAAAATAATGGTTTTCTATCCTAGCGAGGGTGTTAGTGATATGCAAAAATTGCAAATGTGCACTCAAGAAGGGGAAAACGTTAACGTTGTTGGGGTTAAAGGCAATTTCGACGACTGTCAAACCGCAGTTAAGAAAATCTTTGTTTCTAAAGAGGTGGAAAAAGATTTTAGGAATAGAAACGTAGTATTATCTAGTGCAAACTCTATAAACTTTGGTAGACTTGCTCCTCAAATTACCTATTATTTTTCCGCATACTGTGATTTAGTATCGTCGGGCGAAATCAAAATGGGCGACGAAGTAAACTTTGTAGTTCCGACGGGTAATTTTGGTAATATTCTTGCAGGTTATTATGCAAAGCAAATGGGACTTCCCGTGGGTAAACTCGTTTGCGCTTCCAACGATAACAACGTTTTAACAGAATTTTACGTTACGGGAACTTATGACGCAAATAGAGAATTCTTTAAAACCACATCTCCGTCAATGGACATTTTGATTTCTAGCAATCTTGAAAGACTTATTTTCGAGTTGTCGGGTCGCGATGCAAATTTAACGGCAAAGCGTATGGAAGAACTTAAAAAAGAGGGCAAATATTCCATTACTGATGCGGAAAAGACTAAACTTTATCAAGATTTCTATGCTGATTTTACCGATGAGGAAGATTGCGCGCAAACGCTTAACGAGTTCTTTGAAGAATACGGTTACGTTGCGGACCCGCATACAGCTGTTGCAATAGACGTTGCAAATAAGTATATCAGCCAAAGCGGTGACAACAAGGCTACGGTAGTATTATCAACTGCAAGTCCTTATAAATTCCCACACGACGTGCTGTGTGCAATCACTGAAAATGCACCCGCTGATGCATTTAAATCGGCACAAAAACTGTTTGAAGAAACGGCATCTCCAATTCCCGAACAGTTGTTAAGTCTAAAAAATAAAGAAAGACGCTTTACAGGTGTAATTGAGAGAGACAAAACATTGGAAGCGGTTATCGAATTCATAGAAAAGTAATTATTTCAATAATTTTTTAAGTAAGGTAGGGTATAATGGAAGATAAGAAAATATTGTTCAGTGCAATTCAACCGAGCGGAATTTTAACTATCGGCAACTATTTAGGGGCATTGAGAAACTTTAAAAAATTACAAGACGATTATAACGGTGTATTTGCAGTTGCAGATTTGCACACACTAACCGTTAAGCAAGACCCTGCAATTTTACGCAAGAATACGTATGAATTGACGGCTCTTTATCTCGCTTGCGGTATTGACCCCGAAAAGTCTATTCTTTTTGCACAGTCGCACGTTTCTGCACACGCAGAACTCGCTTGGATATTAAATACCATTTGCTATCCCGGTGAGCTTTCCAGAATGACTCAATTTAAGGATAAGAGCCAAAAACACGAGGACAATATCAATATGGGACTTATGGACTATCCCGTTCTTATGGCTGCCGACATTTTACTTTACCAAACGGAACTCGTACCTATCGGCGCAGACCAAAAGCAACACTTGGAATTATCTCGTGATTTGGCAATACGTTTTAATAACCGCTTCGGCGAAACGTTCAAAGTTCCCGAGGGGTATATTGGAAAAACTGCAGCGAGAGTTATGAGTCTTGCAGAACCCGAAAGAAAAATGAGCAAGTCTGATGCAAACCTTAACGCGTTTATTTCTATGGACGACGACCCTGCAACAATTTTAAGAAAGTTTAAGCGTGCGGTTACCGATAGCGACGATAAGATTATATATTCGCCCGATAAACCCGGAATTAGCAATTTATTGACTATTTATTGTGCGTTTACCGATAAGACTTTTGAACAAGCGGAACAAGAATTTTCCGGTAAAGGCTATGGTGACTTTAAGCTTGCTGTTGGCGAGGCAGTTGCTGAAAAAATCGAGCCTATAAGACAAGAAAAGAATAGACTATTAAATGATAAAGCTTATCTTGACGAAGTTCTTAAAAACGGTGCGGAAAGAGCGGAAAGACTCGCATACCGCACGCTAAATAAAGTTTATAAAAAGGTTGGCCTTGTTTTAAGAAAAAGAGGATAATATGTTTGGTTACGTTAAGACCGATATGCCTTATATGTACGTAAAAGATACTACGCTATATAAGGCAATGTATTGCGGATTGTGTAAAGGAATAGGGTGTGCTTGTGGCACAAAAGGAAGACTCGTACTCAATTACGATTTGACCTTTTTATCCGTTCTTGCACATAATCTAATGGATTTGGACGTTAAAATCGAAAAACAACGTTGTATAATCCACCATATAAGAAAACGTCCCGTCGCAGTGCCCGATGAGTTAACTGAAAGAATAGGCGCGCTTAACGTTATTCTTGCCTACCACAAATTAAACGATGACGTTTTGGATAGTGGAAAAGGAAAGGTCGCAAGAAAATTTTTCAAATCATCATATAAAAAGGCAAAGTTAAAAGAGCCAGAGTTTGATAAAATTGTAGAAAACAGATATAAAGATTTGGTCGCATACGAGAAGACGGGTGGAGATAGCGTAGATATTTCCGCAGACCCGTTCGGGAATATGATGTCTGAAGTTATGAGCGTGCTTTTAGGGGATAAATGCACGGAAAACGTTAAACAACTTGCTTATGAATTGGGTAAATGGATATATCTTATCGACGCGCTTGACGACTTTGATAAGGACAAGAAAAAGAATAACTTCAACGTGTTTATAAATGCAGATAAGAGCATTGGTAGTAAGCAAGAATTTATAGCAAAGAACAAAGAACAACTAATTTTTACTTTCGGCTCTATTTTATCAAAGATTGCTTCGCTTGCAACTTCGTTAGAATATAAATTTAACCACGATTTAACCGACAACGTTTTATTGCGTGGGTTAAGAGCTGAAACTCAAAGAATTTTGGAGAATAAATGATGAAAGAATATTATAAAGCATTAGGATTAACTGAAGA
Organism: Clostridiales bacterium; assembly: GCA_015069265.1. Taxonomy (GTDB): domain Bacteria; phylum Bacillota; class Clostridia; order Christensenellales; family Borkfalkiaceae; genus UBA1259. The sequence continues at coordinate 9,750 of SVIY01000013.1, forward strand.
GGCGAGTATCGAAGAAATTGAGAAAGCTTATTCGACATTGAAAGAGAAGTATTCTCGCGAACGTTTTTACGAGGGCGAAGTGGGAAACGAAGCCGCAAGAAAACTCACTTTAATTGAAAATGCTTATCAAGAAATTATGGCTGCTTGCAAAACGACAAAGGAAAATGGCAATGAGAAAACTCAAGACTTTTCCGAAGTGGAAAATTGCATAAGAAACGGCGATATTTCAGGCGCACAACAAAAGCTTGACGATTATTCTGATAGAACGGCAGAGTGGCACTATTTGCAATCGGTTGTTTTCTATAAGAAAAACTGGATGAGCGAGTCAAAAAAGCAGTTGGAAATAGCGGTAAATATGGAACCGTCTAACACAAAATATTCTGACGCGCTCACAAAATTGAAACAAAAAATGGAATATAATGACCGTCAATATCAATCGGGATATGCTCAAGGACCTCAAGGCGCTCCGCAGTATGAAAATAGACAGATGGGCGGTGCTGATTCTTGCTTGAACTTCTGTGCGGCTTGGTGTTGCATGGATATGCTCTGTTCTATTTGTTGTAGATAATGAAGAGTAAAGTAATTTCAATTTCTGCAATCGCTTCGGCATTTGTGGCAATTTGTTTAACGATAGGTGCGTATATCGAGTTTGCGGACTTGTTCGTAATCGTAATCTCCTCCGCGTTTGTAATTTTGCCCTTTTACTATAAATCGTATAAAGGGTGTGTATTAACGTACTTGTGTGGTGGGGTGCTTGCCTTTTTGTTAAGCGGATTTAACGTGTTTTCGGTAGTTTTTCCATCCTATTTTGCCTTTTTTGGTCTGTATCCGATTATTAGGCAAATATGTGTTGACAAAAGATTAAATAAGTTTTTATACTTTGCTATAGGACTTGTTTGGTTTGTTGCTACCGTTTACGGTATGTTCTTTTATTACACGTTGGTTATGGGCGAACTTTTTAGTGACTTGCCAGAATTTATTCTAAAAAACGTGTTATGGATATTGCCGATAGTTGCAGTAATTGTGTTTTTTATATATGAAAGATTTGTTTTCGTGGTGCGTGCGTTTACCGACCGTTACCTCGGAAGAATAATAAAATAAGGGTTTCAAAATGAAAAAGAATGATGAGAGAGTGGGGATAGTTTCTGCTCTCGGTGTCAATGGCGAAGGGATAATAAAGGAAGAATCTTCCGTTGTTTTTGTTCCGTTTGCTTTGGTTGGGGAAAAAGTTAAATATAAGGTTTTAAAAGTAACCAATAAATGTGTTTACGCAAAACTTCTTGAGGTTTTAACTCCCGCAGAAAATAGAGTTAGGGCAAAATGCCCGGTGTTTGGAAAGTGTGGGGGCTGTCAGCTTCAACACATTAAATACGTTCAGCAACTAAAAATCAAGGAAAACGCAATCGCCAATACGTTCAAGAAGATTGCAAATTTAGACGTAAAAGTAAAACCCACAATAAAGGGTGACGACCATTATCGTTATAGAAATAAACTTCAATTACCCGTAGTTCAAACGGATATTGGCGTTATTATCGGTTTTTATGCGGAAAACTCGCATAGAGTGGTTTCTATTGACGACTGCTATATTAATGCGCCTTGGACTAAAAACGTTATAACTGCCTTTAAGAAATACATAGAAGAATTTAACGTTAAGGGATATAACGAGTTCGAGCATAGTGGCGATATAAGAGAAATAACCGTTAAAGAGATAAAGGGTAATTTGATAATAACGGTTGTTGCGCTTAAAAACAATATACCAGGTAAAGATAGACTAATAGAAATACTTTCCGAAGAATTAAAGTTCCGTTTTTCTCTATATCTCAACGTTAACGATAAAAATACAAACGTTATTTACGGCGATAAATTTACTTTGCTTTACGGCGCTCCGTCATACGTTGGAGATATGCTCGGTGTAAAATATAAGATAGGCGTTCAGAGTTTTATGCAAGTCAACACGTCAGTGTGCGCAAAACTCTACGGTGCTGTTAGAGATGCCGTTGGGGCAGATGAGGACACTGTGGTAATAGACGCTTATAGTGGAGCAGGACTTATGACCGCACTCCTTTCAAAGAATGCTAAAAAGGCAATAGGTGTGGAAATTGTTCCCGAAGCAGTAGAGTGCGCAAACGAATTGGCGCAAATTAACGGCTTGCAAGAAAAAATCACTAATTATCTTGGAAAATGTGAAGACATTGTGCCAGACATAATCGCTAAAGAACGCGCTGACGGCAATAAAGTTTGTCTAGTTTTAGACCCACCGAGAAAGGGTTGCGATATTAAAGTAATAAACGCAATTTTAGATAGCGAAATAGATAAAATCGTATACGTTTCGTGTAAACCATCAACGCTTGCGCGTGATATAGGCTTGCTTGTCGGAACGTTAGAGGTGGTAAGCGGAGAGGTCAAAAGGGTGGAAAATCCCAATGTTCGTTACGACGTAACAACGGTAAGACCGTTCGACATGTTTGCACAAACCAAACACGTCGAGACTCTCGTTTGTCTTGAACGCAAGACGAACTAAAAGTGGCAAGCATAATCGTTGTGTTTGCACAAAATATTAAAATACAAAAACACTCGCTCAAAATAAAACGAGTGTTTTTTATTTATCAAACGTGCATTAAAAATTGTGGATATATTCTCATAAACCAATGAAAACGTCAGTATAATATTAAGGAAAGTTATCCACAATGGCTTATAAATTTAGCCAAAAAATGTGGATAAGTAGGGCATTTTATGAAAGTTATCCACATTGAGAGGTGTTATGTTTGTTTTTAAGAGAAGAAACGTTTTAATTATTTCCGTGCTACTCGTAACGGCATTTACCTTTATTTTTTGTCTTGCAGCGCTATCAAAAAGTCCTGTGGGTGAGGCGACTTCAAGTAAAATTAAGGTTGTTTTAGACGCTGGCCACGGTGGAATAGACGGAGGTGTTAGCGGAGTTAATACGGGGATAAAAGAAAGCGAACTTAATCTAATCATAGTAAAGAAAGTAGAAAAGTATCTATCTGACTCTGGTATTAGCGTTGTTCTTACGAGGAGTACTGAAGCAGGACTTTACGGTGTTGCGGGGAAAAACTTCAAAAAGCGTGACATGGAAAAACGCAGAGATATTATATTAAAAGCAAAGCCAAACCTAGTTGTAAGCATACACATGAATAAATATTCGGTATCAACTAGGCGAGGTGCGCAAGTATTTTATAAACCTAACGATGAAAATGGTAAGCTTTTGGCGAACAGTATACAATCGGTATTTAATTCTATGCCTGAAGCACCTAGAGAGTGTATTGCGCTTACGGGAGATTATTACATACTAAATTGCAGTAAATATCCATCGGTTATTGCAGAGTGCGGTTTTTTATCAAGCCCAGAAGATGAAGCGTTGCTAATAACAGAAGAATATCAAGATTCTGTAGCGTATAGTGTATTCAAGGGGATAATAGGTTATCTAGCACAACAGTCAAGTTCAAATTAATTTAATTTTAAGCCCGAGTAAGAAATTATTCGGGCTAATTCATTGTAATTTTTTATAAAATGTTGTATAATTAAGAAAATAGGGTTATTGGGGTGTTTTGTGTTCAAACTAGGCGAAAAAATGGATAAGATAAGGGCAAATAATTTAAGCCCGATAGTTCTTGCCTTTGTAGGTGATGCAGTTTATTCTTTATACGTTCGTGAGCGCTTGACGTTTGGTTCAGACTATAAGTCTGGGGAACTTAACAAACTAGCGACAAAAGAGGTGAACGCCACCGCGCAGTCGGAGTTTATTAACCAAATAATGCCTATGCTAACGGAAGAAGAACTTGCAATATTTAAGAGAGCAAGAAATGCAAAAAAAGCCAATAAAGCAAAACACGCTAGTGTTTCAGACTACAATTCGGCAACGGGTTTTGAAGCGGTTTTGGGGTATTTGTACCTAATTGGCGATAACGAAAGGTTAAATTTTATATTAAATAAAGGAAGCGACAATGAAGATTGAGGGTAGAAACGCAATATTTGAATTGCTTAAAACTGATAAAGAAATAGATAAAATTCTCGTGCAAAAAGATTTAAAAGACGATGCAAGCAAGCGTTTGATAAACGTTATCCGTTCCAATAAAGTAAAAATGCAGTTAGTTGACAAATACGTTATTGAAAAGGAAAGCGAAAGCAAGAGAAACCAAGGCTTTATTGCATACGTTTCCGACTATAAATATTTTGATATAGAAGACATTATCGAAGCGGGCAAAGATAAAGACGGTTTAGTCGTAATCTTAAATGAAATTTTAGACCCGCATAATCTCGGAAGTATCATTAGGGTTTGTGAATGCGCAGGCGCAGACGGACTTATTATCGGAAAAGATAGAAGTGCATCCGTTAACGACACGGTTATGCGTATTTCCGCAGGAGCATTAAATCACGTAAAAGTAGCGAAAGTTACCAATATCAATAACGCAATAGACCTTCTTAAAGATAACGGCTATTGGGTGTACGGAGCAGAGCTCGGCGGTCAAGATATTTATAAGGCAAATCTTACCGGCAAAATTTGCCTTGTTATCGGCGGAGAGGATAGCGGTGTAAAGCGCCTTACCAAAGATAAATGTGACGGAATAGTATCTATTCCAATGTATGGAAAAGTTAACTCTCTTAACGCTTCGGTTGCTTGCGGAATAGCAGTTTACGAAGTTTTAAGGCAAAAGAACGGAAAATAACGTTCGGGAGAAAAGATGGAATATAAAAATCTTTCTGATGAACAACTCGTTTCTTTGGCGCAAAATAACGACCTTAAAGCAACTGACGTTTTAGTTGAAAGATATAAGTCTACCGTGGCATCTATAACGCGTTCGTATTTCTTGATTGGCGGGGACAAGGAAGACCTTTTGCAAGAGGGAATGATTGCTATGTATAGTGCGATGAATTCCTATAACGGTCAGGTAACTTTTAAGTCTTACGTTTATACTTGCGTAAAGAATAGAATAGTTTCGTTAATAAAAAGTTCAAACAATCAAAAGAATAAACCGCTAAACAACTACGTTTCTTTGTCTGGAAGCGTGGACGGGGACGCAGATAAAACGGAAATAATCATTGATAGTGGTTTTGGACCAGAGGAAATTTTTATTAATCGCGAAACGGTTATCGAGTTAAATCAAAAAATCAAAAAAGTTTTGAGCGAATACGAATATACCATTTTATCGCAGTACTTAACGGGATTATCGTACGCTCAAATTGCAGAAAAAATAGGAGAAAAAGTTAAATCTATAGATAACGCACTTCAAAGGATAAGGCAAAAATTATCAGTGCTTATCAAGTGATTTTAGGAGAAATATGGCTTATCTTGCTCTTTACAGAAGATATCGTCCTTCAACTTTTGACGGGTTGATAGGACAAAATCATATTGTTAAAACTCTCGTTAATCAAATCGAGAGTAACCGACTCGGTCACGCGTATCTTTTTACAGGTACTAGGGGAACGGGTAAGACTTCTGCTGCAAAAATTTTTGCAAAAGCAATAAACTGTCTTTCGCCGATTAACGGTTCTCCTTGTGGCAAATGTGAAAGTTGTAAAGCGCTCTCCGACCCTTCAAATATTGACGTTATAGAGATTGACGCGGCATCAAATAACGGTGTTAACGAAATAAGAGAACTTCGCGAAAAGGTTCAATATCCTCCCGTTTCAGTAAAATATAAAGTTTATATCGTGGACGAAGTTCACATGCTCACGGGTGCGGCGTTTAACGCGCTACTTAAGACTTTGGAAGAACCGCCCACACACGCGGTGTTTATCCTTGCAACGACAGAAGTGCATAAAATACCTGCAACTATTCTATCTCGTTGTATGAGATTTGACTTCCGCCTTATCGCGACTGAAAAGATTGCAAAGCTCATAAGCGAAATTTACGACGAACAGGGAAAACTTTACGATAAAGAAGCGATTTTTGCTATTGCAAAAGCTGGTGAGGGCAGCATTCGTGACGCGCTTTCTATTGCCGACACCGCTATTTCGTATGGTAGTGGTAAGCTCTGCTATGACGACGTTATGGAAATCCTAGGCTCAACGAATAGCGATTTGATTTTGGAATTTATATCAAACCTATTAAGCGGAAATTCGGGCGAGGTACTAGGTATTATCGATAAACTCGTTTCGCTCGGAAAGAGTATGGGAATACTAACAAAGGACGTTACTGCGGTAATAAGAGATTTGCTCGTTTGCAAAACTTGTCCCAACGCAAACGCAATTTTGGGTATTCCTGAAAACAAGTTTAACTCCTACGTCGAACTTGCTAACAACGTTAGTGAAGAAAGACTTTTGAGAGTTTTGGAGATATTTGCAGAAGCGGAGAATTCCTTAAAGTATTCAAACCACCCGAGAGTTGTGTTTGAAACTGCCGCAATAAAGTCGGCAAGACCGGACGCTGATTATAGCATTGACGCACTACTTGCAAGAATAAAAGCATTAGAAGACAAACTAGAAAAGGGTATTCCCGTAGTTGAAGGGAAAAAAGCAACGCCAACGCCTAAAATTCCTACACCAACGGCGACACAATATACCGCAAGTGAGAGTGTTAGTAAGCAAAAAATAGGCGCTATTGACGTTGAGGAATTAAAAGGTAAATTACTTTTTAATTTAAGAAAAATCGGTAGCGAAATGCTATGGAACGTAATTCAAAACGTTAAACTTGAAGTAAAGGCAAATAATCTTTATATGACTTGTTCTAATTCTGGAGACATAGAACTTTTGGAAAGAGCAAACAGCAGAGCAAGAATTAAAGAGGCGCTCGATCAGTTTGAAGATTTTGATATTACGGTAAACTTATCGGCAGAAGAAAAGTCGCTTGACGCTGTTGATGAAGCGACGGACAGAATAAAGAAAATTTTTGGCGATGATATCGTCATCATTAAATAAAGGAGAATAATTATGGCATACAGAGGTGGATTCGGTGGTTTTGGTGGTGGAAACCAAATGCAAAACCTTATGAAACAAGCACAAAAAATGCAAGAGGAAATGCAAAAAGCGCAAGCTGAACTTGAAGAATTGGAAGTAGAGGGAAGCGCAGGCGGTGGACTCGTAAAAGTTACTATGACCGCTAAAAAGGTGGTTACGTCAATAAATATCGACGCAAATGCCGTTGATATGGACGACCTTACTATGCTTGAAGATTTAATCGTTGCAGCACTTAACGACGGTTATAGCAAGGCTGACGAGGTCTATAACGAAAAAATGGGCGCGTTTGGTGGTTTAGGTCTATAATGAAAGTTTATATCGAGCCTATCGGTAGATTGATAAACGAATTTTCAAAACTACCGGGAGTAGGCGCAAAAACCGCGCAAAGATTTGCTTATAAAGTGGTAAATATGTCGAAAGACGAGGCGAGAAGCTTTGCGGAAGCAATAGTAAACGTTAAAGAAAACGTTCACTACTGTTCTGTGTGCGGAAATTTTAGTGAGGGCGACGTTTGTGAAGTTTGTCAAAATCGTCCCTCCGATATGATTTGCGTTGTAAAAGAGCCAAAGGACGTTATAGCTATTGAAAAACTCAACGAGTTTAAGGGAGTATATCACGTTCTTCACGGAACGATTTCTCCGCTCGACGGAATAGGCCCTAACGACATAAACATTAAAGGTTTATTAGAGCGTATTTCAAAAGGAAACGTTAGCGAAGTCATTATGGCGACTAACCCTGACGTTGAGGGCGAAGCAACAGCTATGTACATTTCGAATCTTTTAAAACCGCTAGGTATTAAGGTTACAAGGCTCGCGCACGGAATTCCAATCGGTACTGATTTAGAGTATGCCGATGAAGTTAGTCTCGCAAGAGCATTTGTTGATAGAAAAACTTTGTAATTACTTGGAGAAATATGAAAGTTTCCGTTTTAGGTTGCGGAAGGTGGGGCTCGTTTATCGGCTGGTATCTTGCTCGCAACGGTCATAATGTAATTCAATGGGGCACGGAGGGTAACTATACTTTTGACGTGCTTAAAAATACGGGCAGAAACGAATACGTTGAACTCGACGAGAGGATAAATCTCACTTCTGACTTAAAGTTTGCGGTAGAAAATAGCGATACTATCATAATTTCTATCAGCGCGCAAGCTTTAAGGTCATTTATGGCAAGAATAGTTGAACTTGACGTTAAGGATAAAAAGTTCGTTCTCTGCATGAAAGGAATAGAGGTTGAGACTGGTAAACGCCTTTCTGAAGTCGTTATTGAAAGCGGTATTGACAGAGACAACGTTGCCGTTTGGGTAGGCCCTGGGCATATTCAAGCGTTTGTAAAAGGATTTCCTAACTGTATGGTTATCGACTCTTATAATAAAGAATTAGTAAAGACGCTTGCAGATGAGTTCCGCAGTAATACAATACGGTTTTATTATGGCGATGACATCATTGGTAGTGAAATCGGTGCGGCAGCAAAAAACGTTATGGGTATTGCGGCAGGAATGCTTGACGGTGGCGGTTATACCACCTTAAAAGGACCTTTAATGGCGCGTGGCGCGAGAGAGGTTTCTCGGCTGATAAAAGCCATGGGGGGTAACGAGCTTTCCGCATACGGACTTTGTCATTTGGGCGACTATGAAACGACGTTATTCTCGGAGTATTCCAATAATAGAAACTTTGGAGAAAAGTACGTTAAAAAGCAACCGTTTGAGAAATTGGCAGAGGGGGTTAGTACGGCAAAAGCAATGAAAATGCTTGGAGAAAAGTATGGCGTTGACTTGCCCATAACTAACGCAGTTTACTCAATCATATACGAAAAGGAAGAACCTATGCAAGTGTTCTTAAATCTTTTTTCAAGAAGCACAAGAAAGGAATTTTAATATCAAAAAAAGACGGCTTTGCCGTCTTTTTTATTTGTAATTTTCAAGAATTTCTTTTGTACATGCTTTAATTTGTTCTTTAAGTTCTTGAGGCTCAACAACGGTTATTCCGCTACCAAAACTCATGATTTTGCTAACCAGACCGTTATCAAAGGGAAGTTTTGCCGTTGCAATGAACTTTTCGCCAACCGCTTTAACGTTTTCAATACCTAACCATTCTTCTACGTCGGATAGGCATTTTTTGTCTATTTCCATAACAACGTCGCAAGTATCCATGTTTTCATGCCAGAAATTTAAGGGGAGGTCTGCGTCGGATAAGTCTTTGCGGGTAAAACTTTCAGAAAGTATAGTTGCGCTCTCAATTCTTCCGATTTTGAAAAACCTAAACTCATTTCTTAAATTACAATATGCAAATACGTACCAAAGACCTTGCTTAAAAACTACGACGTGTGGGTCAATAGTTCTTTCGGTAACGTCTCCGTTTCTATCGTGGTAACGAATTTTTAGTTTTTTGTTGTCGTCTAAACTTTTTTGAATTACCGAAAGTTTACTTTTATAACCAATAGCGTCCCCCCAAGGACCTGCATCAATTACAAGATTACCGCTTTTAATATTAAAACCGCTTGTTTCGTTTTTCCTTACTGCTTTAAGTTTATTAATTGCGCTTTCTAATACTTGATTAGGCACACTTTCGTGAATTGCTGAAAGTGTGCTTATCGTTTGCTCAAATTCCGTTTCGGTCATAAAGGTAGAGGAAAGTCTATACGTGTCAACTATAGCAAAACCGCCTTGATTTCCACGAATAGTATAAATTGGAATACCTGCAAGTTCTAAACAATTTATGTATCTGTGCACCGTTCTAGTGCTAACCTCGTATTTGTCGGCAAGATAAGATGCCTTTACGCATTTTTTTGACAAAAGTTCAAATAAAATTCGAAGCATTATTTCATATTTCATATATATTTTTCTCCTTACGTTAATATTGTATAACACACCTATCATTTTGTCAATTAAATTTGTAAATATGACAAGCGTATGTCGTAAAAATGCTTTATTATTTAGTTGCAAGGGAGGAACATTATGAAAATTAAATTATTTAGAAAGATAAGAGAAAGAAAGGAAGATAAAAAATTCTTTGAACAAATACGCAATTTTAGACGAATCGATAGGAGTGAGGCAGTTTTTTCTGTTGATGATAAACAATATAAAATTACCGAGTTAAGAAAGTATTTTGTTAATATTAAAGGATTAAGGGAAAAAGCACCTCTTAAATAGGTGCTTTTTTTAATTAATATAATTTGTCAATATATTTACTATTTTTTCGCTAGCGTCAAATATAGGGCGCTTTTCTATATTTTTTCTTATGTTATTTCTATTTGTATAGGTCGAATTTATTGCAAATGCTAACGATTCGGGCGTAAGGTTTTCTTGGGGGAGAACGTTTACTAGTCCTAATTTTTCAAAATAATTTGCATTATCAACTTGGTCGCCACGTGATTCGCCTTTTGGGAGCGGTATTAAAATACAAGGAATTTTCAAACTTAAAAGTTCAAACAACGTATTAGCACCGGCACGACTTACGCAAACAGAACAAACGGCAAAAGCGTTTTCAATTTTATCTGTATATTCTATTTGATAGTAGCCTTTTGGGTTGAATTTATTATCAAGATTGCCTTTTCCGCATATATGAATTACGTTAAACTTTGTTAAAATTGTAGGCAAAGCAGAACGTAACGCAGTATTTATAACTTTTGCGCCTTGACTACCGCCCGTAACTAAAAGAATAGGTTTTGTATCTGAAAAACCGAATTGCTTTATGTCAACTTTTTTATCGTTAAAAAGTGATTTCCTGATTGGCGAGCCGACGAATTCTCCGTTCTTAAATTTTTTTGCAGTTTCGGGAAAGGTTGTTAAAACCTTTTTGCAATATTTAGCTGTGAATTTATTAGCTAGCCCGGGGGATAAGTCGCTCTCGTGGGATATAACGGGAATTTTTTTCTTACTTGCTGCGATTACCGTAGGAACGGAAACAAACCCCCCTTTTGAAAAGACAACGTCGGGGTTTAATTCGTCAATGAGTTTCTTTGCTTCCTTGATGCCAGAATATAGCTTAAACGGCAGTTTAACGTTTTCAAACGCATTTGTTCTGCTTAATTTTACACATGGAACGGAATAAAAAGGGATATTTGTTTTAGATATTAAATCTTTTTCTATTCCGTTTTCACTGCCAATATAATAAATTTTGTCAAACTTATCTTTTAAATAAGGTAAAAGAGCGATGTTTGGAATACAATGTCCTGCCGTACCGCCACCGGTTAAAATTAATGTAGCCATACTTATATATATGCCCAAAAACACTTGGTATATACATTATATATAAAAACACACTATATCGATAGGATATAGTGTGTTTACTTTTTTGTCTATAGATTATTCTTTTGTTTTATCAGTTGAATCTTCTTTAGCATCTTCACCGAAATCTTGAACTTCACCGTAAACGTATTCGTCAAGGTTTTGTTCTTGTGTTTCTTGAGCTTCTTCGGTTTCGGTAACTTCTTCTATTTCAGTTTGTTCTTCTACGATTTCTTCAACAACTTCATCATCTTCATCGTCGTCATCATCATCGTTAGACTTAAAGCGAGCGAACCAAGATTTTTTCTCTGTGGTTTTGCCTTTAGTTCTGCTAGTAATCTTGTAGTGAGATTTAGCGTCGCTTCTATTTGCTTTACGTCTTCTTCTAATGTTCTTGGTAATCAATGCCAAGATAGCGAGGAAGAGAACTGCTGCGAGGAGGACAGAGGAGAATGAGAGCCAGAACGCTGCGGGTTCTGTTTCTGCGTTACATCCGCTTTCTTCAACTTCTTCTTCCTCTTTAATGTTATCGTAGGGGTTAGTAACCTTGGGGTCGATAGTGTTATATACAGCGTAGATAAAGGTGTCGTTTTTAGCCCAAACGTAAGTTGCGGAGTAAGAAACGTCATCGTCGTATTCTTCGTTGTATTTCTTTTCAATATCGGTTAATTCTCGTTTGTAGAGAATGAGGTTTTCATTATCGAACTCACTCTTGCCGATTTCATAGAGGGGGTTACCAGAAACGGTAAACGCGTTTTTCCAAGAAGAAGGTTCACTAAATGCCGAGGAGGTGGAAACCGTTGCTTCGGATACGAATACGTAACCTTTTGAAGCAGTTGCATCACTGCCGTCTCTACCACCGTTCCAGATTTCCAAACGGAAGTCTTTTTCGGTTGCGCCTGTACCAACGTAGAATTCAACGGTTACCCAATCTTCGCCAGCCATAGTAGCTTCAGTAACGGCAAATAAAAGCTTCATTGCATTTCCGTCGTATTCTTTGCCGTTTTCAACGTCTTCGCCTTTACTGTTTACGTTTGCAACGAAGTCGCTAAACGTCATAACTTCTTTATGAGCTTCACTAGTATCTACCAAGTAGATATAAGCAGTTGCACCGCCTGTAACTCTTAATTTAACAGATACCTTTGCATAAGAAGAGGGGGAGATGGTGTTAGACTTTCCAACTAAACCATAGTGGTCTGCATCTTTGTTATAAATAACTAAAGGTTGGAAATCTTCATCGCCGTCGTTAAAGTTAAGAGCGGTCTTAACGTCTTTAAGTTCGGTATACTTGTCTAAATATTTAGTATTGATAAGACCAGCGGTCTTGTCCTTGGTAATTTTGGTATTGATATCTCTTTCCGTGCCGTCTTCTTTAATATAGAAGTGGTCGGCTACAACGCCTTGATATCCTTGGGGAACAGCGGGGTTAGATTCGATAACACCGATGTCGCTAGGAGCAACTGTAAAGTTGTAAGTTTCGCTATCAGCAGGTTTAGAGAAATCGCCGGTGTTTCCTGCATAGAGAGCAGTCTTACCGTTAGCGGTGTCAAGGAACAACGAATAAATGTCGTAATTATCTGTTTCGTTTCCGTTATTGTCGTATTGCTCTATCTTTCCAAAAGCGATCTTGGGTGAAGTCATGGTAACTTTACCGTTAGCATAATCGAGAGCGTATTCAGCACTTACAACGTTAGTAGGTCCAATAATTACTGAATAATAGAAAGCTCTATCACCGCTTTCAAAGTTATTCTTAACAACAAAGCTTATTTTCGACCAATCGTCACTAGTTTCAGAAACAGTGGCAATAGCGGGAACTTTTTTAACGATTTCACCGTTAACGTCATAAACGTCTACGGTAATATCTGTAGCACTAAATTTAGATAATTGATTCTTAACGTAGAACTCAACGTAAGAATATTCTCCAGCTTTAACCTCGATTGCGTTAGTTTTTGAACCGTACGTGAGGGTATAACTTGCATTGTTAACGTTAATTTCGGTTGCCCCAGCGCTGTAGGGGAATTGATTTTTGTTTAACGTGATTGCGGTTGTAGACGTTTTATTTTGAGTGTCAAATCTGCCACCGCTTATTTTATTGCCGGAAAGGTCGGTTTTTTCTGATAAGGTATAGCCTTCAGTTTTGTTAACAGTTAAATCGTTGAGATAGCCAGAAGCGATTAAAGAGTCGGCAATCGACATATTGTAAAGTGCAGGGTTGGGAGTTGCCGTTCCGTTTGCTAAAGCTTTTGCCAATACCTTGGTAGGTTCTTCACTATTATAAGTAATATTTTCTTCTACGGCGGAAGTCACGTTTTCATTGGCGAATTCCTCTGCAGTAAGAGGGGTGAACTGTACGTCGTCAAAATAAACCGTTCCTTCTGTAGCGCTGTATTTATCATAACCAAGACCCAAGTTTACGCTAAAGCTTGTGTCGTAAGTTTCGTCAGCTTGTACGTAGATGGTGTACATTGTCCAGTCTTCAGCCACGATATTGAAGATACCAAAATCTGCTTGGCTGGAGCTATCAAGAGTGTTCGAGAGTACAATGTTTGCACCATAATTTGTTCCATCGCCATAAGAGCCACCGACGTTTTGAGTTTTAACCCAAACGGTAAGTTTTCCGTAGCCACCCTTTTTGAGAGTTATTATAGAATCTGACTTAATCGATTGAGCCGTTCCCAAACCAACACTGTTTTTGGTGAGGTAGTTGTTGAGCATGTAAACGTTGTCGTCAGCCTCTTCAGAATATTTACCGGGGTTGCCGAATGAGTTAACCTTTACCGTTGCTCTGTCATAAGTAAACGGTTTGTCAGAACAAATATAGTTTTCGATGAAATAGTTTTTAACTTGAGTGGTAGTGGGAGTCTTGTCACTTTCATTATTTTGTTTAATTTCATCTTGAATGTCGGCAGTTTCCATACCGTACATTACCTTGAAATAGTTGATAAAGTAACTGTCATCATAAAGTTTATTTACGATTTTTTCCCAACCTTCGTCAGAAACGTTGATTACACCAGATTTTGCAGAGGTAGAAGTCATACCGTTGTCGCTAGACCTACTCCAACCGGATACGGAGGTCTTAGGCATGTCTTTGATTGCAAAATTTTCAGTAGCGTATGAAAAGAGGTTGTTCTTAATAACGCCACTATCTGTGGTTTCAGAATAATTGTAAGAGGGGACCTTGAAGGATTCTTCCTCTTCATCGTTGCCACACGCGGTTGCAAAGAAAAGCGTAAAGCAAAGCATCCCAATTAGCAATAGGGTTAAGAGGGAGCTCCATTTTGATTTTTTGATGTTACTGTTTCTCGTCATAGTTCACCTTTTATTACGTTAGCATTTTCTAGTCTGTTACATAGTAGTAAACATTATATAACACATTGAGAATATTATATAGCATTTTTTCTCAAAAATCAACCGTAAACGCAAACAATCTTTTAAATTTATAAAATTTTATTAAAAATATCTTTAATGCTGATAATAATCGTATGGATTATGAACAAAACGTAGAGAAAACAAACAAAAAATTAGGAAGAGAGAATACTTACGCAGTGATTACGGGCATTGTCGCAGGGTTGGTAAATGGTTTATTTGGTGGCGGAGGCGGAATGATAGTCGTACCAATGCTGATAAAACTGTTAAATTGTCCGCCCAAAAAAGCGCACGCAACAGCTTTGCTTATAATTTTACCATTATCAATCACTAGTGGGATTATTTACGCAGTGTTTGGAAATCTTAATTTGAGGGTTGGAATACCCGTAGGAATAGGCGTGGTTTTAGGCGGAGTCATTGGGGCGTTTCTGCTATCTAAATTATCTACCAAATGGGTGATTATAATCTTTTCGGTAGTCATGGCAGGCGCAGGAGTAAAAATGTTGTTATTTTAGAGGTGAAGTATGGAATTTGTTTGGTATGCAACGGCTGGAGTTTTAAGCGGAATTCTTGGCGGAATGGGAATGGGCGGAGGTACGATTCTTATACCGTTATTGAGTATTTTTTATAAAGTTGGACAACACACCGCACAGGCGATTAATTTAATTGGCTTTATACCGATGTCAGTAGTCGCGCTAATAATTCATTTTAAGAATAAATTAGTTGACTTTAAGAACGTCATAAAAATCGTACTTCCGGGCATTGCAACGTGTATAGTTGGATGTTTTATAGCAAGGGCAATGAGTGCAGATTTATTAAAAAGGTGCTTTGGTGGTTTTTTGATAATTTTGTCGGTATTTCAATTATTAACCGAACTTAAAAAAATAAAAAACGACTAAAAATAAAATTTTGCACTAGTTAAATAATTGCAAAAAAACAGTGCGTTTTATACTCAATATCGCTTGTAAAACACTGAAAATTTTGCCTCTAAAAAATTGTTTGAAAAAAATATGATAAAATTTTAAAAAAGGTCTTCACAAACCCAATATCTTGTGTTATAATTAAGCAAAACTAATAATTGAGGCATGGTGAAAAAATTGGAGAGAATTGCGATTATTGATTTGGGTTCAAACACGGCAAGACTGTTATTGGTGGACGTAACCGAGAACGGTCATTTTCAAATTGTCGACCAACTTAAAG
>SVIY01000094.1 GCA_015069265.1 Clostridiales bacterium
CCGATCGTGAAAATCACCGCGGCAGGTATGCTTGGCGGACTTGTTTATAGCCTACTAAAAGGCAAAAATAAATACGTTGCAACTTTCTTGGCGGCGGCAACCGTACCCGTGGTTAACACGGCTATATTCGTTCTCGGTGCACTTACCATGTACGATACCATTTCGGGTTTTGCAGTCGGTGAGGGCGTTGGCGTAATGTACTTCTTAATAATCGTATGCGCAGGTGTGAACTTCCTCATTGAACTCGGAATAAATCTTTTGGTTGCTCCTGCAATCCACGGCGTAATAAAAACGCTTGAAAGAGTTAAATAGGAGAAGAAAATGCTTCTTGCAATAGATTTAGGCAATACTAATATCAAATACGGTGTGTTTGACGGAGAAAAGATGGTCGCGTCCTTCCGTGTTTCGTCAAGAATATCTAGAACTGCCGACGAATACGGCTCTGTTCTAGTTGGACTTCTTTCGGATAGCGGAATTAAAAAGAGCGATATCGACGGTATTATTTTTTCATCGGTTATACCGGCTTTAAACTACACCATTTGTCACATGTGCGAGTTTTTCTTTGGCATTCAACCGATTATGATAGGACCTGGCATAAAGACGGGACTAAACATAAAGGCGGAAAATCCGAGAGAGGTCGGTGCGGATATTATCGTAAACAGCGTTTCCGCGTTCAATAAATACGGCGGACCAATCGTAGTTATTGATTTTGGAACGGCAACAACCTTTGACGTGATTAGTGAAAAGTGCGACCTTATAGGCGTTGTAATTGCTCCTGGAATTAAGACGTCGCTTGAGGGGTTGGCGACAAAGACTGCGCAACTTCCCATGGTTGAACTTGACGCACCTAAAACGGTTATAGGCAAAAACACCAAACACTGCATGCAGTCGGGTATAATATTCGGCTTTGCGGGATTGGTTGATAATATTTTGAGAAAAATTAAAAAGGAACTTGGCGTTGAACAACTGAACGTTGTCGCAACGGGAGGGTTAGGCGAAATAATCGCAAAGGAAGCCAAAGGGATAAACGTGGTAGACAGAACGTTGACCCTTGACGGATTGAGATACATTTACCAACTTAACAAGTAATTGGAGGATAACATGAAAAAAGCAGGCGTTGCTATTTTAGGTCTTGGAGTAGTAGGTGGTGGCACCTATCAAATTCTTACCGAAAAGAAAGAATACTTCAAAAAGACGCAAGGCGTTGACATTACTGTTGAATGCGTTTTAGAAAAGAACGTGGACAGAGCGCTCTCTCTCGGCATTGAAAGAAGCGCAGTTGCAAGCAGTATCGAAGAAGTGGTTTCCAACCC
This sequence comes from Clostridiales bacterium, assembly GCA_015069265.1. GTDB lineage: Bacteria > Bacillota > Clostridia > Christensenellales > Borkfalkiaceae > UBA1259. The sequence continues at coordinate 1,314 of SVIY01000094.1, forward strand.
CAACGTAGATATCGTAGTAGAGGTTATTGGCGGTGTAGAACCGGCAAAAACGTTCGTAACAAAAGCGTTAAAGAGCGGTAAGACGGTCGTAACGTCAAACAAAGAACTCTTTGCAAAGCACTGGACAGAGCTTGAAGCGGAAGCAAAAAAGATGAACGCAGGTCTTTTCTTTGAAGCGAGTTGCGTTGGCGGTGTTCCGATTATCCGCACCTTGCAAGAAGGTATGCAAGCAAACAAGATTTTGTCTATTAAGGGTATCATCAACGGTACTACCAACTATATTTTGACCAAGATGGCAAACGAGGGCTCTTCTTATGAAGAAGCGTTAAAAGAAGCACAAAGACTCGGCTATGCAGAGTTTAATCCCACGGCAGACGTTGAAGGTTTTGATGCTACCTATAAACTCTCTATTCTTTCCAGCCTTGCTTTCAACAAGAAGATTTGCATTGAGAACGTTTATAGAGAGGGAATTACCGCAGTCGATAAAGAAGATATCGCATACGGTAAAGAAATGGGTTACACCTTAAAACTTCTCGGAATAGGTAAGGATACCGAAAGCGGTGTAGAAGTTAGAGTTCATCCCACCTTCATTAAGAATAGCGACCCGCTCGCAAGCGTAAACGATTCGTTTAACGCAGTGCATCTAGTAGGTGACGCAGTTGGCGAGATTATGCTTTACGGTAGAGGCGCAGGCGCGCTCCCCACGGGAAGTGCAATAGTGTCAGACGTAATATTTGCTGCAAAGCACGATAGATATTTCTATACTAACTTTGAAAATAACAAAAAGGGAAATAAACAAACCAAGTTCGTTGGCGACTTTACTTCCAAGTACTATATAAGATTGTCGGTTGCAGATAAGGCAGGTGTTCTTGCAAAGATATCTGGCTTGTTTGCTAAAAACAATTTGAGTATTCAAGAAGTTAGACAGGTTGCAGGTTCTGAAGGCGAGGCGCAAATTATCATAGTTACTCACTTGTGTAGTGAAAGCCTTGTTAAAAAGACTTTGGAAAAGCTTAAAACAACTGCTGAAGTGTTTGCGGTTAAAGGCACTATCAGAATGGAAGACTAAAAGTAAAGGCTTGAACGAAAAGTTCGAGCCTTTTGTATGTTTAAATATAAAATTAATCGTATTTGTTTGACATTTTTTTTCATTAGTGATAAAATTACAAAAACTATAGGAGGGCATAGAGATGACTAATAATCAATATCAAGCGTATGAACTTAAAAAGTTATCCGAACTTTTTCACGCTACCCCCAAATTTTCTGAAGAAACTTATAAGCAAAATCAAGTTAAAAGAGGTCTTCGCGACGAAAGTGGTGCTGGTGTTATAACAGGTCTTACAGACATTTCTGACGTTATTGCAAAGAAGATGATTGACGGAGTTTTAACTCCCTGTCCCGGTGAGCTTTACTATCGCGGTATCGACGTTCAAAAGATGATTGATAACTACGACGACGAGTTAAAACTTGGTTTTGAAGAAGCAACTTATCTTTTGCTTTTTAATAAACTTCCCACAAAAGCAGAACTAATTGAGTTTCAAAAACTATTGGTAAGTTTTAGAAGAATTCCAAAAAACTTCGTTCGTGACGTTATTATGAAAGCGCCTAATAAAGATATTATGAACAGCTTGTCTAGAAGTATTCTCGCGCTTTATAGCTACGATAATCACGCGCTCGACAACTCGTTGGATAACGTTATGCGCCAAAGCCTCGCGCTTATCGCGTTGACTCCTATCTTTGCTGTTTACGCGTATAACGCGCATCTTCACTACAACGAAAATAAGAGCCTTATAATACATAGACCTAATCCCGACCTATCTACTGCGGAAAACGTTTTATATATGCTCCGTCCAGATAGAAAGTTTACCGCACTAGAGGCAAAAGTTTTAGACATTGCGTTTATACTCCACGCAGAACACGGTGGCGGTAACAACTCATCGTTTACAACTTTTGC
>SVIY01000014.1 GCA_015069265.1 Clostridiales bacterium
ACACCCTCCCCGCGAGTTTCGGTCAAAAATTGGCTCTTATATCCAAAAAGACCTCTTGCTGGAACTTTAAATTCGAGTCTTATACGACTACCGATGTTTTCCATCTGCAAAAGCTCGCCCTTTCTAACGCCCATTGAGGAGAACACGCTACCCGTTTTATCTTCGGGAACGTCCACTACAAGCCTTTCTATCGGCTCTAATAGCACTCCGTCCTTTTCTTTATACATAACTTTAGGTGCGCCTACTTGGAATTCGTAACCGCCTCTGCGCATAGTTTCAATGAGGATAGAAAGGTGCATTTCACCTCTACCGCATACTCTATAAGAGTCCGCAGAATCTGTTTCTTCTACGCGGAGGGACACGTCTTTAAGCATTTCCTTAAAGAGTCTATCGCGAAGATGTCTTGTCGTAACGAACTTTCCTTCCTTGCCTGCAAACGGACTGTCGTTTACCGAGAATAGCATTTCCACAGTCGGCTCGCTTATCTTTACGAACGGAACGGCCTCTACGCACGACGGATTACATATCGTATCGCCAATAGAAACGTTTTCTAGACCGCTAACGCATACTATATCGCCCGCTTTAGCGCTCTCTACCGCCACACGATTAAGTCCTTCGATTTGATAAAGGCTAACGAGTTTTCCCTTTTCTTCTTTGCCCGTAATGTTGTAATTGCAAGTTTGAAGGTCTTGGTTTACGCTAACCGTACCCCTTTCTATTCTACCAATACCTATTCTTCCCACGTACTCGTTATAGTCAATAGAGGAAACGAGCATTTGGAAAGGCGCGTCCATATCAACTTCTTGAGGCTCGAAATGGTTTACAATAGTTTCGAAAAGCGGAGTTAAGTCTGTACCGGGCACGTTAAAATCGGTGGTCGCCGTTCCCGCTCTACCCGAACAGAAAATTATCGGGCTATCAATTTGTTCGTCACTCGCGTTGAGGTCGAATAAAAGCTCTAATATCTCGTCCTGCACCTCTTTAAGCCTTGCATCAGGTCTATCAATCTTGTTTACTACGATTATCAATTTATAATTGAGTTCTAGTGCTTTTTGCATAACGAAGCGCGTTTGAGGCATAGGTCCTTCACAAGCGTCTATAAGCACTAAAACACCGTTAACCATTTTTAGCACACGCTCTACTTCCCCACCGAAATCGGCGTGTCCGGGCGTATCTATTATGTTAATCTTTACCCCGTTATAAAAAGCCGAAGTATTTTTAGCGAGTATGGTTATACCTCTTTCACGCTCAAGGTCGCCAGAGTCCATAACTCTATCCATAACTTCTTGATTGTTTCTAAAAATACCACCTTGTTTTAACATCTCGTTGACGAGCGTCGTTTTACCGTGGTCAACGTGGGCAATAATCGCTACGTTTCTAATGTCTGTTCTTTTCAAAGTTCTAGTCCGTCCTTAAAAAATTTAGTATATCTAACAGCTTATAATATAGCAAGCAATGCTATAAGCGTTTTGCCGTCCTTAATTTCGCCGTTTTTAATCATTTGTTTTAGGGTGCGCTTATCAAACCATTCAGCCCTTAAAAACTCGTCTTCGTCTAGGCTTTGCACGTCCTCTTTTATACCGCTAGCACGATAAATCCTAATAATTTCGTCCGTATATCCGGGGGAGGGGTATACTTCAAACATCTTTTCCACCGAGCTTGCTATAACTCCGCCCTCCTCTTTGAGTTCGCGAATAGCAGTTTCTATCGGGTCTTCGCCCTCGTTAAGCTTTCCTGCCGGAATTTCCCAAAGTTCTTCTTTGTACGGATAGCGGAATTGCTTTACAAGTAAAATCTTCCCCTCTTTTTCGCACAATATCGCACTACCGCCAGAGTGCTCTACAACCTCGCGAAGAGCATTGTTTCCGTCGGGCAAGGTGATTTCGTCCTTTCTTAATTTTAAGATTTTACCCTTGTATAAATATTGCTCGCTTAAAGTCTTTTCCTCAAATTCCATTGACAATATTCCTTATCTCTGATGAAAGCGCTTTAATTCTACCGCGGAACATGCACTTCTTTGATTTTGCAAGGTATTTATAAGCGACGAAAGCGTATTCTATCGCGTCCTTATCTTCGCTCTCAATAACGTTTGCAAGCATATCTACAACGAGCGTCATATCCTTTTTGTCGACAACGAGCAATTTACTGTTTTTGATTTTCTGCTTGTCGGCAAAGAGCAATTCTTTAACCGTTTTAATGCTATTTCCGTAAGCCTTTTTACTCAACTCTTGCTCTTTTATCTTATTTCTCTCGCTCTCTTCTTTTTCTTTAGCGAGTTTTTCTTCCTTTTCTACAATAGCTTCCACGGGATCTTGAAGTTTGCCCTCGATTACGCTCTCCATAAGCATTTTAACAGAATTCTTAAAGGGCTTTATCACAGCGTTAGTAAACGCAGAATAACCCGAAGCAAAACTGCCGTCCTCGAAAAAGTACTTATTTATAAAATCGCCGAGAGAGGTTCTATTTCCGTCGATATCCGCAAGCAAGGTGAATATAAACGCCAAGAGTTCGCGAGAGTTTTGAGGAAGCAAAAACTCGCCCTTGTCTTTAACGTATTTACTTGGCACGAGATATTTCTTTTGCGCGCCGTAATAATCAAACCCCGAAAGGCAGTTTTTAAAAATTGCGACCATTGTATCCGACGATGCGATTGACTTTAAAAGTCCTGCAATTTTAACGTCAGCTAAAATATAGGTGCTATCGATAAGTTCGTTTGCACGTTCTAAAAACAAGTCTAATTCTTCGCGTTTGTTCACAACGGTTACCTCCGCAATAAACTAATTTTATTTAATTATAACATAATATTGGTGTATTATAAACTTTTTTTGGCGCATTTTTCAAATTTTTCGGCAAAGTTCTTTACAAATTTCTTTTTTGTGATATAATTAAAAAACACTAACGTGGAGATTTTTGTTTTATGCAAGTCAAAGGTGATTCATCACTTAATAAATTAATATTGTTGTTCGTCTTTGACAAGATGGAAGTTCCTCTGTCCGAAAATACGGTGCTAGATATGTGCTGTTCTTCGAACAGTTGGCTCGCATACATGGACTGTCAGCCTATTTTAAACCAACTGCTTGACTGTGGTTGGATTTATAACATCGGCAACAGTGGCGAGCCTCTTTACACCATCACACCCGACGGGCGTATTTGCCTTGCAAACTTCTTCATCAATATCCCTGCCTCAACGCGTGAAGAGATTTCTATCTTTATTAAAAACAACAGAGCAAAATACCGCAGAAAACAAGAGTGCGTTGCCGATTACTTTATGAATAAGGACGGCACTTATACCGTTTACCTAAAGATAATCGAGCCCGCTCAACCTATTTTGGAATTAAAGCTCGTTGTTCCCAATCGCCAAACGGCAAAGGATATTTATAAAAAATGGGGAGAAAAAGCAGCGGACGTTTACCGCAATCTTTACGAAAATTTAGTAGATTAGTCACAAGGAGATTTTTATGCAGACTTACATGACCAGAGGCACCTGTTCAAGACAGATTTTATTTGACGTGACCGAAGATAACAAAGTGACAAACGTAAAATTTATCGGCGGTTGCAGTGGCAATCTTCAAGCGATGTCAAGACTCGTTGAGGGTAAAGACGTTGACGAAGTTATCGGCTTACTTAAAGGTATTAAGTGCCGTAGCAACACTTCTTGCGGGGACCAACTCGCCACCGCACTTGAAAAATATAAATACAAAAAAGAACACCCTGAAGAAGAAAAATAATTTTGTAAGCATAAAAAAAGGAAGCACACGCTTCCTTTTTTTGTTTTACTTTTGCGGTTTTTCTAAAATGACGGTAAACGGTCCGTCGTTGGTTTGGTTTATCTTCATATCCGCACCAAAAACGCCTTGTTTTACGATTAAGCCTTGTGCTCTTAACCCCTCTGCAACGTATTCGTACATTTGGTTTGCCTTATCCGGCGCTTCGGCATCTAAAAAACTTGGGCGATTGCCGTGTGAAGTGTCCGCAAACAAGGTAAATTGAGATACGAGCAAAATTTCGCCCCCAACGTCTATAATGGACTTATTTATTTTGCCGTTCTCGTCCTCACAAATACGTAGGGGTGGTATCTTTTTAATAAAATAATCGGCATCTTCTTTTGTGTCCCCTTTCTTTACCCCCAAAAAGATAACGTAGCCTTTTCCTATCTCGGAAACAAGCTTTCCGTCAACCTTTAAATTCGCGTCCAAAACGCGCTGAATTACTGCTCTCATTTTTTCTCCTTATTAGTCAACCAAATAAAAAGTACAAGTGGTTAATTTTTTCCTTTTTAATTTAAGAGTCTTTCCGCTATCCATTTTAATGGTGTAACCCTCTTTGTATGCGCACTTGTTGCATTTAGACCCGTCGTGCGACTTTAACGGACAGTGGCGAAGGGTCATATACGGAAAGTCTATCTTTTCCCCAACCCCGCTTTCTGCCGTGCAGAAAGGTTTGTTTAGGGCGTTTGCGCTCGCTGTATTATACACGTTAAGTCCACCGCCCACAACGTCTGCGCCAAGACTTAAAGCATAATAATTGTTTGCGACAGTCTTTACACCCGTCTTTTTAATAATATCTTTTAAGAGTGCAACGTCCTCCTTTAGCGCAAAGTTAGGCAAGTCTAAATAAGCCGTCTTTTGCTCACGTGCACATTTGTCCATAAACCTTAAAACTTGCTCTACCGAATAGCTTTCTGGCGACAGGATAACGTTTTTAGCGGTGAAATTTTCGCTCACGTCCTCAACAATACAGAAATTATTAAACTTTTTTGCTTTGAGCGTGCCAAGATTAAACGGTTTTAACTGTTCTTGGTGGCGATAGCGCTCTATAATAGCGTTTTTGAGCCTATCATACACCTCGCGTCTAACGGCGTTTAATTGACCTTTTGACAAGAATACGTTATCCATTTCTTCAATGGTAATGCTAGAGGCAAAAAACTCGCTCTTTGAAAAACTTTGCTTTATATCCTCTATCGATAGCGGTTGCTTTTGGGCAGATTGCAAAACTTCGCCAAAAGTCTCCACTATTATATCGTCCGCATAAGCCGTAATACGAAGCGGTACCCCGACTTTCGCAAGCACGGACAACTTTATTTCACGCTTCTTTTTTACGTTTTTTACCTTTTCTTCGTCAGCACTGTCTATAATAAGGCGTATATTATCTTTAACTTTAATATCTTGAGTTGTTGTAAGGCGGTATTCATTCTTTCCCACTTCTTTAAGGTCATAGGCAGTGAACACACACGCCTCAACGCCACCTCTCATCACCTTAAACGTGGACTTTGGAGAGAGTTGTTGGTTGGAGTTAATAAAGACTTCGTTAAAGGTTTTGCCCTTATTAACGCGCTCTACAGTGCCTATTTCAATGCCTACGTGGTTTTGAACGTCTGATATAATATTGCCGTTACCGTTAAAGTATCCCTCGGTAAAACCGCGATTAAATGCAAGCGACAATCTTCTATAGTCAGCCTCTTTTCCGTCAAGCAACGCACGGTATTCGCCTGTAACCGCACCCACGTAGTAAGGTCGTCTTGCGCGTCCCTCGATTTTAAGCACGTCCACCCCTGCATTTTTAAGGTCTAATAATCGCTTTGACATATCAAAATCTTTAGCGCTCAAAAGATACCCTGTCTTTACCTGTTTACCGTCTTTTATAAGGCTGTACGGCAGTCTACAGAGTTGTTTACACCTCCCTCTGTTACCGCTAGCGTCGTTTAGATACGAACTCAAATAGCAGTTGCCAGAAAAACTTACGCAAAGCGCTCCGTGAACAAAATATTCTAGTTCAACGTTTGAGTTTTGTCTGATTCGTTTTATTTCGTCTATTGGTGTTTCTCTAGAGAGTACGACGCGCTTAAAGCCATATTGCTCTACCGCCTTAACCCCCTCTAGATTATGTATGCCCATTTGTGTACTTGCATGCTTTTCTATCTGCGGATATTGGTCGTTGATGATTTTTGCAAGTCCTAGGTCTTGAATTATAAAGCTATCCACCCCTACGTTATATGCGCATACGATAGTTTTTACCGCCTCTTTTAATTCCTCATCAGTAAACAGTATGTTTATTGCAAGGCTCACCTTTACTGAAAAAAGGTGGCAAAAATCAACCGCTTCAGACAGAGTTTCCAACGTGAAGCCGTCAACGTTATTTCGCGCATTAAATTGATTAATTCCGAGATATACCTCGTCCGCACCGTTCATAACAGCGCTAACTAAACACTCGAAATTGCCTGCAGGAGAAAGTAGTTTCATATTTATATTGTAACACATTTTTTTCGTTTGTTAAAGTGTTTTTGTAATAAAGTTGTAAAAGGTAGCTGGATACTGCCACACCCTAAAGGGACCCTGGCAGAACTTTGCCCGTCAAGACTGTCCGTCAAAGACGAACGAACAGCGGGTCTCATATAAAGCAGCTACCCCTACCAAGCAAAAAAGCACCCTTTGGGTGCTCTTGCTTGGCAGGGCTTGTGAAACGTAAAACTAATTTGATAATTATATTTTTATAAGGTCATATTGCAACATTTTTTTACAGTCTTCTACGTTAGCTGTATCAAATATTTCTTCACTTTCTTCACTTTTAAATTTAGCTGGTACATCAAATCGTAGTAAATATACGCTTGAGGGAAAAGCGTGTTTGCCAATTTTTTCAACAAAATTGCTTATATAAATGTTAATGAGTCCACTATTATTAAAAGCATATCGACCAATTTCTTTAATATTTTTATGATGACGTGTAATTGCGAAGAATTCAAAGTTTGTACAGTTATAAAATGCTCCTTCTCCTATTTTTTGCAGCCTGTGTGGAAGATCAAAACAAGTTAGGTTAGTACAATCAGAAAACGCATAATCTTCTATTGTTGTTAGTTCGGAGTTTAGTGCATCAATGGAGATTTCATTTAGGTTTTCAAAACCTTTGAAAGTTTCTTTTTTTATAGTTTCAACTGTTGAAGGTATGATTACTTTAGTTATTTTAGATATAGTATATTTAGAAAAACAATCTTTGCAAACTTCCTTTATGCCTTGTTCTAATTCTACTATAAACTCGTCTGTTTCAGATTCCAAATCTGTCATCAAATTATTAATTTCTTTTTTTTCTTCCCATTCGATATTATTGTATCGTTTCTTATAAAATTGTAATTTAAATTTGTCATTATCTTTAATCGCTTTTGATATTTCTAAAGACAGACTTTCGCCCATACACATAGAAGACATTTCTCCACAATCTTTGCAATGATAGGTGACTTTTTCTGTCTTTTTTCCATTAACACCCATGACAGAGCCACCTGCTCCAAATAAAAATCTACCTAATAAACCTTTTTTAACACTATAATCACTATTTACTGTAGTACTAACATCAACGTTTAAACTACCACATCTGTAACATCTAATTTGTGCCATAATTTTAATTCTCCTTTTCAAATAAAATTGTTTTTTCTTGTAATAATATTTTATATCCTCGTTGTTTCGCTAATTTAGCAAGTGCAGATTTGTTTTTAAGATAGTAAAAATCTTTTGGTAAAGTTGCTTGAGTTTCATTGTAATATTGACTTTCCGTTAGTGAAAAGTTTTTACCAGACAAAAACAGCTTGTCAATATTATTTAATTTTGGTTTTTTCATGCGTTTTCTCCTTTATAAAAAAATGACAAGAAAATTATAATATAGAATATTCTATATGTCAAGTAAGTTTATAGAAAATTCTATATAATAAAAATATGGAAGTTGATTTTAAGAATATTTTAAAAGATTTTTTAGAAGACAATAATTTAACGCAAGTTAGCTTTGCAAAAACGATAGGCGTAAAACAAAGCCAAGTTAGTGAGTGGTTAAAGGGCAAGGCAAAACCAGGTTATGACATATTAAAGCGTATGGCTATTGCTTTTAATATATCTGCTGATTATTTTTTAGGCATATCGGAAAGTTATTAAAAAAGGACTATCAAGTGATAGTCCTTTTGTGTTGGCGGAAAGGATGTGAGAGTTCTCCGCTTCGCTAAGGAGCCCTTGTCCATCAAAGACGAACGAACAGCGGGTCTCATAGAAAGCAGCTACCCCTGCCAAGCAAAAAAGCACCCTTTGGGTGCTCTTGCTTTTTACTCTATTGCTGGATACTGCCATACCCTAAAGGGACCCTGGCAGAACTTTGCCCCTCAAGACTGTCCGTCAAAGACGAACGAACAGCGGGTCTCATAGAGAACAGCTACCCCTGCCAAGCAAAAAAGCACCCTTTGGGTGCTCTTGCTTGGCAGGGGTAGCTGGATTCGAACCAACGAAGTGACGGAGTCAGAGTCCGTTGCCTTACCGCTTGGCGATACCCCTATTCAATTTGCTACTGTATTGTATCAAATCAAATAAAAATTTACAAGCATTTTTAACTGCTTTTGCCAATTTTTTAATAATTATAATATACTATCGAGAGTTTCTATATCGCGTATATTCCTCTATATACGTTTGCTCGTCACGGATACTTGTATACTCTCTATTCTTTATAATCTGTACAAGTTGAGACTCGTCCTTAACGTCGTCGGGGATAATTATCCCTGCCGTTATAGGTTGGTCCACGTGATGAAAGTCTGTTCCCGACATTTCAATTAGGCTATTTTCTTTACAAAATTTTTGAGCAATTTCATTATTGTTAGGATGATGATAGTGTCCGTTAAACGCTTCTGCGCCATGCATAAAGTTAGGGTCGCCGGCAACTACTCCTCTGCGGAATGGGTGCGTTTGATACATAAACGCGCCTGTTTTTTCGCACAACTCAAACAGTTCTTGTTGCGAATATAAAAAGAGCGGTTTGTCGTAAAAATACTTTTTATCAAGCCCATACACCATAAATTCGGTACCGCTAACTTCTTTCGGGAAAGGCGTTCTAACTTCCACTCCCCAAAACGCCTTAATGTTAACCTCTTTGCACATAGCCGAAAACTCGTCTATAAAAGCAAAAAAACTGTCGACTTTTTCCTTGTGAGTTGCACCGGGGAAATAGCCGTTATACGCGTGAACGGAAAAGTGGTTGGTTGCCACTATACCGCCGTACCCGGCCTTTAAGTACTTTTCAATTATTATTTCATTCTTGGTGTCCGCACAAGAACTTGTGCCAAACGTATGACAATGTGTTTCAAGTTTCATTATAAATATTCCTTTAACGAACGTAAAGACGGTTCGCTGTTCATTGCCCTATCCATCAAAAGATATACGGCAGTCGCATCAAAACGCGCGTCGTGATAGTTTGCATTAGCATTATAAAGAGAGTTTAACGTCTGCTTTATCTCGGTATCGGTTATTCCAAAGTGGGCGCAAGCCTCGTTTAGTTTTGGGTATTTATACGCACCACCCGAACGCAACAGTTTACAAACGGGAGTGAGTTTTTTCATCGAACAAAACTCTCTTTTTACTGTAAATATTTTCCCAAGCCTTTCAAACTCCTTTCTCATAAACATAAAGTCAAAAGACGTATTATGTGCGCATACGAGGTCGGCAGAGCAAAAATCGGCTTCAATCTCCTCAATTAAATCGCCAAACCGTTTACCGTTAGACAATGCGTATAGTTTTTCCAAAGAAAAGCCGTGCACCGAATATGCACCGTAATCCATACTGTCTACTGTAAAAAAGAAGTTCTTTCCACGCGCCTGCTCTCCGTCCGCTAAAACGTACGATAGTTGAGCAATCTGACCTGGTCGAAGCCCCGTGGTTTCAGTGTCAAAATAAATAATCATAAATATATATAAAATTTAAGGGCAAACTTTACGTCTGCCCTTATTAACTATTGTTCAACGTCAATCAAGTCTTGATATCTGTCTTCAAAAATTTCTACCTTGCCGTCTTCTAGGTAAACGTATTTATCTATCAACTCAACGTAATCTTTGTTGTAAAGCTCGTTAATTTCAGCAACAACGAGTTCGTTGTACAAAGCATAAAGATAAGTGTCTTTAACGTCAAATTCTTTTTCGGAATTGGTGTCGGTAATATCTACCCAATCTTTTTGCATTTGTTCAAACACGCTTTCCCAAGTTTGTCCGTCCGCTTTTAATTGAGCGCATTCACCATCGAGATATTTTTCAAGGTCACTATAAACAGCGCCTACTTTATAACTCTCTGAATAGAACATAATGTGATAACCGTAATCGGTTGCAACCATTATATAACTGTTGGGGCCCATAGCGAGAAGTTCTCTGCCGTAATCAGCGAATTCTTGTTGCCAAGTTTCTTTATCACTGCCGTCGGGTATAGGACTAATTGCATAACCTTTGTAGGTATTTAACGAACCGGGGTCAGTAGAATATGCAAACAAGAGTTCGTTTACTCTTTGGTCATAATTTGCATTAGCATTAGAGCTATTAACTGCTTTGTAAACAGCGCCGTCCGTATAATTTACGTTGTCAGTTTGAGCACTGCCGTAAAGGTAAGTTTCAAACAATTTAATAAACTCATCGAGGCTTAATTCGTCAACCTCCGAAACACCATATTCTGCGGTGTAATCGTCATTGTTTTTATCTTCTCCATTAAGAAGAATAGTGTCGCCACCGAAAGCAAGCGAATCGTCACCAGCAAGAGCATAATCTCCCGTGAACTTTGTTCCGTCAAAATCGTAACCATTCAATATCCAAGACGAACGAAGGTCGGTAACAACAGAACTACTCAAAATTTCTGCTCTCTTTGCGTTGCGAACAGAAGCGTCAGCACTCGGATTTTGTTCGTCCCATTCCTTAAGTTCTGCCTTTTGGTCGTCGGTTATACCAATAAGAAGGTTGTAAACGTATCCGTAAGTTCCAGTCGGTGCGTACAAAATGGGAGTAGTTGCACTTGCCGAGGAAAGCGCTGTCGAATAGTCGGCATCCGTCCACTTTTCTTGTTTAGCAAGTTTTTCAAGATAAAGCGCTTTTACGTCGTCAAAATCATATTTGTTTTGAACGCTATCATAAATACATTTAACGTATTTGTCGATAACGATTTGTTCTTTTTGTGATTGCAACGTTTCAACGTAGTAATCGGTTTCTTCTATGTTAGTCTTGTAAGCACCTAAAAGGTTGTTTGCTTCTAGCACTTCAAGGAAAGCGTTTACAGCGTCGTATCTCTTATTTCCGTCGCCCTCAACGTCAACAATGATTTGGTAATTTTTCTTGTCTTCAAAAGTGGGTTCGGGGTCTTTAGCGTTTTCTGCTCCTGTGGGAGTTTTTCTAACTTCACCCGTATAGGTATCGCCCAACTTTTCATCGTCAGCCTTTTCGTAACTTTCGATATTGTCGTTAAGCATCTTTTTAGCAAGGTAAGTAGCTTCGACAATCTCTTCGTCGGTAAGGTATGCGTTTACGTCAAACTTGTTTGCAAGAGCGAGTTCAGGTTTAACGATGTTGCCTGCATAAATACCGTCGTTAGCACTAAAACGAAGCATTGCATTTTGCAAGTACACTCTGCTGTGAACGAGGTTCTTTACGATATCGTTGATAACCTTCTCACGACTTGTGCCTTGGTATTCTTGATAATAACCGTAGTTTAAATATCCAAGAAGAACGTCTTTCTTTAAGATTTCATCCTTGGGTGCAGTCTCGTCAATTTGAACTACTGCAACGACTTGCTTTACGTTTTTTTCTTGATTGGTTTCTATAAGTTTGCACCCGCTCATAACGAGCATAGCAAGTGCGAGCATTACAGCAATCACAGAGGCAAACAGTTTCTTCATATAATATCTCCCATTGTATCTTATAAAAGTTTTATACCTATAAAGTATATACTATATACGAAAATTTTGCAATCGTTTTTGCCAATTTTTTATTGCCTTTTTTGCGTCAAATATAAAAAAAGCGAAAAGCTTTCACTTTTCGCCTTATTTTTTTAGTTGAATTTTAATACAACACGCCAAGAGCAACGAATACTTGAATTGTTGCGGTTAACGCAAACAACATTCCGAGTGCGGAAATCACCATACCACTAAAGCTCATAAGCTCAACGGATAGCGCTACTTCCTTACCCTCTTTTTTAAGCGCTCTTACCTTTAAGTACTTACATAAACCTTTGACAAACATCATTCCGGTAAGCGACCACATAAGAACGCAGTATACCATATTCGTTCCGCATTTTGCAAACGGAATATTAGACGTTGAGAAAAGCACTAAAATAGCGGACAAGATAAATCCTACAGCCCCCATTACAGTGCTAGTAAGCGCATCTGTAAAGCCTTCCTTTTTACCGTCACACTTCTTTTTAAGGTAGAGATAAATAAGGGTTACGACCATTGTGGAAACGAGTAGTACGCTAATTAGTTGAGAGGTAGACATACCGAAAATAAATCCACCGCCTCTTGCCGCGTCACCTCTAAAGAATTCGAGGGTAAAGCGAATTGCCGAGTAACCGATTATATAAAGGCAAGTGGGAAGACCTTTCTTTTTGGTTTTATAAAACACTATTTCAAGTATAATATAGAGTATCAAAAGCGAAAAGGACTCGATAAGCTGAACTGCAAGGAGCGGTGTTCCAACGGGCGTGCTTGTGTCTAGCGGATTGTTATAAATAATAGATAACCATCCGTCGTATGGCATACCGTGACAGCATCCTGCAATAAGACAGCCAATTCTTCCAAAAACGTGACCGAGTGGTACGCTTACGGCAAATATATCAAGATAATCGGTGTAAGATTCCTTGTAAACCTTGCAGTAAATAACAAGACCGATAAAACCGCCGATAAGACCGCCGTAGAATACAAAGCCGTTTTGAATTACTTGTACAAACGGTATTTTATAGAATGCGATGTAATCAACAGAGCCAAAAATTGAAAGCAATTTTGCACCAAAGAGTCCACCGATACCAGCAAAGCATGCGCCAACAACGGCATCAAAACGGTCAATTTTTCTCTTCTTTCCTCTAATGGAAGATGCAAGTCCACCGACAACTAGTCCTACGGCAAACAAAATACCGTACCAAGGAATATCTTTTCCGAAAATATTTAAATATGGATTAGGTGCGTGAATCATAATACCACCTTTTGTAAATCAGATTTTTGCTAACAAAAAAGCCCGCGATATACGGGGCTTTTCCGTTAGTCTCAATTTTGTAATCCTGTTTATAAAGGATTAGTTAAGAGCGCCTGCAGCAGCATTAGCAGCTTTTTCGAGTTCGCAAGCAGCGCACATTACGCACAAACCACAAGTCATGAACCAAATGGTAGCGAATACGGTTGCGATAATGCTGAACACTAAACCTGCAGTAGCTGCGCCACTCTTTTCTTTCTTACCTGCAATTGCAGAAAGAACGATACCAGCGATAGCCAAAACGATGATAACGATTTGAACTACGGGGAGTGCTACGAACAACCAAGAGATTAAGCTCAATACGAAAGAAAAAATACCAACGATTAAACCAGCAATCTTCATAAAACTTCCTCCTTTGCCCCATAAAACAGGACTTATTTGATAAATTCAGTGTTGTTAAACACCCATCAAGCGTAATTTTACTACTTTTCAAAAACTTTGTCAACTATTTATCGCAGTAAAGAGTTAAAATTTTTGTAAAACCATTTATTATGTAATAATAATATTCCTTAAAATTGCTAAATATTACAGTTTTTTACTGATGATTTTTCGTTGACAAAATTACCGTACTTCTTAAAAAAATTTTTATTTTGAGGCTAGGATAAGGAAATTTTTCATAAAGTTTAAAGCTTCCGCACCAGATTTAGCCCCCCTATTAAACTCTAATTTGGGAGAAGTTGCCATGGAAATTCTAACCTCCCCGTCAAAACTGTCGATTGCACTGCGTAGTTTTTCGTTCGCAAACGCCTTAAAGTCGCTAAATATTATACTGTCTTCGTCTTTTTTGACGTTTATTTCCGTAACGCCAAGTTTTACGCACAGTCTTTTAACGACGGCAATGTTTATTAGGTTGTCTGTCTCTTCGGGAAGCGCACCGTAAGCGTCTTGTATCTCTGTTCTAAATTCTTTTTCCGCGTCTAGTGAATTGATTTCGGCAATTTCCTTATACGCGTCCATTCTTGCGATATTGCTCTCAATGTAATTATCGGGAATAAATGCGGTAACCCTAACGTCGAGTTCGGGCATAATCTCTTCTTCGCCCGACAATTCTTCGCGAAGCAGTTTAGAATATAATTCGTAACCGATTTTATCCATATGTCCGTGCTGTTCAGCACCTAAAATATTGCCTGCACCCCTAATTTCTAGGTCGCGCATAGCAATCTTTATTCCGCTACCCATTTCGGTAAACTCAATAATAGCGTTAAGTCTTTCGAATGCAGTTTGGCTTAAAATCTTTTCGCGCTTAAACGTAAAATACGCGTACGCTAGGCGGTCGCTTCTTCCCACTCTGCCCTTTAACTGATAGAGTGTTGAAAGTCCAAGTTTATCCGCGTCGATAACTATAAGCGTATTAGCTTTGGGGAGGTCGATACCGTTTTCTATAATAGTGGTAGAAATCAAAACGTCGCTCTCGCCGTTATAAAAGGCGAAAATATTGCGCTCTAGCACCCTCTCTTCCATTTGTCCGTGCACGACGGTAACCCTGACGTTAGGCATAAGCCTTTTTATGTTTTCAGCAAAGTTGAATATGTTCTCCACCCTATTGTAGAGTATAAACGCCTGTCCTCCGCGGTTAATCTCTCTTGTTACCGCGTCCTTAATAAGCGTTTCCGTCTCCTCTGTAACGTACGTTTGAACGGGCAAACGTTTCTTTGGCGGAGTATTTATGGTGCTTATCGAACGAATTCCCGATAAAGACATATGTAGCGTCCTAGGAATCGGGGTTGCGGTAAGCGTGATTGTGTCCACGTTCTTTTTGAGTAGTTTAATTTTTTCCTTGTGCTCTACACCAAAACGTTGTTCTTCGTCAAGAACCAAAAGTCCTAAATCTTTAAACTCAACGTCCTTACTTAAAAGGCGGTGCGTACCAATAATAAAGTCTATTTTGCCCTCTTTTAAGTCTTCCAATATCTTTTGTTGTTGCACTTTCGTCTTAAATCTATTAAGGCATGCTATTTTAATTCCAAACTCGTTAAAACGCTCTACTGCGGTATTATAGTGCTGTTCGGTAAGTATAGTCGTAGGTGCTAGCATAACCGCTTGCTTTCCGTTTGCAACCGCGCGGAATACTGCTCGGAGCGCAACTTCGGTCTTGCCAAAGCCCACGTCACCGCACACTAGCCTATCCATAACCTTCATAGAAGTCATATCAGCTTTGATATCGGCATTTGCAGTCGCTTGGTCTGGTGTATCTTCAAAGGGGAAAGAACTCTCGAACACCGCTTGAAGTTCTTTATCGTCGGTAAACGCATACCCCTTCAGTTCGTCGCGTTCTTGATAGAGCTTTTTGAGGTCGAAAGACATCTTTTTAATGCTTTCTTTTACGTTTTTCTTTATCCTTTCAAAGTCCTTACCGCCAATCTTTGACAGCCTTGGTTTTTTCTCTCCGCCAAGATATCTTGTGAGGAGGTCCATTTGTTCTACGGGAACGTACAAAAGGTCACCGCCAGAGTACTCTACGGCGACGTAATCTTTTGTCCCCTCGGTTGAGGATATCTTTTTATTGCCTAGAACTCTACCTATACCGTGAACTTCGTGTACACAGTAATCGCCAACCTCTGGCGCGGTAAAAAAGCCTTTCTTTTTTGTTTTTAGCTTGCGCGAAGCAACTGGTTTAGAAAAGAGGTTACCACTACCTATAACTACCGCCTTTTCTTCGTGGAAAATAAAGCCTCTACCAAGCCTTTCAGTAGTTATCATAACCCCTTTGAGCTCGGTATCTCTATCTATAGAGGATGCTATACCGCGAGTTGAAAGTTCAAGCGAAAAATTATCCGCGCGCTTTGCTTCGCCCGTGCATACAGTTACCGAATACCCCGAACGGAGCCAGTTATCTATATCGGTAAAGACCTCCTTGAAATCGAGCTGATAATCGGCAACGCCTGCCGTTTCTGGATTTATTATTTTTAAGGGATTAAAGAACGGAATAACGGTAGAGAGCGTTTGCAACGCGACCTCTCTAAAGCTTTTTAACCCCTCTATAAGCGCTTCTACCCCGCTCAAGTTCTTTTTTGCGAAAGAAAAAACTTCGCCCGCTTCGTAAAGGGAATTAAAACGTTCGTTAAACTCTCTTTCGTTAAGAAGTGCAAGTTCATTTACGCGCTTTGCCTCGTCAAACACTACGACTGTGTTTTTGTCTATTAGTTCTAATGTGTTTACCACAGAGCGAGAAAGCGGAGCAAGGGCGGAAAAACCGTCTGCATTAAAGTTCTCCATTGCGACTTCCATATCGTCCGCAAGCACCTTTAAGCGCACTCTGCGCTCTCTGTCCGCATCTTTTAATTGGTTTTTTATTTGTAACTTAAATAGATTTATATCATCCTCCCAAAAGGAGAATTCTACCGCTTGAAAGACCGTTACTTCATCGCAAAAGCCTAAATTCTCTCTACTTTCCACGTCGTAACGTTTTATAGTCTCTACAGTATCGCCAAAAAAGTCTATTCTTACGGGATGCTCTGAATTTATCGGATAAACGTCCAAAATATCACCGCGCATAGAGAAAGTACCTTTGGACGCAACGCTTTCTACGCGCTCGTACCCCATCTTAACGAGCATTGACAGTGCATTTTCTTGACTGCAATCGGCGTTCTTCTTAAAGGTCAGTTTTTCAATCTTATTGGGGGCGAGTTGCATTAATGCTTCGGCAGTAGTCACCACAACGTCCGCACTTTCTAGACTCCCCAGCGCTACTATCCTCTCATACGCATTATCTTTGGAAAATGCTCTACTTATTAAAAGCGTTTCGTCTTTAGGCGGGAGATATACGACCTCTTTTTTGCAAAGTTCTTTTATTCCCTCAACCGCGTAGCGCGCGCTAACGCTATCTTTAACGACGTATAAAACTTTATCCGTCATTACTGACACGAGGTAATTTTTGAACGCGTCGGTAACGCCGAAAACCGCCGAAGGTATACCTTGGCGGATGCAATCTAACAATTCTTTTACCGAATTGTTTCTTTCGGATAGTTTTATAATATTTTTGAGCATAGTCTTTCTTTAAGGGTTTTAGGGTTTGCAGTTATACTTTTGCATAACGTTTTGGATAGTTTCGCCTTTGGCAAAGTCGTAAAGTGCGTTCGACGCGCCCTCTATGGCTTTATCAAAAACCTCTTTATCCTCCTCCTTTATACCCGATAAAACAAGGTCAATAAGCGGAATCATTATCTTTTCTTGGGGCTTAAATCCAATTCTAACCCTAGGAAAAGCACTGCCTATTTTTTCAACGATGTTTCTCATTCCGTTATGCGTACCGGCAGAACCGCTCTCTCTTATTCTTATAGCGCCTTTGTTTAGGTCGTAATCATCGTATGCGACGATTACGTCTTTAAGGTCTATTTTATAAAAATTTACAAGTTCTACAACACTTTCTCCGCTCAAGTTCATATACGTTTGCGGTTTGGCGAGAATAATTTTTTCCGCTCCCACCCTTGTTTCAGCGATTAGTGCGCGACATTTGTTTTTGCTAAACTCTGCTCCGAGTTTTTCCGCACACCTCTCCACCGCCATAAAACCTAGGTTATGAAAGGTCTTCTTGTATTTATCGTCGGGGTTACCGAGTCCAACGATTAGTTTCATCTTTGTTCTCCATCAAAAAAGCCGTTTGTAAATAAACGGCTTTCTTTCGTTATAATTA
Source organism: Clostridiales bacterium (assembly GCA_015069265.1). Classification (GTDB taxonomy): domain Bacteria; phylum Bacillota; class Clostridia; order Christensenellales; family Borkfalkiaceae; genus UBA1259. Next base: position 17,643 of record SVIY01000014.1, read on the forward strand.
GTCTTCGTAAATTGCCGAGAGGGATGAATCCGCATAGATAGTGGATATTGCCCTTGCGATAAGTTTTGCAACCGACAAGATTTTAATCTTGGGATTGTTTTTAACGTTTTCCGGCATATCGATTGTATCGAGAACTGCGATTTCCTTTATGGGCGACTTGGTAAGTCTTTCCATAGCAGGTCCGCTCAAAACTCCGTGAGTGCAACATGCGTAAACTTCTTTAGCACCGTTCTTAACAAGTGCTTCTGCACCTTGGCAAATTGTTCCTGCGGTGTCAATCATGTCGTCAACCATAAGACAGGTCTTACCCTCAACGTCGCCGATAACGTTCATAACTTCAATAGCGTTTGCTCTGGGACGACGCTTGTCCACGATTGCGAGCGACGCGTCACATCTTGAAGCGAAGTTTCTTGCTCTTGCAACGCTACCAACGTCGGGAGAAACTACTACCCAGTTTTCGTCCATTTTCTTTTTGTAGTATCTTGCGAGCAAGGGTGCACCGTAAAGGTGGTCAACGGGGATATCAAAGAAACCTTGAATTTGTGCTGCGTGAAGGTCCATGGTTAAAACTCTGTCTGCGCCCGCACTGGTTAAGATATCAGCCACAAGTTTTGCTGTAATCGGGTCTCTGGGACGTGCTTTTCTATCTTGTCTTGCATATCCAAAGTAAGGCATAACTGCCGTAACTCTACCTGCAGATGCTCTCTTGCATGCGTCAATCATTATGAGAAGTTCCATAAGATTGTCGTTTACAGGGATAGAAGTAGATTGGATAATAAATACGTCCTTACCTCTTACAGTTTGCGGAAGTGTTACGCTAATTTCCCCGTCGGAAAACTTTCCAACTTCTGCGTTAGAAAGGGGGAGCTTTAATTCCGCTGCGATAGCTTCAGCAAGTTTTCTGTTGGAATTGCCTGCCAAGATTTCAATCGAGTTGCCGTGTGTAATCATTTTATCTTTCTCCTAATGTAACTTTATGTACATATAGTACGTATCTATTTTATGACAAAACTTTGTTTTAGTCAAGACTTTTTTGCTTTCTCTTTGCTTTAAAATAATTTTTTATTATTTGCGCGCACCTTTCGCCCTCAATTCCGCCCTCAAATTCGGTAGAGTGATTAAGTCCGCTATTAGTTAAAACCTCAAACTTTGATTGTGCGCATCCACTTTTTTCTTCGTATGCACCAAAATATACCTTTTTTATGCGCGCGTTCACAATCGCACCAGCACACATTGCGCAAGGCTCTATGGTAACGTACATTTCCGCACCGTCAAGCCTCCAACTGTTAAGTTTTTTGCAAGCTTTATTGATTGCCAAAATTTCCGCATGGGCGGTTGCGAGTTGCGTCTTTTCCATTTTATTATGTGCTCTCGCAATAATCTTATCGTCTTTTACTATTACCGCACCGATAGGAACTTCGTCCTCAATAACTGCTTTTAGCGCCTCTTTTATGGCGCTTAACATAAATTTTTTTTGCATAATCTCTCCAAAGCACAAATAAGAATTGTCGTTATCCCCTTGCACCTTTGAAATATTTCTTCTAATTGGTTTTTTTCTATTGGGTGAGAAAGGTTGTCGCTTCCCACCTCCATTGTAAACGCAGGAATATTTAACCTTTGAACGCACCAATCTTTATATCCCCCCGCAGAATCGGGAGTATCTTTAATAGTATAGCCTGTTGTTTTAGCAAGTGCTTTAGCAATGAAGAAGTCCCTTTTCTCCCTATCGCCCTCTTGAAAAAACCGCCAATAAATTTCCTCGCCTTTGCTGTGATAACTAATGGTCGCATCAGGCATAATTTTTAGGGTAAAATCGCGTATAGCGCGCGTTTCTGCCTCGCTAAACGGCTCCCCTCCTATAAAATTCTCATCGCCCTTTTCCGTTACGTTCTTTGCACCCGTTCCCCACCGCGCGTCGAAATTTACGTTTAAGTCCACGCCGTTGGCGTTCGCTTTATAGAGTGGCTTTTCTCTACAAATCGCTATTCCGTCTGGATTAAGCGCGGGTATAAAAAGCACTCGCCCTCGCCTTCCGTACCTATTAAAATACTTAATCTGTTCGATAGCAAGGTAAGTGGTTATATACTCCCTTGCATGTATAGCGTACTGCGCTATAACGACGGGGCGCTCGCTCTTTTTAACGTCAAAGCAGTATAAAGGTTTTCCCCTTTCACTTCTGCCTATAATTTGCTTTTTTCCTTTATAGCTATTGAAAAAATTTTCAAGTTCTAATAAAACGTTCATACCATATGGTATGTTTTATTTGTGGTATGCGCTACCGTTAAGTATGGAAAACGCACGATATATTTGTTCTGTTAGCATTAAGCGGAATAACGTATGCGGAAAGGTCATATCGGAAAATGACATAAGTTCATCCGCCCTACTCTTAACCTTATCCGAAAGCCCGTAAGAACCGCCAATAACAAAGGTTATAACCCCGTTACCGCGCGATATAACGGCGTCTAGCTTGTCCGCAAACTTTTCGCTTGACATTTTTTTGCCCTCAATCGCCATTGCAATAACGTAGCCTTTTAAGTACTCGGAAATCTTTTCGCCCTCTTTCTCTTTGACGATTTTTATCGTGCCGTTGTCGGCTTTGGAAAAATTCTCCTCGCCAATCTCTATAATATTAAAATCGCAAAACCTAGAGAGCCTTTTAGCGTATTCTTTTATGCCGTCTGAAAAGTAATTTTCCTTAACCTTACCGACTGCAACTAAATTGATTTTTACCATTATACTACCGCCAAAACAATAATCATTAAAACGCAAAATGCGATTGATAAAATTCCAGATGGAATCAAGAAAGACCTAACCCCACCAGAAGTGGTGACTGCGCGTGCTTTTTTGAAGTTTTTATCGGTTACGCAAAGCATTATAAACGCACACAGAGAGCATAATCCCAACGCTATAAGTAGTGGATTAAAAAAATTGACCTCTACCCCTAAATAAGTTAGCAAAATTATAACAAAGTTATTGATAAAGTGCGATATCACCGACGGAATAACACTTTTTGACACGCTGACAATGACGCACATCATCACGCCGAAAATAAATTGGTACAGTAATTGTTGAACGGATAAATGATAAAGCGCAAAAAACAAACCGACCATTAATGAACTTGCAAAAATTCCCGAGCCTTTTAACCCATTTTGCATCACACCGCGAAAGAAAAACTCTTCCGCGACAGCGGGAAGCAAGGCAAACACAACGCAAGACAAAACAAACTGCAGTCCGTTATTTAGTGGCAAGGTTATTGAGCTACTATTAACGCCAATTTTTTCAAAGAGCATTGATATTGAAATATTAACCCAACCTAGACCTAAAAACATACCTACGCTCAACAGTAGCGCGCTCACGATATGCTTTGGATTAAATTTAGAAAAGCTAGTAATATATCCAAAAGGTTGTTTTATGACTAATTTTACTATTAAGATAGTCAAAAACATTGAAATGGGCGGAAAAGTACCGCAAACTAACACGTATACTGCGCTCTTTACACTGACAAATGAACCTAATATAGCCTGCCCTAGTTCCGATAGAAACATATAAATAGCGAGCATCGCAATAAAAGACGACGCGCTAATTTTTCCATTTAAAAAACGTTTGCTGTTATTTATCATATCTTTATTGTACACTATTTTACAAAATTAGTAAATTAAAAACACAAAAAAACCGCCCCCTCAAAACGAGAGAGCGGAAAATTATTAACCTCTGGGCGAATAGTTGGGAGATTCTTTGGTAATAGAGATATCGTGGGGGTGACTTTCGATAAGAGAAGCATTAGTAATCGTAACGAACTGCGCTTTCTTTCTCAAATCGTCGATAGTCTTTGTTCCGCAATATCCCATACCTGCGCGGATACCACCGCACATTTGGAATACGATTTCCGAGAGCGCTCCACGGTAAGGAACTCTGCCCTCAACGCCTTCGGGAACGAGCTTTTTAGCGCCTTCTTGGAAGTATCTATCCTTACTACCGCAAGCCATAGCGGAGAGTGAACCCATTCCTCTATAAACCTTAAAGCTTCTGCCTTGGTAGATTTCAATTTCACCTGGGCTTTCCAAAGTACCTGCAAATAGGCTACCAATCATAACGGCAGCAGCACCACCGCCGATTGCCTTTGTGATATCGCCACTGTACTTGATACCGCCGTCTGCGATAACCTTCTTTCCGAACTTGTCTGCTCTTTCCGCACAGTCCATAACTGCCGTGAGTTGAGGAACGCCAATACCTGCGACGATACGAGTGGTACAAATTGAGCCGGGACCGATACCAACCTTAACGATATCTGCACCTGCGTCGATAAGCGCTTCAGTTGCGTCTGCCGTTGCAACGTTACCTGCAATAATGGGAAGGTTAGGATATTTTACTTTGATAGCCTTAACCGTTTCCATAATATTTCTAGAATGTCCGTGTGCACTGTCAACAGTGATAAGGTCTACCTTTGATTTAACAAGTGCGTCAACTCTTTCCATAGTATTAGCGGAAACGCCTACTGCCGCACCAACTAAAAGTCTGCCATTCTTATCTTTTGCAGAGTTAGGATATTGGATAGCTTTTTCGATATCCTTTATGGTGATAAGACCTTTTAAGTATCCCTTGTCGTCAACGATAGGAAGTTTTTCGATTCTGTTCTTTCCTAAAATCTTTTGAGCCTCGTCAAGCGAAGTACCAACGGGAGCGGTAACGAGGTTCTCTTTGGTCATTATATTTTTTATGGGCTGTTCGAAGTTATTTTCAAAACGAAGGTCACGGTTAGTGAGTATTCCAACGAGTTTTCCGTCCTTTGTAATGGGAACACCGCTTATACGATATTTTTCCATTAATTTAAGCGCGTCGCTAACCATATTGTCGGGTTCTAAAAAGAACGGGTCGGTAATAACACCGTGTTCGCTTCTTTTAACCCTGTCAACGTGTTGAGCCTGTTCGTCAATGGACATATTCTTATGAATAATACCCATACCGCCTTCTCTTGCCATTGCGATTGCAAGACGAGATTCTGTAACGGTATCCATCGCTGCGGACATCAAGGGAATATTCAACTTTATCCCAGCCGTCAACGAAGTGGTTAAGTCAACCAAGTTGGGAGTAACTTCACTCGCTTGAGGAACGAGCAATACGTCGTCAAATGTTAAGCCTTCTTTAATAATTTTTCCCATAGTATTCTCCTTTTATCCAAAATTAACAATCTGCAAGACTCTATTATTTAGAAAAAAGTCCGCTAGTATAAAGTAATTTTTAATATTTTAACAAAGTTAAACAAAAAAATCAATACTTTAACGGCAAAAAAATCAATTATTTGCGAATTAGTTGTTTTTTTCTTTCATACCATATCGTAAAGGCGGTGTGTATGAAGAAAAAAATCTTAATTTTTTGTTTACTTTTAATTTTCCCACTTTTGTTCTGCTCTTGTAGTGACTCCCTTTCTCTAACCGATAGCGTTTGCGAATTGCGTTCTGACGTTTTTTACGGGGAGTGTGAAACGGTATCGTTAAGAGCAGGTTACGGCTTTAAGGAAACCCCCTCGTCTTTTGATAAAACGGTTGGACAGCGCAAGTACCTATTAACTTTCAAAATTGTTAACGCTCCGAAAGAGAGCGCAGAGTATACTTTATCGTTTGATTTTAACGGTCATACTTACTCGACTGATTTTGCACTAAACCCCGTAACGCACTCTTTAACCGCCACAATAGAAGTGGATAATTTTACGTTGAAAGAATTCGACGTTAGCGTATTATATTCCGGCACCACCGAGAGCATAAAAATGCACTCTGTTCTCCCAAGCGACGCCATGTCTTATGAACAAGCACTTAAACACTTGCAGAAAAATCAGAGTTCTCTAATCTCTTCACATCTAGATAGCGACGGAAGGTTTAATGCAGAGATAATAATGCGGGTAATCGTAAAGGATCAAAAATCTTATTGGTACGTCGGGATAGCAAGCGGTAGCGACAACTTAAAGGCACTTCTACTCAACGGAACTAGCGGTGAAGTGCTAGCAATCAGAGAAGTACTATAAACACATAATTAAAACCCCCGTAGCGCGCGCTACGGGGGTTTATTGCATTATTCTTCTATTACGGTTGCCTTTTCGATTACGATAGGCTCAACGGGGATATCGTCGTAATAACCCCAAGAGGTCGTTTTGACTTTGGAAATATCTATCGCCACCTCTAAACTTTCATCGTCGCACACTTTACCAAAAGCTGCGTACTGTCCGTCGAGATGTGGAACTTCTTCTACGCAAATAAAAAACTGCGAAGACGCGGAGTTAGGGAACATCGTCCTTGCCATCGAGATAACGCCCGGAACGTGCTTTAATTCGTTCTTAACACCGTTAGACGAGAACTCGCCTTTAATTGTACGGGGCGCATTCTTTTCTTTAAGTCCGTTCTCTTGAACAAAACCGCCACCCTGAATCATAAAGCCTGGAATTACGCGATGAAAACAAAGTCCGTCGTAAAATCCGCTTTTAACTAGGTCTAAAAAGTTCTCTGCACTAATCGGTGCGTATTCGGGGTAAAGTTCAATATTTATTTTTTTGCCGTTATTGAGTTCAAAACAAACTTTGCTCATATTTAACTCCTATTTCTTTACGTTAAAGTTGTCCTTTAAGGATACGATTTCGCTGACGATTTTTTCGCCCTTTCTATCAAGGAGCTTAAAGTATCCCGTTCTAATCAACTGATAACTTACGTCGTCGCCGTTTTCCATAACGTAAGGCTCTACCTTTCCCTTAAACACCTTAACACTATCTTTATTCATACGCTCGGAAAAATCTTGTCCGGAATATTCTTCATCGTTGAGGAGATAGCCGTACTGACGAATTTCCACGTCTTTTGCGGTATCCGCGTTAACCCATTGAATAACGCCTTTAACCTTAATTCCCGACGTGTCGTTTCCGCTCTTACTTTCTGCAACGTATGAACAAAGCAACTCCTTAACCTCCCCGTTATCGTCCAAAATAACGTCGTCGCACTTGATGATATAAGCGCTCTTTAGACGAACGTAGCCGTCCTTTTTAAGACGGAAGTATTTGGGTGGCGGGTCAAGTGAGAAGTCGTCCGCATCAATATAAATGTGTTTACCGAACTCAACCTCTCTCGTCCTCTTGATTTCTTCGTTGGGGTTGATTTCAAAGTCAA
>SVIY01000095.1 GCA_015069265.1 Clostridiales bacterium
CGTTAAACGTGTTCCCGTTGCAGAGTATAGGACGCAACGCCGTGGTGGAAAGGGCGTAACCGCTCATAAACCCAAGGAAGAAGACTTTGTAAGCAATATGTTCGTAACCTCGACGCACGACGACGTGTTGTTCTTTACCGATAAGGGTAGAGTTTATAGTATGAAAGGCTATATGATTCCCGAAGGTCAAAGAACTGCAAGGGGTAGAGCGATTGTTAACCTCTTGCAACTATCCGATAACGAAAAAGTTCGCGCAATGATACCCTTAAAGGAGGGAACAGAAGGCTATATTGCGCTTGCAACGAAGAACGGACTTATTAAAAAGACCGCGCTAACCGAATTTGCAAGCATTAGAAAGGTCGGTAAGATTGCTATTAGTATCGTAGAGGGCGATGAACTTATTTCCGTTCAATTAACCTCTGGCAACGACCAAATTATTATCGCTTCACACGATGGTAAGTGTATTAGATTTAGTGAAGAAGACGTTCGTCCTATGGGTAGAGATACGCAAGGCGTTAGAAGTATTATGCTTGACGGCGACGATTACGTCGTTGACATGTCTGTTATCCACGACAACTGTGAAGTCATCACTATGACCGAAAATGGCTTTGGCAAACGTTCTGATATAGAAGATTACCGTCTGCAATCTCGTGGCGGTAAGGGTGTAAAGGCAGGCACGTTCAATGAAAAGACGGGTAAACTCGTAAGCTTAAAACTCATTTCTGAAGCCGAAGACATAATGATTATTACTAGCAACGGTACGATTATTAGGGTTGCAGTTGCAGATATCAGTAAAATTGGTCGTGATACTCAAGGCGTTAGAATTATGAGAATTGACGATTCGACCGTTTCAAAGATTGCTATTACCCCGAAAAACGACGAAGAAACCACCGAAGACGGAGAGGTTTTAGCGACCGAACAAGCAGAAGAGCAAACCCAAGAATAAAAAAATAAAAAAATTGTTATAAAACGGCAATTTTGGTTTGACAAACAAAGATAAATCTTATATAATGATTAAGCGTTTGAGAAAATGCTTAATCATCTGCTGATATGGCTCAGTTGGTAGAGCACATCCTTGGTAAGGATGAGGTCACCGGTTCGATTCCGGTTATCAGCTCCAAAAAAAGTCCTTATGCAAAAGGACTTTTTCTTTTTTATAAAACAAAAGACCGCGTTTGCGGTCTTTTTACTTTAAGTATTCGTTTAATTTGTCGATAGTTTCCGTTGTTGCTTCCGGGATATCCTTAAAAGGAAAATCTATTTTTAATTGGTCGTATTTTACTTGACAGATTTTTCTAAACGGCAACAATTCGATTTTGTCTACGCACGAATAATGGGCGAGCAGATTTTTAAGCGCTAATACGTCTTCCACTTTATCGTTAATCGTTGGGATAATAACTTGTCTAATAGTCGTTTTAATTGCTTTTTGATTAAGATAATCTAAAAACTTTAGCGGAGTATCAATCGAGCATCCTACGTTTTCTTTGTATAGAGAGTTGGTAACGTATTTAACGTCTAGCAAAACTCTATCAGTTAGGTCGAGCAATTCTTTTACGCTATCATTTAAGATAGAACCTGACGTGTCTAAACAAGTATTGATGCCGTTTTTATGGCAAAGACGGAAAATTTCGGTTGCGAATCTGCACTGTAAAAGCGGTTCGCCACCAGATATGGTAATTCCTCCGTCTTTTCCAAAATAATCGACGTATTTTTTTACCTTTTCTATAATCTCGCCTGCGGTAATTTCCGTACCTGCGTTTAATTCCCAAGTATCAGGGTTGTGGCAACATTTACAGCGTAAATGACAGCCTTGAAAGAATACCACGAATCTAACACCTGGGCCATCGACAGTACCAAGACTTTGTATTGAGTGAATTTTTCCTTTTACTTGCATATTAAACGCTTTGGTGGAATGTTCTTGAAATAACTTCTCTTTGTTGTTCACGGGAGAGTTTGTTAAAGTTTACCGCGTACCCAGAAACTCTAATGGTAAGATTTGGATAATCTTCGGGATTTTCGTAGGCTTTTATTAACGTTTCTCTATTTAAGACGTTAACGTTGATATGATGAGCCATTTTCTTAAAGTAACCGTCCAAAATGTTTACAAGATTATCAATTCTCTGTTCTTTATCTTTTCCAAGCGCATCTGGCGTGATAGAGAAGGTGTTGGAAATTCCGTCACGGCAATCGTCGTAAGAGAGCTTTGCTACCGAGTTAAGAGATGCGAGCGCACCGTTTTCTTCGCGGTTGTGCATTGGGTTTGCACCAGGAGCAAAGGGAGAGCCTGCCTCTCTACCGTCGGGCGTTTCTGCGGTGTTTTTACCATACATAACGTTAGAAGTAATAGTTAAAGCAGAAAGCGTGTGTTCAGCATTGCGATAGGTGGGAGTCTTTCTTAAAGAAGTTATCACTTTATGCGTGAGTTCTTTTGCAATTAAATCAACTCTGTCATCGTCATTGCCGTATTTGGGGAAGTTGCCTTCACGAGTAAATCCTACGATAAAGCCGTTTTCATCTTTTTTAGCGGTAACTTTTGCATACTTAATGGCACTTAAAGAGTCGGTAACTACCGATAAACCTGCAATACCGAACGCCATAAATCTGTGAACGTAAGTGTCGTGCAGAGCCATTTGAGTCTTTTCGTATGCGTACTTATCGTGCATATAGTGAATTACGTTCATCGTGTTGACGTAAAGTTTTGAGAGCCAATCGATATAAACGTTAAAGCGCTCCATAACCTCGTTAAAGTCGAGTTTTTCGCTGTTTAATACGGGCATTTGCGGTCCGATATGAATATTGCTTGAAGTGTCGTAGCCACCGTTGATTGCAATTAAAAGGAGTTTTGCAAGATTGCAACGAGCACCGAAGAACTGCATTTGCTTGCCGACTTTCATCGCCGAAACACAGCAAGCGATAGCATAATCGTCTCCGTAAATTGGGCGCATTAAATCGTCGTTTTCATATTGAATGGAGTCAGTATCAATAGAAACTTTAGCGCAGTATTTCTTAAACGCTTCGGGGAGCGCGTTTGACCACAAAATAGTTAGGTTGGGTTCGGGGGAGGAGTTGAGGTTGTATAAGGTATGCAATATTCTAAAACTACTCTTTGTGACGAGCGTTCTTCCGTCTTCACCCATACCGCCAACGGCCTCTGTTATCCACATTGGGTCGCCACCGAAAAGTTCGTTGTATTCGGGGGTGCGCAAATGTCTTGCAA
>SVIY01000015.1 GCA_015069265.1 Clostridiales bacterium
ACCATGGACGTTGCTAAAGCAATCAAAGACACCAAAGCAGGTAAGGTTGAATACAGATTGGATAAAAACGCTATTATCCACTGCCCGATTGGTAAGAAGAGCTTCGGCAACGAAAAACTCAAAGAGAACTACGAAGCACTTATCGAAGCAATCATTAAGGCAAAACCTGCAGCAGCAAAGGGACAATACGTTAAGAGCGTTGCACTCGCAAGCACGATGGGTCCTGGCGTAAAAATTAACGCTAAAATTTAGTTGACAAACAAAAATTTAAGTGTTATAATCACAAGGTAAATTAAATAGCCCAAGACAGTAGGTGTTAACTTGTCAAATTTTGGCAGACCAACCGAGGCGGATAAGTTTAGTGAAGCGTGATATGTTCATGCCCTCGTTTTCCGTTTTGGTTTTCGAGGGCTTTTTCATTAAATTAAGGAGGTATCAAAGAGATGTCGGCAAGTAAAGAGGCAAGAAAAGAATTATCCCAAGCCATCAAAGAGAAAATTCAAGAAGCTAAATCAGTCGTATTCGTTAAGTTTAACGGTCTTACCGTTGCTGAAGACACCGAACTTCGTCGTGAATTCAGAAAGAACAACGTAGAATACAAAGTATACAAAAACACTTTGATTAGATATGCTTTCCACGATTTAGGCGTTACAGATTTTGACGATGACTTGAACGGTCCTACGGCAGTAGCTTTCGGCGCAGACGAAACAGGCGCTGCAAAGGTTATCGTAGAAGCAGCTAAAAAGTATCAAGACAAAATCACTGTTAAGAGTGCGTTTGTTGAAGGTGGCAAGGTAGACGCAAACGGCGTTAAAGCACTTGCAGCAATGCCCAGCAAAGAACAACTCGTTGCAAAAATGCTCGGTTCGTTGCAGGCTCCTATTTCCAACTTCGTCGGTGTGCTTTCAGCAATGCCGAGAAGCCTCGTAATTGCGCTTAACGCAGTTGCAGAAAAAAAGGCTCAATAATAGAGCAACCAAAAAAATCTTAAAAAAATAAAAAATTAAAATTAAAAGTTATCAAATGGAGGATAGAAAAATGGCAGACATTCAGAAGATGATTGAAGAAGTTAAAGGTATGACAGTTTTGGAACTTAACGAACTCGTTAAGGCTTTGGAAGAAGAATTTGGCGTAAGCGCTGCTGCTCCCGTAGCAGTTGCTGCTGCTCCCGTTGCGGCTGCAGATGCTCCCGCTGCTGAAGAAAAGACCGAATTCAAGGTAGTTCTTAAAGCTGTTGGCGCAAACAAAATCGGCGTTATCAAAGTTATCAAAGATATCACTGGTTTGGGTCTTGTTGAATCTAAAGCACTCGCTGAAGACGGCAAGGTAATCAAAGAAAGCGCTACCAAAGAAGAAGCTGATGCTATGATCGCTAAGTTCAAAGAAGCTGGCGCAGAAGCAGTTGCTGAATAATTTCTAAAAGATTAAAAAGAAAAAACCACGTTGCTTAATGCAATGTGGTTTTTTTATTTCTATGGCAAGGAAAAATAATAAAAACACTGTTATTAACTAATTTTCTTTTTAATTCCTTAATAAAACTTTAAATAAACATTGACAATCTTATAAAAAACGGGTAAAATATAAAGGTAAGTAAAAATGGCGAAATCTTTGGAGATTTAATATGAAAGGTTTGAAAAAAATATTTATTAACCTCATCGTTGTAGTTATGCTCGTTTCAGCGTGCTTTGCGTTTGCAGGTTGTAAAGACGTAAGAGAAATGGAACTTACCGTTTCAGTTTACAATAACGAAACGGACGAAACAGAAGAAGTAACTTTAACCGTAGAGCTTTACGGTCACCTCGCAAAAGAAACGGTTGACGCTATAGAGGGCTATATCAACGACGGCTATTATGACGACGCTATTTTCTATTTGTTTGGCGACGGAAGTTATATGAAGCAACTCATGGTTGGTGACCTTAAATATAGTGCTGAAAACGGAATAGTTCAAAACGATATTAAACCCGAACTTGACAAAGCAGAGTTTACTCGTGGCGGAACAAAAGGTTCAAACTTAACTAGTGAAAAAGGCGCTATTGGTCTTTGGAGAACGTGGTACGCATCGGACAACGAGTACAGAACGAACAGTAACGCGCTCACCTCTGGTAGAGCAACTTGGTATATCCCCACGTCTACTATTAGTTCTTATAACGATTGGTTCTGCGTGTTTGCACAAATCGACTTTGAAGAAGAGGGCAACGAAGACGCACTCAACAAGATTATCAAAGGATGCGATAGAGAAGATGCAGATTTCACCGAATACGTAATTTACTACACCGGTGAATATGACGAAACCAAGGCAGACCAAAACCACGGACTAACCTTTAACTGTGTAGAAAAAGCAGATTATCAAGAAGACGAAATTGACGATTTGTTTGTCGCAGAGGGCGAGCAATACGTTTGCTACAACAAAACCAATATTAAAGTTCCCGTAGTTTTGACTACAGGTGAACCCGCAGTAAAGATTATTTCTGCTAAAATGGCTTAATAAAAAGAAAAATAAAAAGTCGGCTAATCAGCCGACTTTTTTATATTGCAAATTTTCCCTCTTTCAAAATCGAACGTAAAGTAATCAACCTTGTAGCCGTTGCCGTCGATTAATACCACGCCCACCTCGTCGGGACGTCTAAAAATCGGGGGCGGTATAACTCCTATAAACTCGCCCAAGTACGCCTTTAATTTATCGGCGTTCTTTTTTACGTTCTCGCAAAGAAAACTTTCAATGCACCCACCCACCGAAAGTTCCTCTAAAAAAGCATAGGGCACAAGCTTTAAGGGTATTTTATCAGGGTCTAAAAGTTTTTTTGCACTAATTTGTCGGCTCTTTTCATAAAGCTCTCCGTTTTTGTATTCCCACTCTGATATTACCGTGTGTTTTGCCATATCGATAAAGTCTTCTTGAGTTTTAAGTACGTTGCTCTCTAAAATGAGTTTGCAAGACCGCATAAGCACCTTTTCTATTTTTCCGCTAACCTTATAAAGCACAAGCCACGGCTCTTTACCGCAAAATTCTATGGCCAAAAAGCACTCGTTAAACAGTTCAAAGCGCGACATTGTTGCACTATCCGCACTAAACGGAAACTGCTCCAAACAAAAATCCCCGTTTATTTCAAGCGAGGCTTTAAGTCCGTTTTCCTTATAGACGGTGGCTAAAAGGTCGGGGTATTTTTCTTGCGCGAGAAGTGTAAAAGGCTCTTTTTTATTTGGACAAGTAAACTTTACAAGGTACCCGCCCTTGAGATTTGTTAGTTTTACCTGTTCTGGAGGCGAGCAAAGAAATTGCTCGTTTAATATAAAGTTCATCTGTTCGCCCTGCGCGTTAAGAGGACATACCTCAACGAATATATCGCTCTCTAAATCAAGCCTCACCGATTTAATAGTGTCGGTAATAATTCCGTAATATATGCCGTTAAGTTTTATAGCCGAGGGGAAAGTGGCGGAAAAATAAAAATACATATCGATTAAAAGTATGTATAATTTTACTTTATTATGTCAATAACCGTACTGAAAAATTTTAAGGAGTATTGTTATGGAAAAGATATACGGTTATAAGCAAAGCGACGTTATAGGTCTTGCGGAGTTTCTAAAGACGAGGCGAGGGGAGAGTTTGAGCGAGATGTTCTCGCGCTATGCCATAAAGTGCGGAAAGGCAAAAGGAACGGTCAGAAATCTATATTATGCACTCGCAAAGATGAGTAAAGAAGACGAGGACTTTTGCAATAAGTATTTGAGCGGAAACCCAATTTCCGTTAGCGAAATCGTGGAGTTCAAAGGTGAAGAGGAAGAAGAACTCATAAAGAAAATTTTAAGCGCGAAAAGTCAAGGCAAGTCGGTAAGGTTCGCTATAAACGAACTTGCAGAGGGGGACGGCAAGAGGGCGTTGCGCTACCAAAACAAGTATAGAAACGCGGTAAAGAATAAGCCTGATTTGGTGCGTAAACTAATAGGCGAATTAGAGAGCGAGGGCGAGGTCGTGCACGGCGTTTTAGACCGCCCCACCCCCGAACAATTAATTTCCGACGACCAACTTTTAAGACTTAAAACGGAGATAAACAATCTTGTTGAACGTATATCTTCAAAGACCAAAAAGGAAAATAAATTCTTAAAGGAAAGAATAGTATTTTTAGAGCGCGAAAACTTGCGCCTTGCTAACCTTTTGTATAAGGACGGAGTAAAGGGCGACGCGTTGAGGTTTTTTAGAGCAAGGCGAGATAAGGATATGTTAAATTAGGGCGATTTGCACTTTTTTGAAAATAATGATATAATAGACCCATATTCGTTATTGAACAAAGTTCAATAAAATTTGATTTTGCGTTGATTGTATATTGAAAAAATTAGTATATAATTCAACTAAAGGAGAATGATTATGGATTTATTCAAAAAATGTTATAGTCTTGAAAACGTAAAGAACGCAAAAGAGAAGGGAATATATCCCTATTTCCATCAACTCAATTCCAAACAAGGCCCCGAAGTTGTTATGGAGGGCAAAGATATCATAATGATAGGCTCGAATAACTACCTAGGCTTGACCTCGCACCCCGAGGTTATAGAGGCAGGTGTGGAAGCCTTAAAACAGTACGGAAGCGGATGTTCGGGCAGTAGATTTCTAAACGGTACTCTGACCTCGCACGTAGAACTTGAAAGCGAGCTCGCCTCCTTCTTGCAAAAGGAAGACGTAGTTACCTTCTCCACGGGATTTCAGAGCAACCTCGGAATTATAAGCGCGATTGCAGGTAGAAACGACTACATTTTGTGCGACAAAGAAAATCACGCGAGCATATACGACGGTTGTAGACTGTCTTTTGCAAAGATGGTTAGATACGAACATTCGGATATGCAAGATTTGGAAAACAAACTAAAAAATATAGATACTAGCGTGTCGGGTATACTCATCGTAACCGACGGTGTGTTCAGTATGAGCGGAGAAATTTGTAAACTCCCCGAAATTGTTGCGCTTGCAAAAAAATACGGCGCAAGAGTTATGGTGGACGACGCACACGGTCTAGGTGTTTTGGGTGCGCACGGTAGGGGCACGGCAGAGCATTTCGGCTTGGAGGACGACGTGGACATTTATATGGGAACGTTCTCAAAATCGCTCGCCTCTCTCGGTGGATATATGGCTGCTAAAAAAGAGGTGTGCGAATACGTTCGTCACGTTTCACGTCCCTTTATTTTCTGCGCTAGTATTACTCCTGCAAACGTTGCTTGCGCAAGGGCGGCGCTTAAAATATTAAAGAGAGAGCCTGAAAGAGTAAAAGCCCTCCACGATATAAGCGCGTATATGCGAAAGGGCTTAAAGCAAAACAACGTAAACATAATCGACAGTCAAACGCCGATTATCCCAATTTATACCTATGAGGACGAAAAGGCGTTCATCGCTTGCAAGATGCTTTTCGATAGGGGCGTATACGTTAATCCCGTCGTTTCTCCCGCAACTCCCGTAGGCTATGCACTTCTCCGCACGAGCTATACCGCAACTCATACCGAGGCGCAAATGGACGTCGCAATAGAGAAAATTTCAGAAGTGTTAAAAACGCTCGAAGTAATAAAATAATAAATATTTCGCCCGACGCAAAAAACTTGCCGTCGGGCGTTTATTTTGTTTGACAATAGACCATTATATAACTATAATATTAATTGCAACTGATTTGGTTGCAATTAGGTGAAAAGTGAAATTATCGTCAAAGACAAAATACGGGCTTAAAGCCTGTCATTTCTTGGGAGTTAATTATCCCGACAATCTAGTTTCCGCAAGCACGTTAGAGAGTTACGTCGGCGTTTCGGGAAAGTATCTTGAAAAGATAATGCGCATGCTCTCCGCGAGGGATATAGTTTGCGCGACGAGAGGCGCGAGCGGTGGTTATAGTCTAGCACGCCCCCCGAAAGATATAACGGTGGGAGAGATAGTACGCGCACTAGAGGACGATATGGAAATCATAGAGTGTGTTAAGTCTGACGGCAAATGTAAGTGCTGCCCGTCGAGTGGGGTGTGGAAAAGGCTTCACAAGGGCATTAACGAACTTTTAGACTCTATGAACGTTGAACAAATGATAAAAGGCGAATTACAATAAAGGAGGAAGTTATGGAAAGACAAATTTATTTTGACCATGCGGCAACGACGCCCCTTTGCAAAGAGGCGCTAGAAAAAATGCTTCCCTATTTTACCGAGGTTTTCGGTAACCCCAACAGTCAGCACGCTTATGGTAGAGAATCGGTAAAAGCCGTTGACGAGGCGCGCGACACTATTGCAAAGATAATCAACGCTAAACCCAACGAAGTATATTTTACTTCGGGCGGAACAGAGGGCGATAACTGGGCGCTCCGCGGTGTAGCGAACGCTTATAAGAACAAGGGCAAGCACATTATAATAAGCCCAATCGAACACGCGGCAATGCTCGTTACTGCAAAAGCACTTGAAAAAGAGGGCTTTGAGATTTCATATATGAAAGTGGATGAGGACGGCGTGGTTGACCTTGAACACTTAAAGAGTATCGTTAGAGAGGACACTATCTTTATCGGCTGTATGATGGCGAACAACGAAGTGGGAACGATTGAGCCTATAAAAGAGATAGCAAAAATTGCCAAAGATTGTGGGGCGGTATGCTTTACCGACGCAGTACAAGCGGCAGGTGTGCTCAAAATAGACGTTAAGGAATTGGGCGTTGACCTAATGAGTATGAGCGGACACAAGATTTACGGACCTAAAGGGGTGGGCGCGCTCTATATCAGAAACGGCGTTAAAGTGCAGAGCATTTTGACGGGCGGTCACCAAGAGAGAATGAAGCGCGGTGGAACGACCAACGTTCCTGCAATCGTAGGCTTTGCCGAGGCGTTTAAGATTGCCGATAGAGATTTGGAAAAGAACTTTAACTACGTAAGCAGTTTAAGGGATAGATTTATAGACAGAGTATTAGCCGAAGTTCCGTTCGTAAAACTCAACGGACCGAGAGAGAATAGACTTCCTGCAAACGCAGACTTCTCGTTTAAGTTCATCGAGGGCGAGTCGATATTGTTCAGTCTAGACCTCGCAGGAATTGCCGTTTCGTCCGGCTCTGCTTGTTCGTCGGGCTCGTTAGAACCGTCGCACGTGCTACTTGCATTGGGACTTCCCGAAGAGCTTGCACACGGCTCTATAAGGTTTTCGTTCGGCAAACACAACACTATGGAAGAAGTTGATTACGCAGTCGAGAAAATCAAAGAAGCAGTACAAAAATTAAGAGAAATGTCACCGTTGTTTAAGGCGGAAGGAGAGATAAAGTATGTATAACGAAAAAGTAATGGACGTGTTCAAAAACCCCAAAAACGTAGGCGAGATAGAAAACCCCGACGGAATAGGTACCGTTGGTAACGCTTCTTGCGGAGATATAATGCAGATATCCTTAAAGATTGAAAACGACGTTATAGTGGACGCAAAGTTTAAGACGTTCGGATGCGCCGCTGCGATTGCAACCAGTTCTACCGCAACCGAAATGATAAAGGGTATGACCATAAAGGAAGCCTTGGAAGTTACCAACAAAAAGGTAGTAGAGTGCTTGGGCGGTCTTCCTGCGCAAAAAATTCACTGTTCAGTGCTTGCCGAAGAAGCAATTAAGAAGGCAATCGACGACTATTTAGCAAAGAAAAACGCCTAACGCATAATTCCCCAAAATTCGCACAAGATATTAGAGCGGATAAAAGGGGGAAAATATGTGCGATAAATTTTTGTGTGGACTTGTTCTCGGAATGCTCGGCGGAGCAGTAATCGTTGCCAATTCCAAAAAGATAAGACAGGCTATAAAAAAGGGTCAGGAAAAGGCAAAAGAGAAGATGGAACAGTGTTCAGAGCATCAAGATTGTTGCGAATGCAACTAGAAACATAAAAAAATCGGCAAAAAGCCGGTTTTTTTCTTTTTTAAAGAAAATAGTCGTTTTTTTTCTCAAAATGTATTGACACGAATTTTGCGAGGGAGTATAATTGGGTTGCGGACAAAATTTTTTATGGGGTGCACCCCGTTTTCGTGTTTTGCAACACGAAAACGTGATTGCTTAATTAGCCATAAATTTAACGCTAATAAGCGAGGGGGTGCTTTTGTTGACTCCAAATTAATCGTGGCATTATCTTTGCTGTAGATATGCAAGGAAAAAATAAAAAAATAATTTAAGGAGAATTTTTTTCATGAAAACAAAAAGAACAGCAATCGTAGCATTTTTACTTTGCGCAATCATGGCAATCGGTATCGGTTTCGCGGCTATCAGTAAAAACCTCGAAATCAACGGTAACGCAAATCTCGGTATGGACTCAACCGGTTTTTCAGTAGCATTCGTTCAAGCAGACTGCTCCGCTACTGGAACTGACGGCACAAGCACAATCGTTGTAGGCGGTGATTCAACCGTTGCAACTTTCACCGTTAACGGACTTAAAAACGCAGGCGACACCGTAACCGGAACTTTCACCGTTAAGAACACCAGTAGCCAAAACTACAACGCTATTTTGGGTACTCCTAGCGTAGCTTTCGGAACGGGCGAAAACGCTTACAAAGCACATATCAGCGTTACTACTACCGGTCCTGTAAAAACCACTTTGGCACAAGGCGAAACGACCACCTTTACGGTAACGGTAGAACTCGTTAAGGTTATCAACGACGCATCTGCACAAGT
This sequence comes from Clostridiales bacterium, assembly GCA_015069265.1. Taxonomy (GTDB): domain Bacteria; phylum Bacillota; class Clostridia; order Christensenellales; family Borkfalkiaceae; genus UBA1259. The sequence goes on from SVIY01000015.1 coordinate 8,635, forward strand.
AACCTTCATGGTACTTACCCAAGCTACTTCTGCTTTGCCTACCGCATAAGCATAGTATAAGCATTAACGAAAACACAGAGGAAAGGGAGACGGAAATATGCTAAAAGGCATAAACAGTGATAAAAAAAGAGTATATCTTGCTTGTTTTATCTTGCTTTGCTGTCTCCCGATTGCTCTGTTTATTGAGTTTGGTTCGCTAATTAGCGCGGTATTTTTAGGGATTTACGCGTTCGTGGTTATCTTCCTTTTTAGGAAGAGAAACATTTTATCCGTCTATAAAAGGCAAGTGCTTTTGCTTTTGACGGTTGCGAGCGTTTTATTGCTTGTAATTTTCTACGTCTTCGGTTTGGCGTTTGGCTTTAATACTCGCCCCGAAATGACAGAGTACTTTTTCTTTACAGACATAATTCCTTTTGTCGCGATAATTATAGCAACCGAAATAATAAGAAATATTTTCCTTGGTACAAACAGCAAAATAGCGTACGTAACCATGCTTTTAGTGGGCATTGTTACCGAATTGATAGTGCAAATGGTAACGTTCAATATAACTAGTGGCGTTATCTATATTGTCGGAATGGTTATTATTCCGGCGGTTACAACAAACGTGTTTTTAAACTACGTTTCAAAAAGGTACGGGGTGTTGCCCGGAATAGTGTATAGAATCATCATGTCTTTGTACGTGTACGCTATTCCCGTTATCCCAAACGTTCAAGAGGCGTTGCACGCATTTTTAAAAATCGTTGCACCGCTCGTTTGTATGTACTTTCTTCACCTTCTTTTTGATAACAAAAGGCGGTTTGAAAAACACAAGAAAAAAACGTGGAAAAGTATTTCCACCGTTATACTCGTCGTCATTATGACGGGTGTAATCATGCTTATTTCCGGTCACTTTAGGTTTGGAGCGATTGTAATTGCAACCGAATCTATGACGGGAGAAGTTAACAAGGGTGACGTAGTAATTTACGAAAGATACGACGACCAACAAATTGTCGAAGGACAGGTTATAATCTTCGAAAGATATGGTGGCAACGTCGTGCATAGAGTGGTCGATATCAGAAATGAAAACGGCATCGTTATGTACTTTACAAAAGGCGATGCGAACGAGACCATGGACGAAGGATTCGTCACCGAAAGTCAGATAGTGGGGCTTACTCGTGCAAGAGTGCCGTTTATTGGCTATCCCACAGTATGGCTAAACAGTATTTTCAGTTAGTAACGTAGGAGTGCTCTATGTCAGAAAGCGAAAAGAAAAAACGATTAGAGTATAGAAAGAGAAGAAAAAAACGAATAATGATACAAGTGATAGCTGCGCTTGTGCTTATTATTGCGTTTGTTCCGCTCGCGCTCATTTCTAGGGAGAAAGCAAAAGACGTTGAAATAGGCTATACCGAGACGGGTACGGTCGATTATAAGGTTTACCTTAAACAAAACGATTTTTACGAGGAAGAATTCCTTGGCAAAGATAAAGAATACGTCGCGTCGCTTATCGACGATATTATCGTGGACTTTGACTACAACTTTAAGTTAGATGAAGAAAGTCTAAACAACGAACGCGTAGATTTGTCGAACAAAATGTATTCGGTAACCTATCAACTTTACGGCGAACTTATAATCAGTAAAGAACAAACGGGCAACGTTATGTTTGCAAAGAAGTATCCGCTTGTAACCGAGTATACACAATATGCTAGCGTCGACCAACCGACCAACATAAAAAACACAGTTACAATCGATTATTCGCAGTATAATAGCCTTGCAAACGCTTTTATCACAACTTACAACCTTGAACAACAGGGTGTGGAAAGTTCGCTTAAACTCTATATGAGTGCAAAGATTGGCGGTATATGTGAGGGAACGGTTTCTCACTTTGAAACTTTGGATATCCCCTTAACACAGGAAACGGTAGACATTAACTTTACCTCTTCTGTTCCCACAAACGGCAACAAGATTTTGGTGTGCGATAAGGGTGACGGACAACCGTTTGGATATTTGTCTATCGCGTCTTTAGGACTCGGCATAATCATGCTACTCGTTATGGGTATCTATGCGGTACTTACTAGAAATTACGATATTGAATACGACATCAAAGTAAAAAGACTAGTATCTACTTACAAGTCTTACATACAAAAAATAACTAACAAGTTCTGTGCTGAAGGTTATCAAGTGCTTAACGTTAGCACCTTTAAGGAAATGCTAGACATTAGGGATACGACGCAAGCGCCTATCCTTATGCACGAAAACCAAGACAGAACGATGACCGAGTTCTTTATTCCCACCGACAGTAAAATTTTGTACGTCTTTGATATTAAGGTTGAAGACTACGATGAAATTTACGGCTTTACGGGTGGCGCGATAGAGGAAATTTCCTCAACCGAAGACCTAACCGAGCAAGAAGCGGTAAAGGAAGAAGTGGTAAAGGAAGAAGTGGTTAGCACGGTTGCTGAACAAGTTAACGAAGTGGTAGATAGCGCGTCCGAGCAAACTGTGGACGAACACGCGTATAGGTCGAACATTAGTTACGATTACAGCTTTATAGCGAAACTTCACATGTCCGCAAAGGAAACCAAAGATTACTATAAAGACATAATCACGTTCGTTCAGTCTTACGGCGTTAACGTAGTTAGAACTTGGGATAAGGAAAAGATTTGCGTCGGCAGAAATGTGCTTGCCGTTATATCGTTTAAGGGTATGAAACTCTCGGCTGCGTTTAAGCTCGACCCCAACGAGTATGCGGAAAGCAAGTATAAACTCGTCGATATGTCTACCATTAAGAGATTTGAAAAGACCCCAGCCTTTATGAAGGTTACTTCGGATAGAAAGACGAGATGGGTTATCGAATTATTGCAAACGGTATTCGACAAGGAGGGAATAGTTAACAAGAATTTGACTGTAAAGGTTAAAAATATCCCTGCAAAGACGAGAAACGCGCTTATAAAAGAAAACCTTATCAGAATTAAAGAAAAGAAAGCGAAATAATTTTAACTATAAAAAACCGCGGTTAAAGGAGGAAAAATGAAAGCATTACATAAAGTACTGATTGCTATCGTTTTATCAATGACTGCGGTTTTTTTAGGCGTTGGCTTTGCCAATACGACCGTTGATATCGAAGTTGCGGGAACGGCAAACATACTTCCGCCAGAAGCGGTTTACATAACTTCGGTTACCGTTAACTCTACTTCTGGTACGGCTACCGCTGACGAGGGAACGTATTTGATGACCGCGCATTCTTCGACTTTGGACTTGGGCTCAAACAAAAACTCAACGGTAACGTATAGCATCACCGTTTATAACAACACAGGCGAAACGTACGCGTATAACGCCGCAAAGTATATCCAAGACGCTTACAGCAATGCAAACGTCACGTTTGCTCTTACCAATCCAGACGGCTCGGCGTTTAAGCATGGTGCGGAGGTTGAAGCAGGAAAATCGCTAACCTTTAACGTAACCTTTTCCTATAACGACAAAAACTCTATATCAGACACTGCACTAACCTCGACCATAAACTATGAATTCTTGCCACTTGACGAACTTCCCGAAGAGGAGGAGATAGCGGTTAGCGGTGCGTTAGAGCAGTTTAGGAAGATTATAAACGACCTAGTGTTCGACGGTTCGTACGACGACTTGATTGAGCAGATGGATAAGGCGGCGGCTAACGATAGACACGATTCTAGTTACATAGGTAACGTTACGGGTGCAAGCCCGGACGACTCTGCTCTCTTAAACGATTTGTTCCAAGGTCAGTTAATCTTAAATATCAACGGCAAAGAAGAGCCTGTAACAATTTTGATTAAGCGCGAGAATTTGGACGGAAACGTAAACACGGGCGACGCGGACGGCAACGAAATGACCATTTATATGACTACCGACGATTTACAGTGGAGCTGGTCGCACAGAAGCGCAGTCGTTTACGCGGCAGTGTACACCTCTACTAACGACGGAGAAACGTGGTCTATCCTCGGTGAAATGTACGAGGGAACTGCGCCTATAAAGACGTATTCAGGTTGGTTCGGAAGCGGTTCGTTCGACACGGACGAATGGAAGTCCACCGACAATAAGACCATTGAGCAAAAAATAGCAAGCGCAAAAGTTTAATAAAAAAACGACGGTATGTGCCGTTGTTTTTTATTAATGACTTTGCCGTTACAATGTAAATATTTGCTATGTATTTATTTGTTAATAAAATTGTCATAATACTTGACATATGGCGTAAATTAGTATAAAATTAATGATAATAAAGGCAAAGGAGAAGATAGATGATTTGTAATAACTGTGGCAGATACAATCCTGACACGAAAATAGAATGTCCATATTGCGGAAATTCACTAGAGAAAAATGAAGTTAGCGGTTCTTGGATTTGCGCGCACTGTGGTGCAAAAAACACAAAGGAAGCGCAAGCTTGCGTAGAGTGTGCTAAACCGAAGGAAGACCTTGATACTAAAATAGCAAAAGGCAACACTTCTAAATGGAATTTAGGTTTTTGGTTGGGTATCGTGCTTAACGTTATTTCACTCATAATCGGCTTATTAGTGTTCAAAAAAGGCACCTACGAAAGAGAAAGTTTTGTTAGAGGCTGGATAAAAGCAATAATTATGATCGCAGTTATAGGCGTTATCGTTGGCGTTATCGTGTCTTGTAACATCTGCATTAAAGTTTTGAATAATTAATTATCAAATAAAAAACAAAAATCCACGGAGAGTGGGTTTTTGTTTTTTTCAAAATAAAATCTCAAGTTTTTTGGTGTGTATGATAATTATTTTTATTACTTTATCGACATAATACTTGACATACCCAAAAAATTGTTATAAAATTAGTAATGATTGAAGATAAAGGAGAAAATTTATGATTTTCAAGAATAATAAAGACGTTGGATTTAGACCTGCTTTGAAAATTGCAATTATTGGTTTCGTTGCAATGGTGGTTAGTATAGTGGCGTTCATAATGTCTATAGATTCAATTTGGGCGATAATTCTCGACTTGTTTTTGGTATGGCCTTTCTGCTTGCTTTCATTAGCACCTGCAATCAAGTCTGTTAAGCTCGCTAATTTTGAGGCAAAAGAGGGTAGAGAAAAACCCAAGTCAACTTTTATTTGCGGTTGGATTGGCGTTCTTTGCATCGTAGTAGCACTTTTACTTTTGATTATCAATATGGTAAGAGGTTGCAACTAATTGGCAGTAAATTAATTAGATAAAACTAAAAAGGCGGAAAAACTCCGCCTTTTTCTATTGTTAAAAATAATTTTTTGTGGTAAAATAAGAAAGTGGAAAGATTTTTGTGTCTTGATATTGGCGACAAAAGAATAGGCATAGCCGTTTCCGACCCCTTTAACTCTTATTCGCTTCCGGTGGAAACTTATTCGAGAAAGAATTTGAAAACCGATTTGGCGAAAATCAAAAGTTACGTTGAGGACAAGGGTGCGACTGCGTTAGTGTGCGGACTTCCCGTCAACTTTGACGGAACGCCGTCTATCCAAACGCAAAAAGCAGAGTTTTTTATTCAAAAACTCAAAGAACTCTTAAACGTGGAGATTTTTACGGTGGACGAGAGGTGTTCTACTTGCGAAGCGGAAGACGTGCTTATAGAACAGGGCAAGAGCAGGGAGGAGAGAAAACTCTTTGTGGATAGCCTTGCTGCAGCCACTATCTTACAAGGCTTTCTAAATGATAGAAATAAACATAAATAAAGGAGATTATTATGAGCGAAAAAGAAAAGAAATGTACTTGCGGTTGTGAAGAACACGAATGCGATTGCTGTGACGAAGGATTTGAAGATATCGTTGAACTCACTACCGACGACGGAAAGAAACTTAAATTCTATTTTGTAGGAACTATCGAATACAAAGGCAAAAATTATTCTGCGTTCGAACCTGCTGAACAAATCGACGGCATTGAAGACGACGACCTCGTAATCTTTGAACTCGCAGGCGACGACGAAGAAACGGCAGACCTTCTCCCCGTAGAAGACGAAGCGCTTCTCGACGAAGTATTTGAAGAATTCTGCAGAGTTTTGGAAGAAGACGAACTCGACGAGGAAGAAGAATAAAGTTTAGAAATTGGCAAATAAAAAATCATCGTTATTATAAAAGGCAAAGAGGAATTATAATGAAAAAAATCTCTGCAATTTTAGCGAGCCTATTGTTGATTTTTACAAGCTTTTTAGTGGCTTGTATGGGAACTGGTGGCGACTCGAACGCTTCTTTAGGTGAGGGCGGATTTAGCAAAAAAGAAGTCTCTAATGTGTATAGGGAAATAGCGGAACAAATGTTTGAAAAAATAGGCGTTAGCATAACCTTGCCCGAACAAACGCCTGAAAATGCGAATTTTGCGATAGTTGTTCCCGACAAAAAGACGGAAACGCAAGACGAGGGTGCGATTAAGAACATTCAAGTCAACGCTAAAGACGCTGCTGGTATTATGTATTTGATGAGTATGCTATACAGCAACGAGAATTACGTTACCGTTAACGGTCTTGCCGGCTTTGACGCTACTTACACGCAGTTTGGGGACAACGTAACTCAAACAATCTACCTCAACACCTCTATCAACAAAGATATCGGCAAGGTGAATTTTGAAGCGTTGGTTACAACCCACACTTATAACACTTGGGGCTACACAAACGCAGAATTTACTTTCGACTTTAGCACTATGAAGCTTCACGAATGTAGATTTATGATGGCAGACGATACCGATTGCGTTGATATGATGTTGACCTCGGACGGAAGATATATGTGGTATAGAACTGCGGAGATGGATGATTTTGCATCCGCGCTTTATTCGTTAAAGGGCGAATTTGACCAAAAATGCAAAAGTGTTCAAAAACTGACGACTGACTTTGGTCCTCAAATGGAAGAATATATAAGGGTTACGTTTGAAGCAGGGCAACAAGTAGGCCCCGCTCCAAGCTTGCCGGAAGGTCCAAGCGATCCTAACGACGATATTCAAGGCGGTGAAATTGGAACCGATGAAATGAAGCCAGTTAACCCAGAGGATAGACAAGTATCTTCAGAAGATTGGGAAAGGTTGATGTCATTGGACCAAGTAGAAGACCATATTACGTACATAGATTACGGGCCCATGGCGCAAGTTACCACCTCTATTAGTTATCGTTGCGACGGCTATATGATTGAAAAATTCGTAACCGACGTGATGAGTGGAAGAATTACTAGTGCAACTTTTTACGACTATGACGAGGTATCGGGAAAGTATTATCGCTACGATACGTCTGGGGAAAAGGATAAAAATATTACCCAGACAGAGATAACAGAGGAAGAATATTTATCCGAAAGGTCAAAAGCTAAAGCAAGTTATCTTTCCGATTTTATATACGAGGATTTTGTATATAATGAAATGGGATTCTATTCTATGTCGTTCGAAGCTTTGTCAAAATATCAAGAAGACGGAGTTTTGTCGGCAGAGTTGAGTTTTTCTAGCGGAAAACTCATGGGAGTAAACTTTATTATTAGAAATGAAGACGGGAACGACATTCAATATAGCATCGGCTTTAATTATGACGAAAATATTGAACTTTTCCCTCCGATACAACAAAAATAACAATAAAAAACAAAAACCGAGTGGCGACGTTTGCGTCCACTCGGCTTTTATTTTTTAAACACGCACAACATATTGTGGTAATATGAAAATATGTATTTTTAGTAGCAAATATATTTAAAAAACCGCTTAAAAACGTTTGCTTTACATAGTAAAGTGTGGTAGAATATACAAGCAAAAATTCGCACTCGTTTCTTTTGCGGAAATTCGTGTTCCCGAAAAAACATCTATCTTGGGAATGTATTCTGTAGTAAAAGTGAGAAGCGAGGAGGCAGAACGGAGGTAAAAATTATGGCAGTTATCACAATGAAACAACTCCTTGAAACTGGAGTTCACTTCGGTCACCAAACTAGACGTTGGAACCCGAAAATGAAAAAGTACATCTACGGCGAAAGAAACGGTATTCATATCGTTAACCTTGAACAAACCGTAGACCTTATCGAAAACGACGTATATCCTTTCGTTGTTGAAACGGTTAAAAAGGGCAAGAGCGTACTTTTCGTAGGTACCAAAAAACAAGCTCAAGACGCTATCAAAGAAGAAGCTGAAAGATGCGGTCAATACTACGTTAACTCAAGATGGCTTGGTGGTACTCTTACCAACTTCAAGACCATTAGATCTAGAGTTGAAAGACTTAACAAACTCGACAACATGGAAAAGATGGGCGAATTCGACCTTCTTCCCAAGAAAGAAGTTAGCCAATTAAAGATTGAAAGAGAAAAGCTTCAAACCAACCTCGGCGGTATCAGAGAAATGAGAACTCTTCCCGGTCTTATGTTCATCGTAGACCCCTCACAAGAAGACATCGCTGTATTGGAAGCAAGAAAGCTTAACATTCCTATCGTTGCTATCACCGATACCAACTGTGACCCCGACCTTATCGACCACGTTATCCCTGGTAACGACGACGCTATTAGAGCAGTAAAACTTATCGCATCAGTTATTGCAGACGCAGTTATCGAAGCAAACCAAGGCGAACAAGTAACCGCTGAAACCGCTCAAGCTGAAGAAGCAAAAGTAGAAGAATAATCATAGGGGGATAGAGATATGTTCACTAGTAAAGACGTAATGGAGCTCCGTAAGAAGACGGGTGCTGGCGTTGCAGATTGCCAAAAGGCATTGAAAGAAACTGACGGCAACATGGATAAAGCCGTAGACTTTTTGAGAGAAAAAGGTATGGCTACCGCTGCTAAAAAGGCTTCAAGAATAGCTGCAGAGGGTATCGTTGCTGCAAAAATCGTTGGAAATACCGGTGTTTTGGTTGAAGTAAACTGTGAAACCGACTTCGTTGCAAAGGGCGACCAATACAAAGCGTTCGTTGACGGTGTTGCAGAATACGTTGCTACAAACGAAGTTGCTGATATCGACGCACTCGTTGCTGCAAAATCTGAAGACACTATCGCTGCAACCGCAAAAATCGGCGAAAAGATTGCTATCCGTCGTTTCGTTAAATATACCGCACAAGCTGGTATCGTAGAAAGCTACATCCACATGGGTGGTAAGGTTGGCGTTCTCGTAGAAGTTGAAGGATGCACTTGCGATTCTGCAAAAGAACTCGCACACGACGTTGCTCTTCAAATCGCAGCTGCTAAGCCCTTGTACCTCAACGCAGCAGAAGTTCCTGCTGAAGTTTTGGAACACGAAAAGGAAATCTTGAAGGCTCAAGCATTAAACGAAGGCAAACCCGCTGCTATCGTTGACAGAATGGTTGAAGGTAGAGTTAAGAAGTATTACGACGAATTCTGTCTTTTGAACCAAGCTTTCGTTAAAGACCCCTCTTTGACTATCGAAAAACTCGTTAAGAGCTATTCTGACAAGATGGGTAAGACTCTTTCTATCAAACGTTTCACCAGATTTGAAATGGGCGAAGGTTTGGAAAAGAGAAACGACGACTTCGCTGCTGAAGTTGAAGCTCAAATGAAGAAATAATTTTTCTTTGAATTACTATGTGCGCACCGATTGGTGCGCACATTTTTTGTTTTTTTAGTGTAAAATTTATTTGTTTATTGCCTTTTGATATTTACAAATAAAGGAAAATAGTATATAATATTAAAGATATAAATTACAATAAGACGGACAACCGTTGAGGAGTGTTAAATGAGTAAAGCGGCTTATAAAAGAGTTATTATAAAACTTTCAGGCGAAGCGCTGTCGGGGGAAAAGGGAAACGGTCTTGACGAAAAGATTTTAGACCAGATTACCGACCAAATCAAAGCGGTAAAAGAGCTTGGCGTGGAAATCGGCATTATCGTCGGTGGTGGTAACTTCTGGCGTGGAAGACAGGGCAAGGAAATGGATAGAACTACGGCAGACCACATGGGTATGCTCGCAACTATCATCAACGCACTTGCGCTTCAAGACGCATTGGAGAGAAAGAACGTGCAAACGCGCGTACAAACCGCGCTCACTATTACTAGAGTTGCAGAGCCTTACATATTGAGAAAGGCAATGTCGCACTTAAACAAAGGCAGAGTAGTTATCTTTGCTTGCGGAACGGGTAACCCGTATTTTACTACCGATACTGCGGCTGCACTCCGTGCGGCTGAAATCGGCGCGGAAGTATTGCTCCTCGCTAAAAACGTGGACGGCATTTACGATTCCGACCCCAAAACCAATCCCAACGCTAAAAAGCTCGACAAGATTTCTTACTCTGAATATATGATGAAGGGTCTTAAAGCAATGGATATGACGGCTATTACCATTTGTATGGAAAACAACATTCACGTTCTATCTTTCGGCTTGTTTGAAGACAATGCTTTAATGCGTGCAGTTACTGGCGAAACTATCGGTACATTGATTAGTTAAGTCTTTTCCGCTCAAAAAGGTTGATGCGCAAAGCGTGAAACACTGCACAATACTCTCGTTACACCCTAGACAAGATGTATACTCTTGCCGTCGGGCATAACAAAAGTCTTGTTTGTGTTTGCCACTTCGCGCTATATCAACGTTTTTCGCTTCAAAGCCTTCTAGTTAAGTCTTTTCCGCTCAAAAAGGATTTGGAGCAAGAACTTAAAAACATTAAAATAGATAAAAAATAAAGGAGAACTTATTATGGCAATCCAAAATGAACAATATGAAATGATTATGATGGAGACTATGGAGAGAACGGATAAGACCATTTCCGTTCTTAACGGTGAATATATTACTATCCGTGCAGGTAGAGCAAATCCGCACATTTTAGACAAAGTGCTCGTTGATTATTACGGAACGCCCACGCCTATCAACCAAGTAGGAAACCTCTCGGTTAGCGAAGGAAGATGCTTGGTTATCGCACCGTGGGACGCAAGCATGCTCAAAGTTATCGAAAAACAACTTCTTGCTGAAAACCTCGGCATTACCCCCGTTAACGACGGTAAGGTTATCCGTCTTGTTTTCCCTGCACTTACAGAGGAGAGAAGAAAAGAACTCGTTAAGCAAGTTAAGAAGATGGCGGAAGATTCTAAAGTTGCGGTTAGAAACATTAGACGTGACGCTATGGACGCGTTAAAGAAGATGAAGAACAACAAAGAACTCTCTGAAGACGAACACGCAATCTGCGAAAAAGAAGTTGATAAGCACATCTCCGAATCGATTGACAAAATCGACAAGCTCTGTGCAGAAAAAGAAAAGGACGTTCTTTCTGTATAATGGAAAATAAAAAAATACCTACTCACGTCGGTATAATTATGGACGGCAACGGCAGGTGGGCAACCGCTCGCGGTAAAAAGCGTTCATACGGACATAAGGTAGGCTCTGACAACGTTGATAGAATTGTGTCGCACGCGTTTTCTTCGGGGATAAAGTCGCTCACGCTTTACGCGTTTTCTTCGGAAAATTGGGCGCGCCCCAAAGAAGAGGTGGACGAACTTATGAAGCTTCTTAAAACGTATTTTAAGAAGTTCATCAAAAAAGTTATTAAAAACGACGTTAGACTATTCGTGGTTGGCGGTAGAGAACAACTATCTAGCGACCTCGTTAAAGTTATCGAGGACGGGGAAAGACAGTCTGAAAATAACACCGCGCACCACTTAAACATTGCAATAAACTACGGCGGTAGGCAAGAGATTGTTTCTGCTGTAAATAAACTCATTGAAAAGGGTGAGGAAATCACCGTGGACGGTATTTCTAAAAACCTTTATACTGCGCCGTCTGGCGAGCCAGACCTCATTATAAGAACGGGCGGAGAGTATAGGCTTTCCAACTTCTTGCTCTTTCAAGGCGCGTACAGTGAATTATACTTTACCGACGTTTTGTGGCCGGACTTTGACGAAAAGGAACTCGACAAGGCTTTAGACAGTTTTGCCGGTAGAAAACGTCGTTTCGGGAAGATTTAATATGCTAACTAGAATTATTACGGGTGCAGGATACGTTGCGGTTATGCTCGGCTTCTTTTTGATGCGTGAGTTTGTGGACGCAAGAATCTTTCACCTTTTAACTTATTTTTTGATTGCTTGGGCAACTTTTGAGGTTGCGCGTATGGTTAAACCAAAAGCGGAAAAGTTTGTTTTTCCGCTTGCTTTAACGTTTGGAATATTGTTTCCGCTCGTCTACTTTTTAGCAGAATGGCTTTTGTGGGACGGTTGGGGTTGGCTTGTTTCAATAGACCTTGTCGCCCTAATCATTATTTGTATTTCTATCTATTCTGTATTTAAAGGTAAAGGCGGAGCAAGTTTTGTATATAGCGTTATTCCGTTCGTTTATCCGTCGTTGCCATTGCTCTTTATGTTAATGGCAAACGGTGTGGAAAACGGCTTTGTAATCTTGCTATTGTCTTTTGTAATATCTCCCTTTGCGGACACCTTTGCCTACTTTGTAGGAAGACTTATCGGCGGACCAAAACTCTGCCCCAAAATTAGCCCCAAAAAAACTTGGTCGGGCGCGATTGGCGGGGTAGTTGGCGGAATAGTCGGCGCAATTATCGTTTACTTTATCTTTAAGCCGACGGTAAACTTCTTCTCACCCGTATTCTTCTTTGCTCTCGTAGGACTTGTCGCAAGCGTTGTCAACACCTTTGGCGATTTAATCGAGAGCTACTTGAAGAGAAAGGTGGGGGTAAAAGACTCTGGTAAACTTCTCCCCGGACACGGTGGGGTGTTGGATAGAATTGACGGCACGCAGTTTGTCGTTATGTTCTTGTATTTAATTTTCCTTTTGGTATAGTATGAAAAAAATTGCTCTTATAGGTAGCACGGGTTCAATCGGCAAGCAAACGCTGTCCGTTGTCCGCAAGCACCCCGACAAATTTAAGATAGTTTCTCTCTCCGCAGGTAGTAACGCGGAGGAGTTTTGCGCGCAAGTAAAGGAGTTTATGCCAAAAGTTGCAACCCTCTCTTGCGCTATTCCCGATTCTCTCAAGGCGCAAAAAGGCGTGGAGTTTTTTTCGGGCGAGGATGCGTTTAAGAGTGCAATCATCGACGATGCGGACGTCGTAGTCGTCGCGCTAGTCGGGTTCAAGGGCATACTTGCCGTTCTAGACGCTATCGAAAAGGGCAAGGACGTTGCGCTCGCAAACAAGGAAAGCTTGGTCGTGGGCGGAAGCCTAGTAATGCAAAAAGCAAAGGAGAAAGGCGTTAAGATAACACCGATAGACAGTGAACACTCTGCGGTATGGCAAGCCTTATCTTTTGATTTCAATAAACCTTTTAGAAAAATCATCTTGACGTGCAGTGGCGGTGCGTTTAGGGACCTAACTAAAGAGCAACTAGCAAAGGTAACGGCAAAAGGCGCGCTCAATCACCCCAATTGGAATATGGGCGCAAAGATAACGGTAGACTGCGCAACACTCGTAAACAAAGCGTTTGAGGTTATAGAGGCTAAATGGCTTTATAATACCTCTTTCGACAAAATAGACGTTATAATTCATAGGGAAAGTATCATACACTCTATGGTAGAGTACGTTGACGGCGCGGTTATCGCGCAGATGAGTTATCCCACTATGGAACTGCCGATAGCACTCGCCCTATCTTACCCTGAAAGATTGGATATAGGGCTCAAAAGCCTAAACTTTGCCGAGCTTAAAAACCTTTCATTTGAAAGTGTGGATAAAGAGCGTTTTCCGTGCTTTGACCTCGTTTTAGAGGGCGCAAAGGCGGGCGGAACGTATCCTGCGGTAGTAAACGGCGCAAACGAAGTTGCGGTAAGATTGTTTTTAGAGGGCAAGATTGGGTATAACGATATATATAAAGCAATCTACGGCGCAATGCAGTCCTTTGACGGCGGTCACCACGTGGAGATTGACCACCTTATCGAAGCGGACGAATTTGCAAGACAATACGTTTTAGATTTATTTGGAGTTTGATGAATTATTTATTTCTAGCCTCGTTTTCGGGGGTAATGACTTATATCGGATATATTATGCTCGCAATATTGGTGCTATTAGTTATGATTACCGTGCACGAATTGGGGCATTATATCGCAGGTAAAATATTCGGGTTTGGCATTGAGGAGTTTGCAATAGGCTTTGGCCCGAAACTTTTTTCAAAGACCAAAAAGAACGGGGAAAAATTCTCCGTTCGTCTTCTTCCTATAGGCGGATTTTGTTCTTTCCGCGGAGAAGACGACGACAGTACCGACCCCACTGCGTTTAACAACAAAAAACCGTGGCAAAGACTTATCGTGCTACTTTCTGGCGCGGTGATGAACTATCTGTTCGCCATTCTAGTTATAATCATAATGTTCTCGGTGTACGGACACAGTGCGCTTATGACTTACGAGCTTCAAGCGGACGCGACAATTCCACAAGAGTATAGCTTTCAAAGCGAAGACGTTATACTCGAAGCCGAGGGCAAAAACGTTTACCTCATAACCGACCTCATGAGCGCGGTTGAGGGAAAGGAAAAGGGCGAACTCGTGCAGTTTACCATAATTAGAGAGGGCAAAGTCCAAGACGTTTCCATTATGCTCCGCGAGGATACGCATTTTTCAAACGTTGAGGACGTTAGAAGACTGTATTCGGCACTCGGTGTTTATCACGAAGTGGACGATACGGGCGCGCTTACTAAAGGCGGAATATACTCTACGGGTGTAAGGCTTAACGTCTTTAAGACGATTGGTCGAAGCTTTGAGTATTCGTTTAAGACGGCAGGAACTATATTTACCGTGTTTAGACAGCTCTTTTCCGGCTCGCTCGGTATAGACTCTCTAGGCGGAACGGTAACCACCATTACCGTAACGGCAGACGCGATACGCACGGGCGGATTTTGGTATATGTTAAACATGACTGCGTTTATAGGTGTTAACCTCGCGGTGTTTAACCTTCTTCCTATCCCTGCGCTTGACGGTTCTAGAGCGGTGTTTACAATAATTGAGTGGATAAGGAAAAAACCCTTAAAACGTAGGGTGGAGGCAATTATACACGGAATAGGCTTTGTGCTTATACTCTTATTTGCTATATTCGTCGACGTCCAGCAGTGCTTCTAGCGTAAAGTATAATTAAAAATAATAGACTATATTTGAAAAAACATATTAAAAATTGTATACATTTTTTTAAAAAAGTGATATAATTTCGTTAAAATTAAACGGAAATTAATTCGGAGGATAAACAAAATGGCTATCAAGAACGCATATTTACTTGACCTTTTGGAAAGAACACAAAAAAGAAATCCCGGTGAGCCGGAATTTATTCAAGCAGTTACCGAAGTTTTAGCTTCGTTAGAGCCTGTTATCGAACAAAGACAAGACCTCGTTGACGCAGGCGTGTTAGAGAGAATCGTTGAACCGGAAAGACAAATCATCTTTAGAGTTCCTTGGGTAGACGATAACGGTAAGCCCCACGTTAACAGAGGTTTTAGAGTACAGTTCAACTCTGCAATCGGACCTTACAAGGGCGGTATTAGACTTCACCCGTCAGTAAACCTCGGTATTATTAAGTTCTTGGGTTTTGAACAAACCTTCAAAAACAGCCTTACCACACTTCCTATGGGCGGCGGTAAAGGTGGTTCTGACTTCGACCCCAAGGGTAAGTCTGATAACGAAATCATGAACTTCTGCCAAAGCTTTATGACCGAACTTTATCGTCATATCGGTGCTGACCTCGACGTTCCTGCAGGCGACATCGGTACCGGTGCAAGAGAAATCGGTTATATGTTTGGTCAATATAAGAGAATTAGAAACGAATACGTTGGCGTTTTGACCGGTAAAGGTTTGACCTACGGCGGTTCACTTGCAAGAAAGCAAGCAACCGGCTATGGACTTTGCTATTTTACCAACGAAATGCTCAAGGCTAACGGAATGAGCTTTGAAGGCAAAACCGTTCTCGTTTCAGGTTCTGGTAACGTTGCAATCTACGCTTGCGAAAAGGCAACCACCTATGGTGCTAAAGTTGTTGCAATGTCTGATAGCAATGGTTATATCTATGATAAAAACGGTAT
>SVIY01000096.1 GCA_015069265.1 Clostridiales bacterium
CCACGGCAGAAACAATAAGATTGAGGGTAAACTCGAAAAGGGCGAAAAGGTAGTAGTTATCGAAGACCTTATCTCTACCGGTGGAAGCTGTATCGACGTTGTTGATGCACTCCGTGAAGCAGGTGCTGAAGTTTTAGGTATCGTTAGCATCTATACCTATGGCATGAAGAAAGGCTTGGAAAGATTAAAGGAAGCAAACGTTAAGAACGTAAGCCTTACCGATTTTGACACGGTAATCGAAGTTGCCGCACAGACAGGATATATTAAGGCAAGCGACGTAGAAAGACTTAAAGCGTTTAGAGATAACCCCTCTGACGAAAGTTGGATTAAAGCGTAATAATAGGGGATAAAGATGAAAAATTTACTCGCGATAACCGATTTAACAGTAAAAGAGATAGATAAACTTATTGAAACTGCAGAGGACATAAAGGAAAACCCCGAAAAATACCAAGACAAGTGCAATCATAAACGCCTTGCAACCTTATTTTTCGAGCCGTCTACAAGAACGAGATTGTCTTTTGAATCGGCAATGCTCTCACTCGGCGGTAAAGTTTTAGGCTTCTCCGATGCAAATAGCAGTTCTTCGTCCAAAGGCGAAAGCGTTGCCGACACCATAAGGGTTGTTAGCAATTATGCGGATATAATCGCTATGCGCCACCCCAAAGAAGGCGCACCGCTAGTCGCTTCAATGAACTCTTCAGTGCCTATCGTAAACGCAGGGGACGGCGGACACAACCACCCCACCCAAACGCTTGCCGACCTTCTTACAATTAAGACCGAAAAGGGCAGACTTAACGACCTCACTATCGGCTTTTGCGGTGACTTAAAGTTTGGTAGAACGGTGCACTCGTTAATTCAAGCACTTGCGCGCTATACGGGTATAAAAATCGTTTTGATTTCGCCTAGCGAACTCGCTATTCCCGATTACGTCAAGACGGACGTTATGGATAAATACAATATGCAGTACTCGGAGACCACCGATTTAGAAGCGGTTATGCCAAGACTTGACGTGCTCTATATGACTAGAGTCCAAAAGGAAAGATTTGAGACCGAAGAAGAGTATTATAGACTTAAAGACAGTTATATTTTAACTACGGATAAACTTGTCAACGCTAAAAAAGATATGATAATCTTGCATCCGCTACCAAGAGTAAACGAAATAGAGGTCGCCATCGATAAAGACCCGCGCGCTTGCTACTTTAAGCAGGTTGCAAACGGCAGACTTATGCGTATGGCACTCATCTTGAAACTCTTGGGACTTGACGGTGAAAAAGCGTGTGAGGAAAAACAACCTCAACCGCTAGAAACGGTAAAGGGCATAATGAAATGCAAAAACCCCAGATGTATCACCACAACCGAGCAAGAATTAGAACAAGTCTTCAAATTGACGGAAAATGGTGTGTATCGTTGCATATACTGTGAAGAAAATCTAGAAAAATAAACGTACAGTTAAAACAAAAAAAGCCGTGGGCGAGATAAATCGCACACGGCTTAACTTTTATTATAAATTAAACGTTAAATCTAAAGAGAACGACGTCGCCGTCTTTGATGACGTATTCTTTGCCTTCAGAACGAACTTTTCCTTTTTCTTTTGCTGCGTTAAAACTGCCAAGTTCAACCAAGATGTCGTAGTCAACGATTTCCGCACGGATAAAGCCTTTTTCAAAGTCACTATGGATTTTGCCAGCAGCCTGTGGTGCTTTAGTGCCCATTTCAATCGTCCAAGCGCGAACTTCCTTTTCGCCGGCTGTGAGATAACTAATAAGACCTAACAAGCGGTAAGAAGTTTTAACAAGTCTATCAAGTCCACTCTCTTTTAAGCCAAACTCATCTAGGAACATTTGCCTTTCATCCTCTTCAAGTTGAGAGAGTTCCTCTTCGGTTTTAGCGCAGATAACCATATATTCTGCATTTTCAGATTTAGCAAAGTCGATAACCTTTTGAACGAGGGGGAGGGAGTTTTCGTCCTTTCCCATGTCAGCCTCTGCAATGTTTGCGGTATAGATAACCGGCTTTGCGGTGAGGAGGAAAAGCGACTTAATATAATCTTTTTCTACGTCGTTAACGTCCAAGGTACGAGCGGGCTTAAACGCCTCTAGATGCGCGTAAAGGCGCTCTAAAAGTTCGGCTTCAATCTTATATTTTTTCTCGCCCGTCTTAACCATTGACTGCGCTTTATCGAGGCGCTTTTTAACTGATTCCATATCGGCAAAGATAAGCTCTAAGTTAATAGTCTCAATATCTGAAAGGGGGTCAATCTTGCTGTCTACGTGCGTGATGTTTTCATCTTCAAAACAGCGAACGACGTGCACGATAGCGTCAGTCTCTCTAATATTTGCAAGGAATTTATTTCCTAGACCTTCGCCCTTGCTTGCGCCTTTAACAAGACCTGCAATGTCAACGAATTCTACAATTGCAGGGGTGATTTTTTTGGTGTTATACATTTTGCCCAAAACGTCCAATCTATAATCGGGCACGGCAACTACGCCTACGTTAGGTTCGATTGTGCAGAAGGGGTAGTTAGCACATTCTGCGCCTGCGTGCGTTATTGCGTTAAAAAGTGTGGATTTACCTACGTTGGGAAGACCAACAACTCCTAATTTCATCTTTTATCTCCGTTTTAATGTAGTAAATTCGATTACTAGACAATTATAATCTAAATCGCAAAAAATTACAAGTTTTTAGGTTGCTTTTTTGATAAATTATATGTTATTATATTACATATAACGGAGAAAGATATGGATTACAAGAAACACATTGCCGAAAAACTTAACGTTAACGGTGTAGAGAAAGAGCAAATCGCATCTTTTATCGAAACACCACCGAACACGGAAATGGGGGATTTTGCCCTTCCGTGCTTTAAACTTTCAAAAATAATGAGAATGCCCCCCGTCAAGATTGCAGAGCAATTGAAGGACGAGTTTGTTACCGATGATTTCGTGAGCGAAGTATCCGCAGTCAACGGCTATCTAAATTTTAAAATCAATCGCGACGGGTTTGCTAGTGCAGTATTAAAAGAAATTGCAGAAAAGGGCGAAGCGTACGGTTCTGATAAAATCGGAGAGGGCAAAACTGTTTGTATAGACTATTCGTCTATCAACATTGCAAAACCTTTCCATATCGGGCATTTAAGCACAACGGTTATAGGTAGTGCGCTTTGC
>SVIY01000097.1 GCA_015069265.1 Clostridiales bacterium
ATTTGTTTTCACCCTCGGGAGCAACCATAATAAAGCTACTAGATACCGTGTTGATTCCAGGAGCGGTTTTAATTACTTGCAAGCCCGGACGGAGTGTGTTTGCGGTGGAGTGGCATGCGCCTGATACTAAACCGTCAACGTCGCCAGCTTTAAGCATTAATGCTGCATACATGGTGTAGTCTTTAAGGATAGATGCTTTAGCAGCTTCAACGTCTGCATATTCGGGGTTACCCGTCTTCTTGTTGATTTTACCCTCTCTTGCTTTGTAGAGCATTTCAGCATAGGTAATAGTCTTGTCGTAAGTAACGGGGTCGATAACGTTAACGCCGTCAAGACAAACGCCGGGGTTAGCCTTTAAGATTTCTTCCTTGTTGCCGAGTAAAGTTACGGTTGCAAGACCTTCTTTAACAGCTTCAACTGCAGCCAAAACGACTCTGGAATCTTCACCCTCGGGAAGAACGATGTTTTTGTTTAGTAAACTTGCTTCTTTTTTGATATTTTCAAGAACTTTGGACATAAATTTCCACTCCTTCTAAATTTTCTTACAATTCTTTTTGCAAAATCAAGTAAAATAGTGTAAAATACTACTTGACTTATATATTTTACAACATTTAGTAAAAAAAGTAAATAAATAGATTGAGGTTTTTACACTTTTTATGAAAATTTGCGCCACTATTGCAGAATACAACCCCTTTCATTTGGGGCACTTAAAGCATATCGAATATATGAAGAACTCGCTCGGCGCGGAAAAGATTGTTGTCGTTATGAGCGGTAACTTTACCCAACGCGGTGAAATTGCCGTTATGGATAAGTTTACTAGGGCTAGCCACGCCATAAAAGCAGGCGCTTCTTTGGTAATTGAGCTCCCCACCGTTTTTGCAACCGCTAATGCCGAAACCTTTGCAAAGGGCGCGATTAATATTTTATCTTCCCTTAATGCTGTCGACGGAATTTGCTTTGGTGTGGAGAGCGGAAACAAAGCGTCTTATCTTGAACTCGCCAAAGCAATGAACAACGAGAGCAAGGAGTTCAAAAAGGTACTAAAAGAAAAATTAGAGAGCGGTATTTCGCTCGCTAAAGCAAAGTTTGAAGCGGTCAGAGAACTCGGCGACGAAAGGTTTGACGAGGCACTTATTTCTTCCCCTAACAACGTTTTAGGATTAGAGTACACAAAGGCAATTTTATTGCGCAAGTCAAATATGGATATCTTCCCTATGCACAGAGAGGGCGACCATAACGATAAAACGCTTAAAAAGGGAATCACTAGCGCAACGAGTATTAGGGAAGCAATAAAGGACGGCAAAGGAAAGTCCGCAAAAAAATGCGTTCCGCCTTTTGTGTTCAGTGATTTTTGCCCCTACCCCTTTGACTTTGAAAAGGTTTTATTAGGCTCTATCGTAACCGCCACCGCAGAGCAACTAGCCAGCGTTCCCGACTGTACAGAGGGGTTAGAGAATAGAATAAAAGCATTTATAAAGGATAACCACGACTTATCAACGTTGGTCGATAAAATCAGCACTAAACGTTATACGAAAACAAGAGTGCAAAGAATACTTTTATCTAACCTTTTGGGTATTGATAACGCGCTCGTTAAAGACTGCCTATCCTCTCCCCTATACGCGAAAGTTTTGGCAGTGGATAAAGAGGATAAAGAAATTATATCGGTGCTATCTTCAAAAAGTTCAGTGCCATTACTTACAAGAAAAAGCGACAGCGCAATGCTCAAAAAAACCGCCCTTTCTTGCTTCGAAAAGGACACTCTCGCATCCGACCTATACGCTTTAATAAGCAATAAAAAACAAAACGAACACCAAATGATTTTGGTATAAAAAAGAAAGCCACTGAAATTTCAGTGGCTTTGATTGTTGTTTGTATAGTGTTTTTAAGTCAAAGATACAAGCAAGAGGAGGAAAACGAAAAGCCACCGCATAGCGATGGCTTTAATTTTGTTTATAGTAATGTTTTAAGTGGTTAGATGCAAGCAAGACAAGGCTCGCGAAGGGTTTGGGGTGAGATTGAACGTCTGGTCATCGAAATCTTTTGCACACTCTTGGCGCGTAGTGTTTTTAAGCCAAAGATGCAAGCAAGAGGAGGAAAACGAAAAGTCCCGATAGGCGCGTACGTCTGTACGTAACTATTGGGACTTTGATGTTTGACAATGTATTGCGCCGTATATTTAGCTTAAAAACTTTAAGTGGTTAGAAACGAGTTAGGCTAGGCTCGACCACGCAAAAGGACTGCCGTGACCTTGTTGGTCATAAAGGTCTTTTGCGTTGGGCAGTAACGACGCATAACGAAGTTTATAACCGCTTAAACGTTGCCTTGTGCCTTCATAGACTCTGCTACCTTTATGAAACCTGCAATGTTTGCACCAGCCATGTAGTTACCAGGCATACCGTAGGTCTTGGAAGCTTCGTCACATGCTTTGAAGATACTAATCATAATGTTATGCAATCTTTCGTCAACTTCTTCAAACGACCAAGAAAGTCTTAAGCTGTTTTGGCTCATTTCAAGTCCAGAAGTTGCTACGCCACCTGCGTTTGCTGCTTTTGCAGGTCCATAGAGAAGTCCGTTTGCAAGGTAGGTATCAATTGCTTCGGGAGTTGAGGGCATGTTTGCACCTTCGGAAACAACTTTACAACCGTTCTTAACGAGAATTTTTGCACTTTCGCCGTTGATTTCGTTTTGAGTTGCACAAGGAAGAGCGATATCGCAAGGAATGGTCCAAATTCCAGAGCAACCTTCGTGGTATTCTGCTTCGGGGTGATAGGTGAGGTATTCTTTAATTCTCTTTCTTTCAACTTCTTTGATTTGCTTAACAGCATCGAGGTCGATACCGTTTTTATCATAGATATAACCATTGCTATCAGACATTGCAACAACTTTAGCACCATAGGTGGTTGCCTTTTCGCAAGCGTAGATTGCAACGTTACCAGAACCTGAAACGAGAACGGTTTTGGTAA
>SVIY01000016.1 GCA_015069265.1 Clostridiales bacterium
AAAGAAACAAAAAAAATTATAAAACCTTAAAAAAATTGTTGACAAAGAAAAATCATAGGAATATAATTTAGAAAAAATATATAAAGGCTGTGACGAAGACGGTCAAGAAAAGATTATTACAGAGAGCTGATGAAAGGTGCGAATCAGCATAATTGTTTCTAAAAGACTTATCACTTTCGAGCCGAAAACCCCAAAGATAATTTCGAGTAGGCGTTTTCCGTGTTTGCTACGTCAGTGCATAGAAGTTGTTAGACTTTGAAGGTGGTAGTTTTTAACTACAATTTGAGTGGTACCGCGAGTATATATTACCCGTCTCAAAGAGAAATCTTGAGGCGGTTTTTTATTACCAAAAAAATAAAGGGGTGGCTTTAATTTATTATGAAAAAAACGTACGTAACGAAAATGCCTAATCACATCGGTGCTTTCTTAAAAGCGAGCAAATGTTTTGCCGATTTGGGAATTAATATTACTAGAGTAAGCTACAATAAAGCGGTTGATTCTCACACGTTATTTATTGAAGTGGACGGCGAGGAAAGTCAGTTTGAAAAGGCTAACGAAAAATTAAAAGAGATAGGCTACCTTTCAAACGGAGAGGAGAACACAAAAATCGTATTGATAGAGTTTCGCTTAAAAGACGAGCCCGGAAGCGTAACCAACGTTTTAGAGCTAATCAGTAAGTTTAATTTTAATATTTCGTACATAAGTTCTCAAGAAAACGGCAGTGATTATCAGTACTTTAAAATGGGGTTATACGTAAATAATACAAACGACTTAACCCAATTTTTATCGCAAGCCGAAAAACTTTGCGAGGTTAAAGTAATTGATTATAACAACACCGAAAAAGTCTTTGACAATAGCATTTTCTACAATTCCTACGTCGACGGATTAGTTAAAACCATGGGGCTTTCAAATAAGAAGAAAGAAGACCTTTTGGTCAACGTGAATTTAGCAATGCAAACACTTGACGAACAAGGACTTTCGCCTTATAAAACATTTGACAGTATAAGTAAATTCGCAGAGCTTTTAGCAGAGAGCAAAGGCAATAACTTTAACCCAAGGGTTACCGTTCACGAACTAACCGAAAAAACCAAAATAACTTTAATAGAACCCGATTGTGGCAGTAATACCGCAATTATTGAGAGTGACGGGCAAAGGGTGTTTGTCGATTCGGGATACGCTTGCTATAAAAAGGAAATGCTTGACCTGATTAAAAGACTAATTCCTGATTTTAAGAGCAAAAAGGAGAGTCTTGTTATTACACACGCGGACGTCGACCACTGCGGTTTGCTTAACGAGTTTGACCAAGTTATAGTGAGCAAACGAAGCTTTGAGAGTTTGAGCGCAGAGGCGGATAAGACGGCAGGCTTTAGGGAAAGAAATTACTTGCACTTGCCGTACGTAAATATCTGCAAAATTTTAACCGATTATGAAACGGTTGACAAAAGCAAACTTTGTCCTATGTGGAACAAATCAAGTTTAACTGCACCAATAGAGCAAATAGGTTTTTACAGTGTGGGGGAACTTAATTTTGAGGTTTACGAGGGGAAGGGCGGACACTTGTCTGGGGAAATTTTGTTGATTGACTATGAACACAAGGTTGCATTTACGGGCGACGTGTTCATAAACCTTACAGGTTTAACCAAAAAACAAGCAGAATACAATCAATATGCACCGATATTGATGACTTCGGTGGATACCGACGCAAAACTTTGCGCAAAAGAGCGTTCAGCACTCTTGCAAAGATTAGGCGCGGGGACGTGGAATATATTCGGTGGACATGGCGGAATGAAAGAATATTTTCCACAAGCGACTAAATAAGGAGAGATTTAATGTATTTTAACGAGTTGAAAATTGGTATGTCGGTAGATATAGCGTCGACCACAATAGAAAACGAAAAGAAAATTCCCGAAGCAATAGTTAAAATCAAAAGGTAAAAAATTTAAGGCAACTAAACCTTTAACCACAAACCAACCTTTTTCATATAATACAAAAAAGGAAAAGGGGTGTGGGTATGATAAAACTAGAACTTCCGTATCCGTCTATTGAGGATATTTTGGTTGATTACAAATCGGCGAGCGTAATTTCTCCTGCGTACTGTGGTGTTCACGGCGAGCTTGACGCGATTTTGCAGTACGTTTATCACTGTTTTTATTTTAAGAGAATAGGCGACGAGCAAACGGCAAAGATTTTAATGGACATTGCAATGTGTGAGATGATGCATTTGGAAATGCTAGGAGAGTTAATCTTAAAGCTTGGAATCGACCCCGTATTTACTAGGCGACCACCAATTCGTGGAGATTTTTATAATACTTCGCAAATCAATTACAGCAGAACGCCTATAAAAATGCTAATAGACGATATAACGGCGGAAATGGTTGCCGTCAGCGAGTACGAAAAGATATGCGAAAGATTAACTAACGAACAAGTTGGGGCGGTCATTAAAAGAATTATTTTAGACGAACAGTTACATATAAAAGTGTTAAGAGAAAGACTAGAAGAGATAAACAAGCGCGCATAAAGATAAAAAACACCGAAAAAAACGGTGTTTTTTTGTTGTAAAAAGGAAAACTTTCGTTTATGTATTGATTTTATCCAATTTTTAATATATAATATTAAAAGGTAATGCTTTGTTTATCAACTCTTTTCAGTATAATAAAAGTTAAAACCATACATAATGAACGTGGGAGAAATTGAAATGTTTTTTAGAAAAAAAGCAAACGCATCGGACGTAGGAAAAATTATTGTCGGAGACGTAACTCAAGTTGCGGCAGAGGGTTACGACAGATTGAGGGACAATATTTTATTCCTCAATGCTGACGGTAACAAAAAGGTAATTCAAGTTGAATCCTCAGTTGCTAGTGAAGGTAAAACCACAACCGTTTGCAACCTTGCGGTAAGCCTTGGCTTGACGGGTAAAAAGGTTGTTGTCGTAGACCTTGACTTCCGTAGACCCAAAGTTCATAGGGAATTTAATTTAGACAAGGACGAGGGTATCGCCGAATACATTTTATCTGGAAAAGACTTGTCTAAAATTGTTAAAAAATCAGAGTACGAAAACGTAGACGTTGTAACGCGTGGTGCGGAAATTCATAACTCTTCGTTCGTATTTATTTCAGAAAAGTTCAAAGCGCTTATAAACGCTTTGAAAGAAAAGTATGATTACGTTCTTTTGGACTGTCCGCCCGTACTTTTAGTTTCCGACTATATTCACATTTCTAAAGTTTCGGACGGAGTACTTTTCATCGTTGCACACGCAAGGACTACTAAAGGTCAAGTATTAGAAGCGGTGAAAGAGCTTAAAAAGAACGGAGCAAACGTACTTGGCGCAGTGTTTACTATGTACGACAAGAAGAAGTCCAAGTATTATAGGAGTGGTGGAACGTACACCACGTCGGCATCGAGGTATTACAAGAAAAATGAAACAACAGAGAATTCTTCCGAAAATTGACGTTCATACACATATTTTACCTAACGTAGACGATGGAAGTATATCGTTTGCTAATTCTATGTGCTTATTAAAAGACTGCGTAGATAATGGCGTTACGGACGTGATTTTAACGCCACACTATCGCGCAAAATATAGGTTAGACTCTCAAGAGATTAAAGATGCCTTTGTAAAGTTTAGCGAGCAAGTAAAAAACGAGGGACTTGCCATTCGCCTTTATTTAGGACAAGAAATTTTTGCGGATAGGCACGTTAAAGAATTGGTTACTAGCGCAAAGGTTTTGCCTCTTGCGGATAGCAAATATTTACTCGTTGAGTTTGATTTTGTTTCCGATACGGATATTGTGGAAACGGTCTATGAGCTTAAAAGACTTGGCTACAACGTCATTGTGGCGCATATAGAGAGATACACTTATGCAGACTTAAATACCGCCTTTGCCGTCAAAGACGCTGGCGGACTAATACAAGTCAATTCAAACGCGATTGTTGGGAAAAACCGCGGAGGATACAAAAAGAAAGTCAAAGAACTCTTTAAGGCAGGGCTTGTGGACTTTGTTGCGAGCGACGTTCACGTCGGCAGAGAATACACTATGGAAAAGGCTTGTCAATACGTTGCAAAGAAGTTTGGCGAGGACGTTGCCTTGGACGTGTTCTATAACAATGCAAAAAAAATTTTAGAAGGTTAGACGAAAGTCTGACCTTTTATTAAGACTTTTATATAGTGATTAAACACAAAAGGAACAAAAATGGAAAAGACCTTAATTACCATAGGTGGCGGAGAGATTAGGAATAAAACCACCTTAAAGATAGACGAATACATTGCGAACAAAGCCAAAAAGCACGCTGGCGAAAAGAGGGCGAACGCGCTTTTTATCGGCACTGCTTCGCACGACAGTATGCCTTACTTTAATAGCTTTAGAAAAACTTATACCTCCGTGTTCGACATTAAAGCAGAGGTCGCTCTCGTCGTTTACGGCGAGATGGATATGGAAAAAATCAAGAACAAAATTCAAATGGCAGACTGCATTTATATAGGCGGTGGCGACACCGTTTTTATGCTAGATAAATGGAAAGAGCTAGGAATTGACAAACTTTTAATCGACGCATATAACGAGGGCAAGATAATTTGCGGACTATCGGCTGGCGCAATTTGTTGGTTTAACGATATGTACACCGACTACGAAATTATGCGCGGACAGAGTTCAGAGTACGTTTTAAGAAAGGGACTTGGCGTTCTAAAGGGCGCAATGTGTCCACACTTTAACGAACGTGAACAAGATTTTATCGAGGCGCTAAAAAAAGGATGTCTTAAAGGGGCGTACTGCGTCGAGAACGACTGCGCGCTAGAGTTTATCGACGGAGAGTTTAAGGGCGTTATTTCGGCTGGCGGAAAGGCGTATTATATCTCTAACGAAAACGGGGAATTAATAAAAAAAGAATTATGAACAAGGTAAACTTTGATAAACTTATGACGGCGGTTATCGAGGAGAATAGGGGGGAGAGAAAGAAACTTCTTTTGCACAGTTGTTGTGCCCCTTGTTTTTGCGGTTGTTTTGAACGACTAACTCCTCACTTTGACGTTACCGCTTATTATTTTAACCCCAATATTGATTTAATAGAGGAATACCATTTGCGTGCCGAGGAACAAAAACGGCTTTGCGAAAAGTTGAATATCCCCGTAATTATTGAGCCGTTTGAAAAACAAAACTTTTTAGATATAGCAAAAGGCTTGGAAAAGGAAAAAGAGGGCGGTATTAGGTGCGAAAAGTGTTTTAATTTAAGACTTGAAAATACGGCTAAAAAGTGCAAGGAGTTGGGGTTTGACTACTTTGCGACAACGCTTACGTTAAGTCCGTTAAAAAATGCCGAGCTCATTAACAAAATTGGCGAAAAGGTATCGGAGAAAGGAGGAGTAAAATATCTTCCGTCCGATTTTAAAAAGGGCGAGGGGTACAAGCGCTCTATAGAGTTATCAAAAGAATTTAACCTATACCGCCAAAACTATTGCGGTTGCGAATTTTCAAAACAAAAATCTAATTGATATTAACGAAAAACTTTATCGTTAACTTTAACGATAGGAAAATAAAGGAGAAAAGATATGAAAAAATTAAAAGTATTATTTGTGGGCACGTTGATAACGATTTTGGCGTTATTAACGTTGGTTGGGTGTGGCGACTCGTCTTCCCAGTCAAGTGAAATTTATGGAACGTATAAATTTAGTGCTTTTGTGAAAATGGAATCAACCGTTCAAAAAATAGACGGAAAACCCGAAATAGTTTACGAGGAAGCAAGTCGCTCTGTTTCCGGAGAAACGTATGAAATGGAAGGTGTTGGGACGGTTAAATGTTATGAGAATATGATTGTTCTTGACTTAAACAAAGACAATACTTACTTGCTTATTGAACCTAGCGGAACAGTTGGCGGTCAATATGGAAAGTGGGAAAAAGATGGAAACAAAATCACCCTAAAAGGTAAAGAAAAAGACTACGTGCTTACTATAAAAGGCGATACTTTGTCTTATGAATGGGGAAAAGGTGCGTTATCAACTTATACCAATATAGAACTTAAAAAAGTTGAAATTGTTGAAAATGCACAATTAAAAGCAGTCGCAGGAACTTATAAATTCTTTTCAATGACGTTGTCTAACGCACAACAAAGTGCTACGGCAAACGTTGGCGATACAATTAACGGAAAAACATATGGTGAAGATTTTTTCCTTGTGGACTTAAAGGCTAACGGAGAAATGTATATTCTTTCTGATGCGCAGTGGGGATTGTTGTATGGAGAAATAGGAACGTGGACATTAGACGGAGATAAAGTAGAGATTAATACCAAAGTGAGACCTTCATATGACATAAAGTATATATTTACGTTATCTGATGACACGTTAGTATCCGATTTAAGTAGCGAAGATATTTCTCGTTCATTAACATTAAAAAAATAGCTATAGCAAAAAAACAAAAACCTAGCAGTAAAGGGCTAGGTTTTTTTATTATAAACGATATTGCCGTCTCTAATAGTAAGTTTTACGTTAAAATCTTTGTCTAAAACGACAAGGTCTGCGAGTTTTCCAACCGCTATCGAGCCGACCTTATCGCTAATTGATAGGTGGGTTGCAGGGTTTATGGTTGCAAAGTCGATTGCGTCGGTTAGGGGAACGTCGCATTTTTCCACGAGGTTTTTAATCGCCACGTTCATTTTTAGAACGCTACCTGCAAGCGCGCCGTTCTCTAACCTTGCCTCTCCGTTTTTAACGATAACCGTTTGTCCGCCAAGTTCGCTTATTCCGTCCTTAAACCCTTTTGCTCTCATGGAGTCGGTTATCAAAACGACCTTATCCTTGGGTTTGTTTTTTATTAAAAGTTTAATCGCCGGGATAGATAGGTGAATGGTGTCGCATATCGCTTCGGTGTAAAGGTCGTCTAAAAGCAGTGCCGACCCAACCGTGCCTATTTCTCTGTGGTGTAGAGGTTTTTGCACGTTAAAGGTGTGCGTTATACCCGATAGTCCGATAGATATCGCGCTTTCAATATCGCAATACTTTGCGTCGGTGTGTCCTGCGTGTACGACAACTCCGTTTGCTTTTAAGTGTTTTATAAGTGTGTCCGCGCCCTTTTCTTCGGGAGCGAGGGTTACGAGTTTTATGTTGCCACCGCAAGAAGTGTTAAAACTTTCAAAAAGTTCTGTGCTAGGCGCTTTTACGTATTCTTCGGGTTGCGCGCCAATATGCTTTAAGGAAATAAACGGCCCTTCTAAATGCACGCCCAATAGCCTTGCGCCAGAATCGAAGCCACCCTCAATATAATTTTTTACAGATTTTAGCGCGTTACGTATATTATCTTCGCTTTGAGTCATCGTCGTTGCAAGAAAAGAGGTAGTTCCCTCCTTTGCAAGCGCGCTAGATATGGTTTTAAGCGCGGTTATATTTCCGTCCATACAATCTCCGTCCATTGCGCCGTGGATATGTTCGTCTATAAAGCCCGGGACGATAAGGTCGGTATCGGAGAGGGGAAATAAGCTTTGTACGTTTAAGTTATCATCGCCTATATAACTAATAATATTTCCGTTTATAGCGATGTTTGTCTTGACTATTCCTTTTCCGTGAACGTATACGTTTGCACCCAAAAATCCTTTCATAATTCTTCCTTAAAATGTTCTTTTAATGATTTTATCATTAAAGATTAGAAAAAGTCAATACACTTTGAATTACAATATTTACAATAAAGGACACTAAAAAATATTCTCAAACGAAAGTGTAAAGGTTTTTGGAATTTGTTCGGACAGTTCTTTAAGAACTTCTATTTTAGAGATTGCATCCTCCCACTTTTCGTCGCGAACAAGCGTTGCCGACTCTGATAGCCAAAGGTCTATTTCCTTTATGTCGTTGTGGGGTATAAATGCGTGAAGTGACTGCTTTTTTTCCAGCCAATTATTCTGCACGGCATAAACGTCTTCTTGGGTGGCGGTCTGTGCGTCCACTTTGTCGTAAAGAACGCACAGCACTTGGTGGAACTCGTCAAAACTTGAGTTTACGTAGTGTTGTTCAAATATTGAAAAGGAAAAAATCATAAGAGCAACGACTATCATGGAAATAAAAGTCTTTACCATTTAACCCCCTCCTTTAACGGAAAATGCAAGATTTCAAAGGGTGTGTTTTTCTTTTTGAAATACACTCTGCCGTTTCCGTCTATTGTCATAACCTCAACGTCCTTTTGAATTTTTGAATGTTCTTTTATAAAGTTTTCCACCTCACTCCTTTCGGCTTTAATTAGCTCGCAGTTAGAGTTATCAATCTTCCCCTCGGAAACCAAAAGCACGGGTAGAGAGGAGGGCGGTTCGGTGCGCGAATCGTTTTCAAAAGCGGATAGTTGTCCGTTAGATTCGTAAATTGCATAGTAGAGGTCGTCGAGGGAAAAATAACCGCTCGTGCGCATGGACTCGATAAGGTCGTCCACGCTCATATTGTTCTTTTTAAGCTCTTTCAAGTTTACGCCCTCTTTGTTTATTACGATACTCGGACTTCCCGATATGACCTTTTTAAAAATCTTGCCTTTTTGTTCGAGAATGGACAGCGCTTGGTGGAGTAAAAACAAACACCCGATAGACACTATTCCGTAAACGAGCGGAATGGAAACGTCCGCCATAGGCACGCACGCAAGGTCTGCGATTATTAACGTTACGATAAACTCAAACGGTTGCATTTCACCGATTTGGCGTTTTCCCATAAGTCGCATTAAAATTATTAATGTTACAATGATAATAAGTGTTCTAAAAAAGGTTACTAACATAACGCTTTTATTATAAGCAACCGCTAAAAAAATATGCTATGCGTTTAATTGACAAGGCGATATATTGGTGGTATAATAAAAACATAGAGTAGTAAAGGCGCGTAAAGTGTTGCAAAATGGGATGTCGTTTGCAAACGAAAGGTTTACCTGCGGTGCCTTTGCGCGTCCGCTATTATTTTCTGCGTTTATATAAACGCGTCAATCTTATCGGTCTCTCTAAAATTATTTTGGGAGATTTTTTTATGCACAAAAAGATGAAAGGAATGGTTTTTTCCGGAATTATGGAAAACTGCACGGGCACTCGCAAGATTGCCTACGTTGCGATTATGACTGCGCTGTGCGTGGTTTGTAATATGTTTTTTGAGTTTAAGCTTGCAGAAACACAGTTTTCTTTAACACTGTTCTTCTCTATATTTACAGGAATGGTGATAGGTCCCGTATTCGGCTTTGTCGCTTGTTTTTTAGGGGACTTGGTCGGGTTTTTATATAACTCCGGCGGATATCCGTACATGCCGTGGATTGGACTTGCAATGGGCGTTGCGGCGCTCGTTTCAGGACTTGTTATGAACGGAATTAAGGACAAAACGGATAATACCAAGTTCTTAAAGATATTAATCGTTTGCATTACGACTTTCCTTGTTTGTACAGTCGGTATCAACACAACGGCTTTTTACTTTCTTTACGGCAAGGGCGTTCCATATTTGGTGTATGCGGTGACTAGAATTTTCGTTATGGGTCAAATTTGGAACAGTATCTTAAATTACGCGTTGCTCTTTATTTGCTACCCGATTATGCTCGCGATTATAGAGCAGTTAAGAAAAAGAAAGAAAGGCTAAACCTACCAAGGTAAAAGTTTATTAAAATAAAAAGAAGTGCTATGCGTTAGCACTTCTTTTACTTTTTAAGGGCTTTATCTTTTTGAATGCGCCCTTAAAATCTACTAGATTAAATATCGCGTAAAGCAAACACATAAACGTTACCATAACCGCCATTGAAACGACTAGCGTCATAAACGTTCCAAGTGAAGATAGTAGAAGTTTTTCCACCATAAACCCAAGCACAGTGGTTGGCAGAATAAACGCTACCGTATAAAGAGAGAATTTTAAGTATTTTGGCTTGCGCTTGCAGTTTTTTCCGATAAGGAAAAGATTTAATACGGTTGACATTCCGTACACGAACGTTAAGCCGACGAGTAGTGAGTATATACCTATTACGGACGGTAAGAAGTAGGCGGATAAAAGCATAAACGCACTGCTTATAATAAAACACACTAGCGTTTTGTTTTCTAACCCCATAGAATTTAGTATGCTAGTAGTTACCGAAGACAAACTCATAAATAGCATAAGGTAAGAAAAAGAGGAAAGATACTTACCGCACTCGTGACTAGCAAATACTAAAACGCCAATTTCTTCTCCGCATATTAGGAACACGGGCACGAACAAAGCCGTCAAAAACACGGTAAATTTAATCGCCTTTTCCACGTCTCTTTTAAGAAAATAATCTCGTCCCGAATAGTAGTTCTCGCTAACCTCTGGTATAAGCACTAAAATAAACGAGCCGATAAGCGTCGTTGGTATAAAGAGTAGTGGCATGGTTTGACCCATAGTCGCACCAAACGCGCTCATAGCCTCCGTTGACGTGTATCCCACCGCAATAAGTCTAGCGGGGAGCAAGATGGAAACGAGCGACGAGCACAGCGAGTTTGCCGTACGCATCGCTGTGACGGGTAGGGCGGACTTTAAGAGTGGCTTAAATTCGTTGGTGGGGTTTTTCAGTTTGTTTTTGCGCAGTATGAAGGTAATGCTTGCGAGTGTGAAGGAGAAAATGTAGGAAACTAGCACGGCAACGCCTGCACGGAACGCGCCTTGATAAACGTCGGTTGTTCGGCTTATTAAAACAATACCCACGATAATCATACACGCTTCTTCTAACAGTTCGGTTACGCTATACGGCAGAAAGTCTTTGTTCCCCCAAAACACACCGCGAAGCACGGAGTAGACGGAGGTAAAGACTAGACCCGGTACAAGCACCAAAAAGATTTTCATACACCGCTCGTCCGCAAACATAAAGGTGAACTTCTTTCCGAAAACCATAAAAAACAGTGCGACGGGAAGGGCAACGGCAAGGGTAAAAGAGATTCCAGCGGAAATAACCTTAAACACCTTATCAGTTTTTCCTTCCGCGCGGTATTTTGTCATGAGGCGAGATACGGTTATAGGAGTTCCAGAGCAAACCACGGTTAAAAGAAGTGCGAACACCGAAAGGGCAACTTGATATAACCCAATACCCTCCGAGCCTATCGTTCTTGAAAGATATATTCTATATAAAAATCCCAAAAATTTTTCACACATGGAAAAGACGGTGACAATCATTACCGTTTTGACAAACTGTTTCAAATCACACCTCGTAGCGCGTTAGTTCTTAATTATTCTATTCGTGAGAAAAAGTAAATATAATTAGAGTATGAAAAACTTTTTTTATCGTGTAAACGAGGGTGATACTACTCGTTCAATCAGTATTAGATTTAATATGCCTCTTTATGACCTAATAACAAAAAACCGCTTGGACTGTGAAGTTCAAGCGGGGGATATGCTGTACGTTGAGAGGTGTGATAGCGTGTATTCGGTTAAAATAGGCGATACTATTAATAGCCTTGCTAAAAAGTTTTGCATAAGCGAAGAAGAACTATTAAGCAAAGTTGGTTTTCCATACCTATTTTACGGACTTTTAATAAGCATATAAAAACCCCCACGGCAATAGCCGAGGGGGAAATTTTTAAGGTGTAACTCTGTTGATATCGCGGGGGAACATAGTAGTTTCGCGAACGTTCTTTGCGCCGAGAAGGTGCATGGTAAGACGTTCTAACCCGATACCTAAACCGCCGTGTGGTGGTGCGCCGTACTTGTGGAGCAAGAGGTAGGTCTCGAACTGTTCGGGGTCCATGCCGAGTTTTTGCATTTTTGCAACCTGTTCGTTATAGTCGTGAATTCTCTGTCCACCGGAAGTGATTTCAAGACCTCTAAACAAAAGGTCGAATGAAAGGGTGTATTCGGGGTCGTTGGGGTCGTCCATTGTATAGAACGGTCTCTTTTTAGAGGGATAGTGGGTTACGAACAAAAAGTCGCTATTAAGTTCCTTTTTAGCATATTTGCCGAGTAGTTCTTCTTCGGTGGGGTCGAAGTCTTTCATATCTTGCGGTTGATACTTAAACTTCTTCATCAAAAGTTCTTTAGCGTCCATAAACTTAATGGTGGGAACTTCGGTGATTTCGGGGATATCTGCGTGGAGGATATCAACGTATTCCTTGTACTCTGTTTTAAGAAGATTCATTATATATTTAAGAGCGCCGACTTCGGTGTTCATAATGTCTTCAAAGCCGTTGATAAAGCCCATTTCCAAGTCCATAGAAGTATACTCGTTGAGGTGACGAGAGGTGTCGTGATGTTCGGCACGGAAAACGGGCGCGATTTCAAAAACGCGCTCGTAAACGCCAACGAGTGCTTGTTTATATAATTGGGGAGATTGAGCGAGGAAAACTTCTTTGCCGAAGTAGTCTAACTTGAAAATGTTAGTACCGCCCTCTGCACCGGCAAAAACTATTTTGGGCGAGCGGATTTCGGTAAAGTTTTGTTTCATGAGGTACTCTCTAAAACCTCTTGCAATACCCTCTTGAATTTTAAATATTGCGCGCTCTTTGGGGTTGCGCATAGAAATGGGGCGGAGGTCCAATACGGTTGAGAGTTGGATATTATCGAGTTGTTTTTTGTTTATAACGATAGGAAGACCTTCTGCGGGGAGAGAGAGAATTTCCACGTTGTGAATTTGAAGTTCGTATCTCTGATTTCCCTTTGCGTCCTGACTAGAAACAACCTTGCCCGTAACTTTAACGCAAGCTTCTTCCACGATTTTTTCATCCCATCTGTAATCGGAAAATTCGGGCGCGTAAACGCATTGAATAGTGTCTTTCGCAGTTCTGATGATTACGAAAGAAAATCCCGTCATTTCACGAATGCGGTGAACGTATCCCTTAATGGAAACTACTTGTCCGTCGTATGCGGAAAATTCGCTAAACTCTACGGTGTCTTTATTGACTATGCCTTTAACTTTATCCATAATGCTTTCTCCTCGATGCATTTATATACCTAATAATTATATATAATAATACCTTATTCGCAAAATTAAAGCAAGTATTTAGTCCAAAAAATTTTAAGGTTGCAAACAAAATGGCGGTGTTAATAAAAAATAATTGTCAAATCAACAAATTTGTGTTAATATATAAATAGGTTAGTTAACCAATCTATGATAAACGGAGATTATTATGAAAATTGCAATATCTGCAGAATCAACAAACGATTTAAGTAAAGAACTTATCGCTCAATACGATATAAAGGTTATTCCTTATCAAATAGTGCACGGAGAAAAAACTTTTAAGGATGGAGAGGTTTCCACAGAAGAACTCTTCAAGATGGTTGACGAGAGCGGTACGCTTCCCAAAACCAATGCGCTCAACGAGTTTGAATATACCGAATATTTTGAAGAACTCTTAAAAGAATACGACGCAGTAGTGCACGTAACCTTGTCTAGCGGACTTTCCTCGTCTAGCGGAAATGCGCAGAGGGCGGCGGACAACCTTAAAAACGTTTATATCGTAGATAGCCAAACGCTCTCTACCGGTATTGGACTTCTTCTTCTCTATGGTCGCGACCTTGCATCGCAAGGCGTTGCTCCCGAAGAAATCGCTAAAAAACTTGAAGCGAGAAGGGAAAAACTCCAAGTAAGTTTCGTTATTGAGAGATTAGACTATCTCTTTAAGGGCGGAAGATGTAACAGCCTTGCATACTTTGGTGCAAACCTCCTTAAACTTCGTCCGAGAATCGTGGTTAAAGACGGCAAGATGACCTCTGATAAAAAATATCGTGGCAAAATGAACATGGTCGTTGCAAAATACTGCCAAGACACGCTTGAAGAGTTTTCAAACCCCGACCTTGAAAGAGTGTTTATAACTTATACGACGGCAACAGAAGAAATGGTTACCGCGGCAAAGAACGCTCTAACGGAGAGAGGCTTTAAAAATATTTACGAAACGCACGCAGGTTGCACGATTGCAAGCCACTGCGGAGGAAACACGCTCGGAATTTTGTATTTTAACGACGGTGAATAAAAATACGTACGCGGTAAATTTTACCGCGTATTTTTTTATTTTTTTATTAAATTGCCTATTGCACTTTTTTGCAATTTGTGATAGTATATTGATACTATATGTAAAAAATCAGTTAAAAGGAGAATTATTATGGGTGGAGCAAGCGTAGGCAACACGAGTAACGGCACTGGCGGAATACTCAAAATATTCGAGCCGATTGGAAATTTTGTCGGTGTAAGTCCTTTAATGGCTTTAATTATTAGCGCTACCGCGTTGATAGTTTTAATCGTAGGAATAATCGCAATAGTCCTTTGCGTTAAGGCGCGCAAAAAGGCAAAGAGAGCGATGAATCCCGTAGTCGTTGAAGAAGAACCAAAGCAAGAAAAAATCGAAGAAGTAGAGCAAGAAGAAGTGGTCGCAACCGCTGAAAAGGCAGAAGAAATTATTGTACAAAAGGAGGAAAATACAGCTATGCCCCAGAAAAAAGAAGCGCCCAAACAGGCAAAGAAATTTTACGGAAAGTGGATAATTGAACACAAGAGTGACGATGAGTACATGGCAAAACTTTCGGCGTCTAACGGCGAAGTAATGCTCTCTAGCGAAATTTATAAGAGTGAAGACGGTGCGGTAAACGGTATCGCAACTATTGTTAAAGGTATCGACACCGGCAATTTCGTAATTTATCAGGACAAAAACAAAAATTACTATTATAAATTAAAGACGGCAAACAATAAATTACTTTGCGTTGGCGAAATTTATAAATCTAAAGACCAATGCTTAAAAGCCGTTGAATCGGTAAAGAGAATTGCAAAGCTATGTGAGATTGACGAGGACGTTATAAGCGGTTCAGAGTACGTTGATTATACTCCCGTTAAGTTAACTGAAGCGGATATCAAAAACAGCGCAAAGGGTAAGTGGAAGATAGAAACCGTAGGCGACGGAAAGTTTACCGCAAAACTTTATGCAAATAACGGTCAACTCATGCTCGCTACCGAAGAAGTTCAGATAAGAAAGAATGCGGAAAACGCGATTGAGTCGGTTAAGAAGAACTCTTTACAGGGACATTTCGTTATTGACCGCGACAAGTTCGGTAGATATTATTACAAATTGAGAAACGCACAAAAATCGGTTATTTGTATCGGTGAAGCGTACGACTCTTTAGATTCTTGCAAGAGCGCGATAGAATCGGTTAGAAGATTTGCTTCTAATTCCGACCTCGTGTAAGAAAACGGCAAACAAAAAACGGAGAGAAAATTCTCTCCGTTTTATTTTTATCTTTAATTAGGGTCTATACATTTTAAGCGTTTCCGAAACGACTTTAACGTCAAATTCAAGATTGTCGTAAAGCTCACCGTCCACGTTTACCGTACAGGGTTTGTCGGGTTTAATAATAATGTGTTTTCCAGGTTTTGTGATTGCTTGCTTTAAGGAAAGTATCTTTCCGCGCTTTAATTTTAAGAATGCAGGAATAATGGCAAGTTTTTTAATTTTTTCAACGGCAACGAAGTTAAGCTGTCCGTCGCAAGGCGTTGCAATGGGGCAGATAGGAATTCCGCCACCGTATACGTGACCGTTTGCAATGTCGGCGATAAACGAACAGTGCCTACTTTCCTCTCCGTCGATAATTGCTGTAAAGTCAGTATATTCAAAGTTCATCAAAGTTTTAACGAGGCATTTCGTATAGCCGAACTTGTTCTTTTTCTTTAACGCTTCGTATCTCTTTATAACGTCTACGTCCACACCGATACCAACGGCGTTAATACCGCGCACACCGGGAAGTTGGAAAAAGTCGGTATATTGTGCCTTTCCGTTAAGTATTATATCAAGGGCTTTTAGAGTGTCTAGCGGAATTTTTACGGCAGAAGCAAAGTCGTTACCTGTTCCGCAGGGGATAAGTCCGAGGTTTGTCTTGTCGAAAGAGTGGAAAGAGTTTATCACTTCGTGAAGCGTTCCGTCTCCACCCACAACAATAATATCCGTTGCGCCCTTTTCTATAAGTGCCTTTGTGAGTTCTCCAGCATGACCTTTATGTCTAGTGAAATGTATGGTATATTCAATTTTCTTTTCGGTAAGCGCCGATTCTAAAATAGAAACTGCATTTCTAGTTTTCTTACCGTGCTTTCCGCCCGCAATTGGGTTAACTATAAAATCAAGCATACGTGTCCTTCCATAGTTTATAAACTCATTTTACTATAAATCGACAAAAATTTCAAGTTTTCTTGAAGCGTTTTTGACAAAATATGTTATAATAATCTTATGAGAGAAGTTTTTAGTAGTAAATTATTAGCGCTAGCCTCGGCTTTGCCCTTGCCACTGTTTGCAGTCGGTGGGGTGGTGCGCAATTATTTAATAGATAAAAGTTTGTCTTTTGACGTTGACCTAGCCTCGCCCCTTTCTGCCGACGAGGTGGGTGAGTGCGCGGAAAAGCTCGGCTTTACGGTCGTTGCTAACTATAAAAGGACGGGCACGGTCGTCTTTTCGGACGGAGAGCGCAAATACGAGTTTACTTCGTTTAGAAAGGAAAAGTACCACGGTGGCGAACATTTGCCTTACGCGGTTGAACGCACTGACGACATAGTAGAGGACGCGAAGCGTAGAGATTTTAAGTGCAACGCAGTATATTACGACCTAAAAAATTTTGAGTTCGTAGACGTTCTCGGTGGGATAGAAGACATCAAAAACCGCATTCTAGACACAGTTATAGAGCCTAGAGAGGTTTTTTCTCACGACGGATTAAGACTGTTAAGGCTGGCTAGATTTTGCGGTCAGCTGGGTTTTATGCCTACCCAAAATGTTTTGGAGGGTGCAAGGGCGTTTGCGGACAACGTAAAAGACATATCGCCCGAAAGGATTTTTGCCGAATTAAAACTCATACTGTCGGCGGATAGAGCATATACTTTTTCGGACGAGAACGGGCATTACACCGCATTAAAACTATTAGACCAAACGCGTGTTTTAGACCGCATTATACCCGAACTAACAGAGGGTAGAGGAATGGTTCAACGCGCCGATTTTCATAAGTTCGACGTTTTGGAACACAGCCTTAAAACCGTACAGTACGCCGACGTAGAGGCTAGACTTTGCGCGCTACTACACGACGTGGGTAAGCCCTACTGCATTAAGACTTTTGGCAATGCGTATAAGCATCACTCGGAGGGGGTTAGAATTGCGGTAGAGGTGCTAAATCGTTTGAGGGCGGATGCAGAAAGCATAAAAGCGGTTAAGTTTGCCGTAAAATATCATATGATAGATATGGACTGCTCTATGCGAGAGGCAAAGGTCAGAAGTTTTATCGTACAGAACTATAACCGTTTAGATTTGCTGTTTAAGATAAAGCAAGCGGACTTTAAGGGCAGTATGGAACTAGAAGGCAGGGCCCCAACTATTGAAAAGTGGGAAAAGATAATCTTAAAGATGAAAGAGGAGGGCGTGCCCTTTTCGTTAAAAGAGGTTAACGTTTCGGCAATAGACCTTAAAGAATTAGGGTATGAAGGTGCAAAAATAGGCGACGAACTTAAAAAACTCTGGGAGCATGTAGTCGTTTTCCCAAAAGATAATCAAAAAGAAAAGCTAATAAAAATGGCAAAAAAGTCAATAGAAAACAAATGAAACCGCGTTTATTCGCGGTTTTTTACGTTGGCGATAAGAGTTGAAATTTCATTGACACTGTAACTCCCGTGTGTTATAATGATAGCAATGCGTAGCATTGATTAATATTTCGAGGTATATTTATGAATCGCGAAGAAGTTAAAGAAAAAGTCCGTAATAGGCGTATTAAAAAGGCGCTTAAATGTTATAGACTTCGTCCGCTCAAAAACTTCGGTATGTGGCTTACCGGTGTGCTCACTAGTTTTGCCATAATTATCGGTGGTATTTTCGTGGGCGTTAAAATCGTTCCTATTAAATCGTACGTTGGCGAAGAAACTAACCAGTACGTTAGCGACAAGATTGCAAACAAGAGTATTCTCGACGCGCTTCTCGACGTAAAAGAGTACGAACTTACCGACGTTCCTGCGGCAGCAGAACTCGTTTTGGGTTTGGTCGACGAACTAGGTCTTGGTGCATACATAGAGCTTGACGAGGAAAAGGTAAAGGCTCTTCAACTCACATACGACGACCCGAACAAAACGTTTATGAGCGAGTTCCAAGCGTGCATAAAGGTCGTTGCGACTATGGACACCGTAGGTCTTACCGAGATGATTGGCGACCTTGCAAAACTTCCTGCTTTTAGCGAGTGGGAAGAGGTTAAGGATACCGATATTTCTTTGGACGCAAACGGCAACATCGCAAAGGACGGAGAGGGAAATCTTCTGAACAATCCCGCGCTTTACTATTACGTTCCCGAAAACAACGGTGCAGTTGCTCCCTTTGCAATGGGCGAGCCTGACCCCGCTGACGACTCGTCCTATAAGAGAGCGTTCGACGACGAGGGAAATAAACTCTATCACGACGGGGCAACCTTGCACTATGCAAAACTCTCCGCAGTAACCATAGTTGAAGCTTTGGACTTGATTGACGAGAGCTTTGGTAGATTAGAGCTTAACGAAATTCTTAACGTTGGTGGTGCAGACGTTAAAGAGGGCGATATGATCTACGACTTGCTCGCTGACAAAACGATTTCTGACGCTGGCGCAATTGGTCCTGAAAGCATTTACATAATGACCCTTTTGGGTGGCGAAGAAGACGCTGACATCTATAAGATTTTAAGTTCTGCACTCGACGGAAAACCTGCTGGAGATATTACCGTAGCAGACCTTTCTAGCGAAGAATTCAACGTAATGAGTGTTGAACTCTCAACTTTCCTTGGCGAGTATAATGAAGATAATATTATCCACAAAATTTTGCAACAGGCAACCGGTGTGGAATATGCAAAGGTAACCCTTGAACATTTAAGTGGAGATTTAAATGTGGATGACGTTTCCTTAACCACTATACTTGGAGAAATAGACGAGGGTGAAGGAGAGGGTACGAATATTTACGACATATTAATTGACGCAATAAACGACCCCGAAGTAACAGAGGCAAAAGATATTACTATTTCGCACTTAACGGGAACTCTTGCTTTCGACAATATAAACATTTCTACCGTTCTTGGCGAATACAATGATGAAAACGTTTTACAAAAAGTTCTTTGTGACGTAACGGGCAAAGAGTACGGCGAAATTAAAATTTCGCACTTGTCTGGCGAATTAAAACTTGATAACGTTTCGCTTACCACCGTTCTTGGCGAAGAGGACGAAAACAATAAAGACCTCTACGACATGCTTATTAAGTGTGTTGACAGTGAAGACGTAACCGAGGCAAAAGACCTCAAAGTTTCACACTTGTCTGGCGAATTGAAGTTCGGCAACGTTGGACTCGTAACCGTTCTTGGCGAGTATGGTTCTAGCAATTCTCAAATTTATGACGTATTGCTACAAGCAACAGGTGAGGACGATATTAACGATTTAACCGTTAATAGCCTTTCAAACAGCTCGTTTATAATGGGCAATATTTCACTCACTACCGTTTTAGACTACGAAGAAAATAAAGACGTATTTAAGATTATTTGGCAAGCAGTAGGAAATGATACTAACGACCTTACCGCAGAAACTGCAAAGACGATTACCATTGATAGTCTTTCTGGTGAAAACTTCAAGGTCGATAGAGTAAACCTCTCTTCAGTAATCACCATTAACTCAACCGATGCTATTGCTAAAATATTGGACGAAGCATTTGACGTTTACGATGAGGGCGGAAACCTAGTTACAGACGTAAGTTACGATAAGG
Source organism: Clostridiales bacterium (assembly GCA_015069265.1). Lineage (GTDB taxonomy): Bacteria > Bacillota > Clostridia > Christensenellales > Borkfalkiaceae > UBA1259. The sequence continues at coordinate 19,642 of SVIY01000016.1, forward strand.
TAACGGTTGGTCAAATTTCCGGTCTTAAAGTTGATAACGTTAGACTTACTACCGTTCTTACCAATATTGACGATAAACTTGAATCAATACTTTGCAACGCGTTAGATAAAACCAATATCAACCAAGTAAAAGTGAGCGACCTCAACGGCTTTAACATTGATGAGGCAACTCTTGAATCTGCTTTCCCGACCCTTGACGATAAGTTCCAAAACGTATTGGTGAGCGCTTTAAGTGAAAAGGAATACACCTCTTACGACCAAATTAAGATTGGCGATTTGCAATCTATTAGCGTTGACAATGCAAGACTATATACTATACTCCCTGAAATAGATGCAAGCTTTGAGTCGATATTGTTAAACCTTACGGGTGCAAAAGAGTATTCTGATATTAAAATTAGTCAGTTGTCGGGTATTGACGTTAACGATGCGTCACTCACTTGCGTAATTAAATATAATGCAAGCAACCAATCTCTCTATGAAATTTTGTGGGAAGCTACCAAGCAAACGGGTGGACTCAATGCAACTAACGCTTCAAACATCAAGATTTCTTCGCTCGGAAACGGTGCGTTCAGCATTGATAACGTTTCGCTTAAAACCGCACTTAAACTAGAAGATGATAGCGAACTTGCAAAGATATTAAAAGAAGCATTTGGCAAGTATGATGAAGAGGGCAACTTTGTTTCGGGTATTAAATACGAAGACTTAAAAGTTTCACACATGAAAGAGTTCAAGATAGACAACGTTAAACTATCTACTTTCATGGACCCGACGGGCAACGTAATCATGGATAAACTTATCGAAAAAGACGTTACCGTTGCAAGCATTGGCGAGGAAATAAACAAGCTCACCCTTTACGAAGTATATGGTGAGGGATGCTTTAAGGCAGAAGAAGTTGCAGGCTCACCCCTCTACTATGAAGACGCTTCAAACCACACTTACTATCTTGCAGACTATGCACCTGCGGAAATAAAGGTTGATGCAAATAAACGTTGGCTTTGCGAAAACGACGGTATCTGGCTTATGTTCTGCTTTGACTCTGGCGAGTTCATAACAGATGGCGAAAACAAGGGTAGACCGGCTTCATATAAAGCTACTACCGATACTCTTAAAGCATTGCAATCACACGAAGATGGCGGAATCGCATCAATTTCTGCTAAATTTGAAAATGCAACCATACGCCAACTCATCGATGCAGGAATCATCAATGACATGCACGACGGACTTTACACTATGACCTTGCACGAGGCAATCGAAATGCTTTCCGCAATGTCTGAAGCAGGCTTGCTTTCTACAACTTGATAAATAATTATAAAATAAGTTGACAAATTTAAAAAAGTTTGGTATTATAATGTAACTTATTCCGCGTAGGCGGAAGAAGATAATAACCTTGCTTGGGTAACTCCCAAGCCGAATAAGTCCAGGAGGTAAAAATTATGACGAAATACGAGATGCTTTACATTCTTGATGCGTCGCTTACTGATGAAGCGAAAGACGCCCTCATTGCAAAGGTCGAAGATTTGGTTAACAAAAACGGTGGTGTAATTGAAAAAACTGACCGTTGGGGAACTAGAAAGTTGCAATACCCCATTAACTACAAGTCTGAAGGCTATTACGTTTTGATGACGTTCGAAGCTGAAAAGTCCTTCGTAGAAGAACTCAAGCGTGTTATCGGAATCACAGACGGCATTATCAGAAGACTCATCACCAAAAGATAAGTTAGGAGAAAAATTATGAACAAAGTTATCCTTGTAGGAAATCTTACCCGCGACCCCGAACTCACCGAAACGCCCAGTGGCGTAGCAGTGTGCAGATTCTCTATCGCAGTATCGAGAGATTACGCTAGTGCAGACGGCACTCGCGAAACGGATTTTTTCAATATCACGGTATGGCGTGGTAGAGCGGAAAACTGCGGTAAGTATTTAAAGAAAGGTAACAAAGTTGCAGTTGTCGGAAGCTTGCAAACCCGTTCTTATGAAGACAAAGACGGCATCAAGAGAAACGTTACCGACATCGTTGCAAACGAAGTTGAATTTTTGACACCTAAGAGTGCACAATCTGATAGTGACGAAGCGCCTGTGGTGTCGGCAAAGAGGGAAAGACCGCAGTTAGAAGCGATTGACGACAATCAATTACCCTTCTAATGCGCCCCAAGAATAATTAAGGAGTTAATAAAATGGAAGAGAATACCAACATGACTTCCGCACCCGCAACTGAAAGTGCGGCTGCTCCCAAGGAAGGCAAGAAATTTGTTAAAAGAATTCCCCGCAAAAAAGTTTGTGCTTTCTGCCAAAATAAAGTTGAAGCAATCGACTATAAAGATATCAACACTTTGAAAAAGTACATTACCGAAGGCGGAAAAATTCTTCCCCGTCGTATGACCGGCGTTTGCGCAAAACACCAAAGAGTTTTAGCAAAGGCTATCAAACGCGCAAGATTGGTTGACTTGTTACCTTTCAAAGGTGAATAATAACCGAATTAAAAT
>SVIY01000098.1 GCA_015069265.1 Clostridiales bacterium
TTGTAGATGCCCATTGAGGGAATCCAAACTTCGATATCGTAAGTTCTAGCCATAGAAGCAGAGCAATCGCCTGCAGCGAGTTTGCTGATTCTAAAGTGAAGACCCAATTTCTCGATAAGGCTTGCGGCTTTGTTTACGAGTTCGTTGAACGCTTCCATAGAACGTTCGGGGTGTGCGTATTGAACCATTTCTACCTTATTGAATTGGTGACCTCTTATCATACCGCGTTCTTCTGCTCTATAAGAACCTGCTTCTTTACGGTAGCAAGGTGTGTAAGCAAAGAACTTCATCGGGAGTTTGCTCTCATCAATGATTTCGCCTGCATACATATTAACGAGTGCCGTTTCAGCAGTGGGGAGCATAAAGCGATTCTTTTCTCTTTGTTCGTCGCAGTCAAGCCAATAAACTTCGTCGGCAAACTTGGGGAACTGTCCTGCACCGAAACCGCAGTTGTAACCGAGTTGGTGGGGAGGAAGAATAAATTCGTAACCGTCTTTTAAGTGTTCGCTGATAAAGAAATTGAGGAGTGCCCATTCAAGTTTAGCGCCGTCCCCACGGTAAAGCCAATATCCACCGCCCGAAAGTTTAGTTCCGCGAGCATAGTCGATAATACCGAGCTTTGTGCAGAGGTCAACGTGGTTTTGCATGGGGAAGGAAAATTCGGGTTTTTCACCAACTACCTTTATAACCTCGTTGTTTTCCTTTTCACCAGCGAGCAAGTCCTCGTCGGGAATGTTGGGGATACGCGCTAAAAGGTCGAACATTGAAGTTTCAAGTTCTTTTGCCTTTTTGTCGCATTCGTCGATTTTTTCGCCAAGTGCTCTCATTTCCTTAAAAATTTCGTCAACAGGTTGACCTGCTTTTTTAAGTGCGGGAATTTGAGCAGATACTTTGTTTCTTTCAGCCTTATATTTTTCAACTTCGCCAATTACTGCTCTGCGCTTTGCGTCGATATCTAAAATAGTATCGAAGTCTGCAGTAAAACCCTTTCTTGCGAGCAGTTCGGTAATTTTTTCTTTTTCGTTTTGAATTCTCTTTAAGTCAAGCATTTAACTTTCTCCGTAAAAATTGTATTATACTAATTATATCTATATTCTCGATTAAAATCAATGGTTTTTGCCCAAATTAGCAAAAATAAATGCTTTTTTAAAAATATTGTTGAAAAAAATTCACAAGTTGCTTGTTACTATTTATCTATCTTGGTTAATTCTTGTTGCAAATAAGGTTAAAAAATGATAAAATGTAACTAAACGAGGAGATAGAGATGAAAGACAGACTTTTTCATTTAAAAGAATTTATTGATAAAAACGGCAAGGTTACCCTTCACGAGTTAGAGTGTACGTTTACAAACGTATCGTCCATGACTCTTCGTCGCGACCTTGCAAGGCTTGAAGAACAGAACGCCGTTTTAAGAATTCCCGGCGGTGCGCTATCGGTTAACAGTGTTTTAAGGGCAAAGGAAGCGGACTTTTCGGAGAGAATAAACTATAACACGGCAGAAAAGATTGAGATTGCCGAAAAGGCGGTTGCACTAGTTGAACCGCAGAGTTGCGTGTTCATTGACGGCGGTTCAACAACCACCTATTTTGCGCGCGCACTTCCCGACGATAACTTTTACGTTTTAACTAACGCTTTGGTTATTGCCGAAACTATTTTGAGAAAGGAAAAACCAACCGTTGCGTTGCTCGGTGGAGATTTAAGGAAGAATAACTTTATCACGGTAGGTCAGACGTGTTCGGATTATATCGACAAGATTAATATCCAAACGGCAGTTATGACGGCGACGGGATTTATTAAGGACGTGGGCGGATTTACTTGCGGAAACCAAGCGGAAGCAGAGGTAAAAAGACACGTTATAAAGAAAGCGGACTTTGTAATAATGCTTCTTGACAGTTCAAAGGTAAACAAGAAAACGCCGTATACCTTTGCGAACTTATCCGACATAGACTGTATGGTAGTGGATAAGAATTTTTCCAAGGAATTGAAATCTTCTATAGAAGAAAGAGGAATTAAAGTTTATTAAGACCGCCCTTTTACTTGCAAAGGCGAGTGGAATAGTGGTATTATTAAGGAGATTATGTTTAAGAGATTACGCGCCGACATAAGAGCGGCGAAAGCAAACGACCCCGCCGCGCGCAGTAAGTTTGAAGTTTGGCTTACTTACTCTGGTGTGAAAGCACTCTCGTGGCACAGGTGGGCAAATTTTTTATATAGGATAAAGCTTAAACTCTTGGCGCGTTGGGCGAGCCAATTTGCAAAGTTTTTAACGGGCATTGAAATTCACCCTGCCGCAAAGATAGCAGGCGGAGTGTTTATCGACCACGGCGCAGGCGTTGTTATTGGCGAGACTGCGGAAATAGAGGAAGGCGTTGTTATTTATCAGGGCGTTACCCTTGGCGGTACGGGAAAGCAGACGGGCAAACGTCACCCCACCATTAAAAAGGGTGCGATGATAAGTGCGGGCGCAAAGATTTTGGGCGGATTTACCGTGGGTGAGTATGCAAAAATCGGTGCTGGTGCGGTAGTCTTAAAGGAAGTTCCGCCGTACGCGACTGTCGTCGGTGTTCCGGGCAACGTCGTTAGAATTAACGGCGAAAAGATTAGCGACCTTGAACAAGAAAAACGTGACCCCGTTCACGAGGAAATTTGCCATTTAAGAGAAAAGGTTTACAATTTAGAAAAACTCATTGAAGAATTAAAAAATAAAGACAAAACTAACGGGTAAAATTATGAAGATTTATAACACCCTTACGGGCAAAAAACAAGAATTTACTCCTATCGAGGAGGGTAAGGTTAAAATGTACGCGTGCGGTATCACTGTTTCGGGCGAAGCGCATATCGGCCACGCTTACCAAGCACTTATTTACGATATAATAAGAAAATATCTCGAAAAAATCGGTTATGATGTAACGTATGCTA
>SVIY01000099.1 GCA_015069265.1 Clostridiales bacterium
TGTTGTCGGGAGGAATAGACCCCGTTGCACTCCAAGGCCCAAAGCGTTTCTTCGGTGCGGCTAGAAACATTGAGTTTGGCGGAAGTTTAACAATTTTAGCAACCGCGCTTATCGATACGGGAAGCCGTATGGACGAGGTCGTTTACGAGGAGTTTAAGGGGACGGGCAATATGGAAGTGCACCTATCTAGAGAGTTGAGCGAAAAGCGAGTTTTCCCTGCAATAGACCTTTATAAATCAGGAACTAGAAAGGAAGAATTGTTGCTCGATGAAAAGGAACTAGCTACGGCTTATAAATTACGCAAGATTTTAAACAATTCTCAAGACGCTACCGATAACCTTTTAGATATGATGAATAAGACAAAGAACAACGCCGACCTTGCCGATAAAATCGACGCGTGGTTACAGGTTTATAACAATAAGTAAAATGAAGTCAAGTAGAAATAAAACAATAGATTTTCCGTTGGATAATGGAAAGCAATATTTAGATAGGGTGGTTGATGGCAAAACCGCAACCGAACTTCCGAAAAATCGCACGATATGTGGGGATACCTATTCGCTTATAGAGAAAATTCCCGATAAGTCGGTTGACCTTTTAATCGTTGACCCACCGTACAATCTCGATAAATATTACCACGGCAATACGTTTAAGAAGATGAAGAACGTTTCATACGCGGAATATACGGAAAAGTGGATATCTTTAGTTAAACAAAAACTTAAAGATACGGCAAGCATATACGTTTGTTGTGATTGGCAAAGCGCGTTAGTGATAGGCGGAATTTTGCAAAAACACTTTATACTTCGTAACCGTATAACGTGGCAGAGAGAAAAGGGTAGGGGCGCAAAACAAAATTGGAAAAACTCCATGGAAGACGTTTTCTTTGCTACGGTTGGGGAAGATTACACGTTTAACCTAAACGCAGTTAAGCAAAGAAAGAGAGTGCTAGCACCTTATAAAGATAACGGCGAGCCAAAAGACTGGCAAGAGACGGCGGAGGGTAAATACAGAAACACTTGCCCCTCAAACTTTTGGGACGACATAGCGGTTCCCTACTGGTCTATGGCGGAAAACACCGCACACCCGACCCAAAAACCCGAAAAGCTTATTGCAAAACTAGTTCTTGCAAGCTCAAACGAGGGAGACGTCGTGTTAGACCCCTTCGCAGGAAGCGGAACGACAAGCGTCGTTTGTAAGAAATTAAATAGAGATTTTATATCCATAGAGCAAAATCTTCTATATTGTGCGTGGGCGGAAAAACGCCTAGAACTTGCTGAAAAAGACCGTTCAATACAAGGTTATGAGGACGGTGTGTTTTGGGAGAGGAACAGTAGGCCAAAACGTCAGCGCAAATAAATGCCAAAATTTAAATCAATTTCTCCGTTTTGATTATTCGAAGCGGAGAAATTTTGATATTATCGCGTCTAAATGGAAAAATTTGTGTTTAGAACTTGAAAAAAAGTACAATATATAGTATAATCATATATGTACAAAACAACAACATGTTGGTTTTAGGAGAATTACATGGCAAAAAACACTTACAAGGCAGAGGACATTAAAATACTTGAAGGGCTTGACGCGGTAAGATTGCGCCCAGGTATGTATATAGGAACGACGTCCGTTAAAGGACTTCACCATATTTTATGGGAAATCGTGGACAATGCGGTTGACGAAGCGGCAAACGGATATGCCGATAAAATTGAGATAAAGCTTTATAAGGACGGAAGCGCGTCCGTTGAAGATAACGGAAGAGGAATTCCTACCGATATACACTCAAAAGCTGGTGTTTCGGGTGTAGAGGTCGTATTTACGCAACTGCACGCAGGCGGAAAGTTCGGTTCGGATAACTATAACTATTCGGGCGGTTTGCACGGTGTTGGCGCTTCTGTAACGAACGCTCTTTCCGAGTGGCTTGAGGTAAAGATTTTTAAAGACGTAGTTTATCAGATGAGCTTTCACAGTTATTTTGATGAAAAGTCTGGAAAAATCAAGTCGGGTGTTCCCGTTGCGCCTCTAAAAAAGACTACGGAAAAGACCAAGAAAAAAGGTACGTTCGTTAGATTTTTGCCTGATAAGAGAGTTTTTGAAACTACGGAATTCTCGGTTGAAACAATACTAAAAAGACTTCGTGAACTAGCATTCTTAAACAAAGGATTAGAAATAAAGTTTTACGACGAGAACACTGATTTTAATCGTACTTATAAGTTCGACGGCGGTGTAATCGACTTTATCAAATATTTAAACCAAGGTAAAAGCGCGCTATATCCCGAACCGATATACGCGTCAGCAACCAAGGATAACATTTACGTTGAGTTTGCTATTCAACATACCGATGCGTACGTCGATAGCGTTTATTCATACGTAAACAATATCCCGACGAGTGAGGGCGGTATGCACGAAACGGGATTTAGGTCGGGTTTAACTAGGTCGCTAAACGATTACGCAAGACAGAGAAATATCCTAAAAGATAAAGACGACAATCTTTTGGGCGACGACTTTAAGGAAGGTCTAACCGCCATACTTTCAATCAAGATGCAAAACGTTCAGTTTGAGGGACAGACTAAAGGAAAGCTAGGAAACCCTGAAGCGCGCGTTGCGGTTGAGAGCGTTACGGTTAACGAACTTGAAGCGCTTATGAACAATAAAAAACTCGGCAAGGTTTTTGATACTGTAATCGCTAAAGCCATGAGCGCGGCAAAGGCAAGGCTTGCTGCACGAAAGGCAAAGGAGATTGCAAGGGCGTCAAAGAGCATAGAAGCTCAAAACCTCGTTGGTAAGCTCGCTGCATGCTCTGGAAGAAAACCCGAACTAAACGAATTGTTCATAGTAGAGGGCGACTCTGCGGGCGGAAGTGCAAAACAAGCGCGCGTACGTCAGTATCAAGCAATAC
>SVIY01000017.1 GCA_015069265.1 Clostridiales bacterium
AACCGTATTCCCTCGTTTAAGGAAGCTATCGCAGGGAGATTAAGCGTTCCCGATTCTAGCCGTTCGGGGTATACGGAGGGTTGCTCTAAACTGTGCGACTCCGTCCCCGTTCCGCCGTGTAAAAGGGGGTTGACGCAAGCGTTATCGTTAAGTATAAGCACACCGCTACCCATAATTGAATAAAGACCTTTATGACCTGCAAGAGCGAGTGCGGTAATATTATCGTCTTTTACGTTAAGCTTAATATGTCCGCCGGCTTGTGCCCCGTCCACGATAAATAATAGTTGACGTTCTTTGGCGAGCGCACCCACTTGCTCTACGGGGAATGTTTGCCCGGTCACGTTAGAGGCGGCGGTCATCACGATAAGGTAAGTGTCTTGGGTTATTTGCTCCTCGATAGCAGTAACTAGTGGTTTTTCCTCTGTTTGCGCTACGATAGAAAGGGAAATTAACCCCTTTTCTTTTAGGACGTGGAGTGGGCGGAGCACGGAGTTATGCTCGTATACCGTCGTGATAACGTGTCCACCCACCTTTAACGTTCCGAAAATCGCGGTGTTTAGCGCTTCGGTGCAGTTTTTTGTAAAAATTACTCGTTCGGGAGTTGCGTTAAACGCTTGGCCTACGGCCTTTCTTGTGTCGTATACTATTTGTGCGCCCGTAAGGGATAGTCGGTGTCCGCTTCTACCGGGGTTTGCCGATAGATACCTTATTACCGTATGTACGGCATCGGTTACCGCTCGCGGTTTGAATCCGCCCGTTGCGGCATTGTCTAAATAAATCATAAAATATCCTCTCTTTTTGCGTTAACAAAATTTTCAATCGGTTAATACTATATTGTATAGGGAAAAATTTTCTTTTATGCAAAGGAGAAGTAATTATGGAATACGTTGTCGTCGCTTTCCGTTCGCGCGCTCACACGGTAGCATTTCATCAGTTTTTAAGTAGATATAACGTTAGCTCGGAGATTGTGAACACCCCCAAAGAAGCAGGGGTGGGGTGCGGTCTTTCGGTAAAAGTATCAAAGAGCGTTTTCAGTGCGGTAAAGACGGCGGTAAGTTATTCTAATTATAATTCGTTTGCAGGCTTTTTCCTCGTAAAACACGTTGGGGGAAAGAGGCTAGTTAGAAGCATTTAACGGGAGTTAATTAAAAACGCTTGATAAAAAGCCGTCTTTTGTGTTAAGATATGATAAGAAACTTATGAATAAGCAAACGGCAAAATTAATTGTAGAAAAACTATCAGAAAAATTTACCGATAAACCTGCTCTAAATTTTAGCACGCCGTATGAACTGTTAATCGCGGTCATCTTATCCGCGCAGTGTACGGACGAGAGGGTCAATAAGATAACGGCAGAACTGTTTAAGGAACACTCCACGCCCGAAAAAATGTTGACTCTTCGCCAAGAGGAACTAGAAAAATATATCTTTTCATGTGGACTTTATAAGTCCAAAGCCGAACATATCCTTTCGGCAACAAGAGATATAATGGACAAGTTTAACGGTCAAGTTCCCTCGTCGTTAGAAGAACTTCGCACCCTTGCAGGAGTGGGCAGAAAGACGGCTAACGTCGTTTATAGCGTTGCGTTTAAGGGACAGGCAATAGCGGTGGATACGCACGTTTTTAGAGTGTCTAACAGAATTGGATTAGTAAAAGCGGATAACGTCCTCGCAACCGAGAAAGGCTTGATGAAAATTCTCGACAAAAACGATTGGTCGAGAGCGCACCATTATCTAATCTATCTAGGAAGAAGTTTTTGCAAAGCAAAAAAGCCCGATTGCGAAAATTGTCCGATAAAAGAACAATGTTTGAAAAAAATTAAAAGGTGAAATATGTTTGTAGACAGAGCGTTTATATCAATAAAAGCAGGCGATGGCGGAAACGGCATGACCTCTTTTATACACTATAAGGGAAAGGTCAGCGGTGGTCCGGACGGCGGTGACGGCGGTAAAGGCGGAGATATTATCTTCGTTGCGGACAAGCACATGACAAACCTTTCCGATTACTATTATAAGACTAGATACGTTGCGGAGAACGGTGCACCAGGCGAACCAAAGGACTGCTTTGGCAAGGCGGGAAAAGACCTAGTTCTTCGCGTGCCTTTGGGTACTGTTATAAAGGATAGAGAATCGGGCGGAATAATTGCCGATATGTTTACCGACGGACAGAGAAAAGTCGTTTTAGTCGGTGGAGACGGAGGAAAGGGCAATGCAAAGTTCACCAACTCCAGAAGACACGCCCCCCACTTTTCCCAAACGGGCGAAAAGACCGAAACAAAGCGCATAGTTTTAGAACTTAAAACCATTGCAGACGTAGGACTTGTTGGCTTCCCGAACGTAGGAAAGTCCACCATACTTTCCAAAATAACCAAGGCGCGCCCGAAGATTGCAAACTATCACTTTACGACCTTATCTCCAAACCTTGGCGTTGTAGATTATTACGACAATCAGTTCGTCGTTGCAGATATCCCAGGTTTAATCGAGGGAGCGAGCGACGGCGCAGGTCTTGGAATTGAGTTCTTGCGCCACATTGAAAGAACGAGAATGCTTGTTCACGTTATAGACGTTTCGGGCGTAGAGGGTAGAGACCCTTACGACGACTATCTAAAAATCAACGCCGAACTTAAAAATTACAGTCCGTTGCTTGCAAAATTAAAGCAGATTGTAGTGTTAAATAAGACGGACATGTACGGTGCGGAAGAAAACGTTAAAGCCATAAAAGAAAAAATAGGCAGAAAGCATAGAATTGTGTGCTTATCCGCTATTACTGGTGAGGGGCTTGACAAACTCAAAAAGATTATTTACGATACACTCGTTAAACTTCCGCCTGTAAAACCGTTAGAGTTCGAGGAGTTTAATTACGTTAAACCCGAAAGACTCGAATACGAAATCTTTAAAGAGGGCGAAACGTTCGTTATCGAGGGAACGCTCGTTGAAGTGCTTCGTCGAAACGTCGTTATGGATGATATGAACTCGCTTGCATACTTGCAAAAAGTGTTGAAGGATAGGGGTATTATCGACCAACTTCGTAAAATGGGTGCAACTGATAAGTCCGTTGTAATTATCGGTGGCGAAGAATTTGAATTTATTGACTAAAGTCTTTTACGCAATACTTATTTGATTTTTGGCGGAAAAACACCGCGAAATACTTCGTGTTTTTTGTGCGAACAGACCACTGTGGGTATGCCCACCCAAAAGAACACTTGTCTTTCTTGTGTTTTCCTCGCCAAAGCGCTATCGCTAACCAAATCGTATTGCTTCAAAGCCTTGTGAAAAAGAAAGCGCGAAACACCGCGAAATACTTCGTGTTAATTACTAAAAGGAGAAATATTATGTTAACTTCAAAACAGAGAAGCAATCTCCGTTCGATTGCGTCCAACATCGACCCCGTAACGCAAGTGGGAAAACTCGGTGTTAACGACAGTCTTATAGAGAGTCTTGATAAAGCTATTGAAAAGAGAGAATTAATTAAGGTTACCGTGCTAGAAAATTCCGACCTCGTTCCAAAGGAAGCAGGATTTGAAATCGCAGAAAAGCTCGGTGCGGAATTCGTGTGCGCGACAGGTAGAAAACTTGTGTTTTACAGAAGAAGCAAGTCGCAAAAGGTAGAGCATATACAGTTTTAAGCCGTTTGCTCGTCCTTTCCGAACAGCCTTGACGCGAGTGCTAGCGTTAAGAAGGCACAGCCGAAAAACAAGTAATAGAGTTTAATGGTAACAAAATAGCTCATAAACAAGAATATTAAGCCGAACACCAAATGGTTTTTGGCTTTTTTCTTTTTAAACAAATTGCTAAAGATTTTAACGCCTCTTTCGGTGTGCTTTTCAAAAGTGTACTTTTCGGGCATAAGCGCGTCGTTGCTTTTTAAGAACTCGTACGTTTTAACTTGGTCAACAAGCACGATTTTGCCCTTAAATAGCGCGCAAAAATTTACGACCTCTGAAGAGAACGATTGGGATAGAATATACCCAACGTCATCGGGGCGGAGGGAGTTAAATAAGTTTACTAGGTCGCTTTTTTGAACGGGACAAAAGCCGAAAGAAAGTTTTATGACGATTGGCTTATCGTTAAAGTAGATTTTGTCGTCTTTTGCCGTTATCGAATAGCCTTTTTTGTTAAACACTTGTAAAAAGTGGTTTAGCACGATTGGCTTTTTAGAAAAATTGAGTTGGGTGAGAAGAACTTCCTTTTCCTTGTTCTGCTTTCGTTTGAGTTTTCCTTTCCCGTGTTTATCTAAAAGCAGTTTGGTGACGAGCAGGGTTATAAGAGTGGATAAAAGTGCGGATAATACTAAAGAGAGGTTTGCGCTTAAAAAGGAGTTTAATATCACAAGCGATAAAAGAAAGGTTATCAACAGACAAAAAATACAGTCGACAACGATAGATAGCATTGATTTCATAAAACACCGTCCGTTTTTATGAAATTATATCCACCTTTTAGGATAGTTATACTAAATAAAATATTGATTTTATTTTGAAAATGTGCGATAATTAAACTATGAAAAGAATTGCAATACTAGGCGGAACGTTTAATCCCGTTCACGTTGAACACGTTCTGCTTGCAAAATCGGCTATTAAAGAATTAAATCTCGATAAGCTAATCGTCATGCCCACCTTTATTTCCCCACACAAAAAGGAAATTCCACTTTCAAGCGAGCATAGACTCAATATGCTTTACCGCGCGTTTAGTGGGATAGACAAGGTGGAGGTTTCCGACTACGAGATATTAAAGCAGGGCAAGAGCTATACCTATCAGACGGTGGAGCATTTTAAGGATACCGAGCAGTGCGAACTGTTCTTTATCGTGGGCGGAGATATGCTGTCTGATTTTCCCACTTGGCGATACCCCGAACGCATTTTATCCGCTTGTACCTTGGCAGTTTTTGAGCGCGAAGGTTTTTTCACCGATTACGATAAACTAAACGAGTATTTTATGCGCACGTTTGGGAAAACTTTTATTAAACTTTCCCACGTCGGAAAAGACGCGTCGTCCACAAAGATTAGAGTGTACTCCTCATTTTCTTTGCCACTTGACAATCTCACAACGAAAGAAGTGGAAGAATATATCAAGCAAAACGCAATTTATTCGGGCGACAAAATCGTGCAAAAACTAAAAGAGGTTTTGCCGGAGAAAAGACTTAAACACACAGCAAACGTGGTTGTAACCGCATTAAAGCGAGCAAAAGAATTAAATCTTGACGAGAAAAAAGTCGCGCTTGCAACAACGCTACACGACTTTGCAAAGTATATCGACCCAAAAACCGTCGAGGGTTTTTCCTTGGACGAAGACGTTCCTCCCCCCGTCATACACTCATTTTTAGGCGCGTTTATTGCCGAAAAGTATTTTATGATAGAGGACGAGGACGTGATAAACGCTATTCGCTATCACACCTCTGGAAGACCGAATATGTCAACGCTCGAAAAACTTGTTTTCGTTGCCGATATGGTCGAAGAGGGGAGAAATTACGAGGGTGTGGAAAAGCTCCGTAAGTCTTATGAGGAGGACGACTTTGAAGAATGCTTTAAAAAGTGTCTTGAAGAAGAAATGCTTCACCTCATAAACAAAAAACAAAACATTTATCATTTGACGCTAGAAGCGTATGATTTTTACTTAAAATAAAGGAAGGAATAAAAATGGATTCAAAAGAATTTGCAAAAAAAGTATGTGAAATTTTACTCGAAAGAAAGGCGCAAGACGTCGTTAGTATCGACGTTAGGGGAAAGACCGAAGTTGCCGATTATTACGTCGTAGCAGGTGGACGTTCTATGACGCAGACCAAAGCGCTTATCGAACACGTTGAGTACGAAATGGAAAAGATAGGCTATTCTCCTATCCGTCGTGAAGGGATAAGAGAGGGGCGCTGGGCGGTTCTCGACTACGGCGACGTCATCGTGCACCTCTTTAACGACGAAACGAGGTTGTTCTACCATTTAGAAAGCCTTTGGGGCAACGAAGAAAATATCGTTAAATACGAAGATTAAGAAATTTTTTTGACGTAAATTCTGTCCACTTCGTCAGGGTTTATTTCAATGCTTCTTATCGTTTTCCTTTTTCGTTGAGGTTTATTTTCGGGTTTTTCTTCGGCTTTGTCCTTTTTGGGTGGGTCAACCTGCTTTTTTGGGAATAGAAGTTTAAAGTAAACGCATGTAAACTTAATTCCGACGACTAAAATTAAGCACAAAAGAAAGGTTAAAAAAACAAAAAACAAACCCAAAAAGAAAGAAGATAGAAAATCCATTAAACCACCTCGCAAAAATTGTATCGCAAAAGTTAAAAATTTTAGTGAAAGTATTTGTTGATTAATGGTAGTTTTTGAAAAAAGGAAAGAATATGCTTAAAAAAATTAAGAAAAAAGAAAAAAAGGTTAAAACTGACGATAAATCTTTGCCAGCCGTTATTGAGGAGCAAAAAAGCGAAAGGGGAGAGCAATCCTTTTTTGAGGACGTTCTGTCTTTAAGCGAGCTTCTCGGCGAGAGCGTTTCTGCCTTAAAGGAAGAATTTTGCCTTTTTCAAATAAGAAAGTTTATGTCGCGTATCGGAAAGGCGGTAGTGCGCTTTAACGGTGGGGACGAACAGTTAGAAAAGGTGTTTATAAACGCAGACAAAACGGGTACGGGCGGTATTTTTATCGCGCCCACGCATCTTCCTATCGTAAAAAAGATTATCAATAACAACGAGGGACTAGAATTAGAGGTTGTGTCCGTTATAGATTTCCCGTTTGGCGAAAGCACTGCAAAGAGTAAACTTGGAGATGTTAAAGACAGTCAGAAGGCGGGGATAGACGGTGTTCTTATCACTATGCCTACAGTTTTGACCTTGCCCGAAAAGGTAAAAGAATATAAATCGCAGTCAAAGAAGTTCTTGCGCGCGTTCAAAGGAAATAGCGGACTTGCGTTCAACGCATCCGACCTAAACGACGAAGATTTTACGCGCGTTATAAAGTTTGCAGGAAAGAGCAAAGCCGAGTACTTTGCCTTGCTTTTCGGCGAAAGCACTTATGATAACGTCAAGCAGAAAATAGAACTCGTGCAAAAACTTCGCGCAAATAAAAAGGTGTTCGTTATGGCGAACGTGGACAGCGCGGAAGTGGTTAAGGAACTGTACGGTTTAGGCGTGGATAAGGTGTTAACGCCCTTTGCCGATAAAATTGCAGAGGACCTCTTAAAAAGATATGGAGTAAATAGGGTAAAGTTACTCTAAACGCTTTACAAAACCGTTAAATAATAATAAAATATAAATAATTAAAAAATATTCTTTGGGGCGGGGTGAAATTCCCCATCGGCAGTAAAGTCTGCGAGCCGAAAGGCTGATTCGGAGCGTTTCCGAAACCGACGGTTAAAGTCCGGATGGGAAAAGAATTAAAAGGGCAATAAGCTTATTTTTTGCCACTATTTTTGTTTGTTGCGCCCCAAAATGAAAAAGGGGCGTATTTTTATGAAAAACGTTTTCACAACAAAAAACATTGCAGGTATGGCGATTTTCACAGCGCTTGCGTTCGTTACATATTGCTTAATTCCTGAAATTCCCATTTTCCCTGGTTCAGCAAGCTTTCTAAAACTTGATTTTTCTAACGTGTTTATAATGCTTGCAGGCTTTATGTACGGACCGATTCCTGCGCTTATTATAACAGTTATCAAAGAACTCTTACATTTGCCTTTCGGCACGACTATGGGGGTGGGCGAGCTCGCGAACGTTATAATGACCGCCTCTTACGTTTTATTCCCCTCCATTTTGTACCGCTACAAAAAGGGTATAAAATGGGTTGTGCTTTCACTTTTGATTGCGTGCGTATTGCAAATTGCCTTTTCGCTTTTAGTAAACCGTTTTATAAACTTCCCATTCTTTATATGGATGTATAAGATGCCAATTAGTGCAAAAGCGTTTTTCGGTACGCTTTGGGTGTACGTGCTTTTGTTTAACGTTATTAAAAGCGTGGCGATAAGTTTGGTTACGCTCATTATATATAAGCGTATAAAATATTTATTTAAGATAATTGGTATAGGAAACGTCAAGTAGACAAGTAATCGAGGGCTTTAATGGAAAAAATATCTAACAGCGCCAAACAAACTATGGATATTGCTTTTGAGTACGCTTCGACCTTAAAGAAGGGGGACGTAGTGCTTTTAGAGGGTGATTTGGGCGCGGGAAAAACTGCATTTACCAAGGGCGTTGCCAAGTATTTTGGTATAGAGGGGGTAACTAGTCCCACTTACGCTTACCTTAACGTTTACGGCGATTTTATATATCACTACGACTGCTACCGCCTATCTTGTGGCGAAGATGCGGAAAGGCTTGGACTTACCGATTATTTCGGTGGGGATAACGTCTGCTTAATCGAGTGGGCGGAAAATATTGAGGACGCCTTGCCAAGCAACGTAAAAATTGTAAAAATAGAAAAAATTGGGGAGAACTCCCGAAAGATAACGTTATGAATTATTTAGCGATAGACACAAGCGGTAAAAGTCTTACCGTAATAATAAAAAAAGGTGACAACGAATTTGTCTTTCACGACGACAAGTGCGCTTTCCGTCACTCTGTAGAGCTTATGCCACGCGTTGAAGCGCTCGCAAAGGAGGCAGAGTTTGACTTTAAGAACGCGGACTTTTTTGCTTGCGTCGTTGGGGCAGGCTCTTTTACTGGTATAAGAATTGGCGTTGCAACTATTAAGGCAATGTGCTTTGCTTATAATAAGCCTTGCCTTTCGGTAACCTCTTTCGACACTATTGCATATAATGAACGTGGAAAAGTAATGGCAATAATAGACGCTAAACATAACGGCTTTTACGCTTGCGGATACGAGGACAAAAAAGTGACTTTCCCGCCCTCATACCTTATGCGAGATGAGTTAGAGAGCGTAATATCCGACTATAAAATATTGTCATTTGAAGAAGTTTCGGGCTTTGACGTTAAAGTTGTTTCGGTGGCGAGCGGACTAATTAAGGCAATCGAACAAAAGCGGTCGGAAATAACGTTAGACCTTGATAAGCTTGAACCGTTGTACGTCAGAAAAAGTCAGGCGGAGGAAGGACGATGAAAATTGTCCCCTTAAAGACAAGCGACAGCAAAATTATAGCCGAGTTTTTTGCGCAAAACTTTTCGGACGGTTGGACGGAGAGTATGCTTATATCCTCGTTTAATAGCGGAAGATTTTATGCGCTCGGAGCAGTCGAGGGAGAAGAACTTTTTGCAACTATTACCTTTTCTTTATCGGACGACAGTGCGGATATAGAAGATATTGTCGTTAAGATTGATAAAAGAAGACGTGGCATTGCAAAATGGCTATTAGCGTCAGCCGAAGAAAAGATTAAAGAGTATAATAAGCAAAAGATATTTTTAGAGGTTAGAGAGGGGAACGCCCCTGCAATAGCGCTCTACGAGGCTTTAGGGTATAAAACCATTAACGTTAGAAAGAGATACTATTCGGACGGCGAAAACGCCAAGGTAATGTGCAAGGAGATTTAATTGAGCGGAAATTTTAATAGAGTTTCCACCAATGAAAAAATAGACCTATTATTTCTCCACGGATACTTATCTTGTGGAAAAAGTTTTAGTTATCAGTTTCCATTTTTTCGGGAGCATTTTAACGTATACGCCCCCGACCTAAAAGGTTTTGGGGATAATGATAATATGACCTATCCTTACTCTTTAACCGATTATGCAAACGAGGTCAAAGAGTATATTTATACTAACGGCATAAAAAAACCGTGCGTAATAGCGCATTCGTTCGGCGGTAGAGTTGCAATAAAATTGCTGTCGGAAAACCCTGATATATTTACTAAACTCGTTCTAACGGGAAGTGCAGGGCTAAAACCCAAAAACACCCTAAAAAAGAGGGCGAAAAGGGCGGTGTTTAATACGCTTAAAGTGTTTGTGGATAAAAGCAGACTACAAAGGTTTTACTCAAAAGATTATCGCAATCTTTCGCCCGTTATGAAAGAGAGCTTTAAGCTAATCGTAAACGAGCATTTAGACGACGTGGTGGATAAAATAACTATACCCACCCTAATTATAAACGGCAGAAAGGATAGAGAAACACCCGTTTATATGGCAAAAAAACTGCATAAAAAAATTGCACAGTCCAAAATGATTATAATAGAGGACGCAGGGCATTTTTGTTTTATAGATAAAAAGATTAAATTTAACACGGAGGTAAAGGAGTTTTTGCTCTCTTAAAACTATGTTTCCATTAGACGCAAGCAGTTTCGGAGAACTTTTCCTTAACGGTCAAATAGCAATATATATTGGTATGAGCGCGCTAAACGCGTTGCTCCTCTTTTACGCTTCGTTAAAATTCTTGCTAGTGCTTCAACAGTGCGGATATAAGGGCAAGAGATATTTTAAGTGGCTATCCAACAGAGAAACACCATACCTTTCAAGGCTTATGCTCTTGTGCTTAATGGGTTTTTTGTTCTTTATGGTGTTAAACATGTGCTTTTCGCCACTAATTGGCGAAACGTGGGCGCAGTATATAGGCTTTGCTTCATACCTGCTTTTTACAGTTTTGTATATAAAATCGGAGAGCAGTGTAAACGCAAAAGTTCCGCTCAAAAAGACCAAAAGACTCGTGCGCCTCTGCATGACTTACGCTTTGGTTTTAACTCTAGTAACGTTTGGCTTTATTACCTTGCTTAACTATCTCGCTTTTGTTATCGACGCGTCGGTAATAGCCCTTTTAAGATACTCGCTAATATGCGGTATGCCAATCTTAACACCTTATCTATTGTTTATCGCATACGGCTTAAACGAGCCGTACGAGGAGATTAGAAAAAGACACCACTTGCGCATTGCAGAGAATAAACTAAAAAATACCGACGTTCTAAAAATCGGTATTACGGGTAGTTACGGCAAAACTACGGTAAAAGAAATCCTACGCACCATTCTCTCGCAAAAATACAGAGTTTTAGCCACTCCCGAATCATACAATACTCCGCTTGGAATAGCGCTAACGGTTAAAAATCTCGACAGCACGCACGACGTGTTTATCGCCGAAATGGGCGCGAGATGTAAGGGAGATATAGAGGCGCTTGCAAAACTAGTTAACCCCAAGTACGGTGTGCTTACGGGCGTTAACAATCAGCACCTTGAAACCTTTAAGGATATAGAGGTAACCAAGAACACCAAATACGAACTGTTTGAAAATTTAAGCGAGGGAGGAGTTGGCTTTTTCTCGTCCGATAACGACTGTGCAACAGAACTTTTCGCTAGGTTTGACGGAGAAAAGTATACGGCAGGACTTAACGGTGAGGATAACCTCGTCACCGCAACGGATATATCCACTAACGAGCGCGGACTTAACTTTACTTTGAGAATTAAGGGGCAAGAGGCGATAGAGTGCTCTACCGTGCTACTAGGTCGCCATAGCGTTAAAAATATTTGTCTTGCGGCGGCGGTTGCGTTTAAGGTAGGCTTGTCGGCAGAGGAAATCGCGTCGGGTATTGGTAGAATTCAGTCTATTGGGCACAGACTAGAACTTGTTCCCAACAACAAGAATATTGTAATAATAGACGACAGTTATAACTCCAACGAGGACGGCACAAAGGCGGCAATGGAGGTTTTGGACACCTTTAAAGGTAGAAAAATCGTTTTGACGCCAGGACTTGTTGAACTCGGCAAGATGGAAGGGGTTATGAACCTAGAGTTCGGTAGACTTTTAGCAAAGCACGCGGACATAGTAATCGTTATAGGCAATCATAACTCTGAAACGATTATTAACGGTCTAATAGAGGGCGGTATGGCGCGCGAGAATATTAAGTTTGCTAAAACGCTCAATAAAGGCAATGAGATTTTAAGCGAGATGCTAAAAGAGGGGGACGTCGTAATGTTTGAGAACGACCTTCCCGACAACTACAACTAATAAATTTTTACAAACGATAAACTATAAAAACACCAAAGCGGAAAAAATAGCGGAGGTGTTTTATTTTATGAAAAATATTGCGGTATTCTTTGGAGGGAGGTCTGTAGAGCACGAGATTTCCGTTATAACGGGTATGCTCGTTGCAAACACGGTCAACAAGGAAAAGTATAACGTTTTTCCAATATATGTCGATAAAAACGGAACGTGGCATAGCGACAAACAGTTGTTCGACGCGGATAAGTTCAGTCAAAAAGAGGCGGAAAAATTGCCTATAGTCACGATGACGTGCGGAAAGAACGTCCTTTTTAGATTAAAGGGCAAAAAGTTAAAGGAACTAGGGCGGGTAGCGGTAGCTATAAACTGTATGCACGGCGAAAACGGAGAGGACGGGAGTCTTTTCGGACTTTTGAAAATGTGCGGAGTGCCTATGTGCTCACCGGGGCTTATCGCCTCGTCAACGTGCATGGATAAAAGGTTCAGCAAGGTTGTGCTTAAAGGTTTGGGAGTAAACGCTTTGCCGTTTGTTGCAGTTAAGTCGGTAAGAGAATTAGAGGATAAGAAAAATAAAATCTCTTATCCTGCGATAGTTAAGCCCAACCTTTTAGGGTCTAGTATTGGAATAGGCGTTGCAAAGGATATTATCACGCTAAAAAATGCGGTTAACTATGCGTTAAGGTTTGGGGAGTGTGCTATAATAGAGCCTTGCCTTAACGATTTTATAGAGATAAACTGTTCTGCTTATATGGACGAGAGGGGGGATATAAAAGTATCCGAGTGCGAAAGACCGATTGGGCAAAAAGAGGTCTTGACCTTTTCCGATAAGTACGAGGGTGGAGGGAGAGAGTTTCCTGCAAATATTGACGAAAAAGTTTCAAGCAAGATTAAATGCTTAACCGAAAAAATTTATAGAGAACTTGATGCGAGAGGAATAATAAGGATAGACTTCTTTTTGTCGGACGGCAAAATATTTGTGAACGAAATCAACACCGTTCCCGGATCGCTAGCATACTATTTACATACAAAAACGCTTAAAGAATTTTCTGTCGTTTTAGACGGGATAATAAAGTTTTCAGAAATGGAGTTTGCAAAGAGCAACTCTTTTGAGCGAGTGTTTAAGTCGGATATTTTGAACGGTTTTGGCAGTAAGGGGGCAAAACACTTGTAAAATAAGCGCAACTGTGCTAAAATACAAAGGAATTAAAAGCATGGAGATACGCTATGGAAAAAATTAAAATGACAACTCCGCTCGTCGAGATGGACGGCGATGAAATGACCAGAATTTTGTGGCAATGGATTAAAGATATTTTAATTTGCCCGTTTGTAGACTTAAAGACCGAATATTATGATTTGGGGTTAAAGAATAGAGATTTGACCGACGACAAGGTAACCTCTGACAGTGCAATCGCGACCAAGAAATACGGCGTTGCAGTTAAGTGCGCGACCATTACCCCCAACGCGCAGAGAGTTGAAGAATATTCGCTCAAAAAAATGTATAAAAGTCCTAACGGCACGATAAGAGCAATGCTTGACGGAACGGTATTCCGCGCGCCTATTATAGTGGACGGAATAACACCTTATATCCCCACGTGGAAAAAGCCGATAGTTATCGCAAGACACGCTTACGGCGACGTTTATAAGGCGGTTGACGGAAAGGCAGGAGTTGGCAAAGCAGTTTTATCTTATAAAGACGAGAACGGCGCGCTCGTAGAAAAGGAAGTGTTTGATTTTAAGGACGGCGGTGTGGTAATGGCAATGCACAACACCGATAAGTCCATAGAAAGTTTTGCACGCGCGTGCTTTAATTACGCACTATCTATGCGCCTCCCCTTGTGGTTTTCTACCAAGGACACGATTAGTAAAGTTTACGACGGAGACTTTAAGACAATCTTTGAGAGCGTTTACCAAAACGACTACAAAGAAAAGTTTGAAAAAGCAGGCATAGAGTATATGTACACCCTTATCGACGACGTCGTTGCGAGAATCGTTAGAAGTGAGGGCGGAATCGTTTGGGCGTGCAAGAACTATGACGGAGACGTTATGAGCGATATGGTTGCGACCGCTTACGGAAGCCTTGCAATGATGACTAGCGTACTTGTTTCTCCCGACGGAATTTACGAGTATGAAGCGGCTCACGGCACGGTAACTCGCCACTACTATAAATATATTAAGGGCGAAGAAACTTCAACCAACCCCGTAGCTACGATTTTTGCTTGGTCGGGCGCGCTTCGTAAACGTGGCGAACTCGATAAAAACAGCGAGCTTATGGATTTTGCCGACCGCTTGGAAAAGGCAACCATTACCACTATTGAAAGCGGAGAGATGACGGGCGACCTCGTTGGACTATTCAAAAAGGACGGCGTAACACCCAAAAAACTTTGCTCCAAAGAATTCTTGCAAGCAATCGCAACGAGAATATAAAAAAGAAAAAGTAAAAACCCCACCCCGTATTGACACGGAGTGGGGTTTATTGTATAATATCAACAACTAAATTTTGGAGAAAATTGATGAAAAGAAAATTAATATTATTTCTTTGTGTCGTGCTATGCTTGACCGCGTTATTTTCCTTTTCGGCTTGTGGGGAGAGTGCTTGTGCTCACGACTATCAAAGCGTGGGAGATGCAGGATATTTTGAAAAAGACGGAAAGGTATATATCGCTTCGGAAAAATGTTCGCTCTGTGGCGAGAATAAAGTGGTAGAAGGCGCGAGAGTCGTTCAAAAGCACGAGGACTCGTATACCGCGATAGTGGAAGCTGGGGACAACGCCTTTTTGTTTTTGAAAAATAATAACTTTATAGACATGCCTATTTACCCAACGGCAAAAAACCTCTACTTATGTTTTGAGAAAGGCTCTCACGCAAGAAAAGTAACGATAGACGGCGAAGTAGAAAATTTAACTATCGACGGACTTTTGATTAGAAACGGACTTGCTATCATTAGCCAGGTAAACGGTATAACCTTAAAGAACTGTTCGTTTACGGGAAGTTCTCAAATTTCCAATAGCGACGTGCTAGTAAAGAATTTTTCTCTTATAAATTGTCAGTTTGTAGGTATTAGTTCGGGCGGAAAACTTACTGCGGTTAGAGTAAATCTTTGCGAAAATCTGACCGTTAAAGATTGCACTTTTGACACTATTGAGTACAATCCTTTACAAATAGGCGGAAATAGGCTAACGGGTACGGTAATTATCACAGGCAACACCTTTAAGGGAACGGGAAGTAGTGTTATCCACCTTGCAAACTGTCACCTAACCGACTGCGATATTTCGGGTAACGTTTTCTACCTAAAAGACAATTTGTCGGGTAGCAATTACCTAAATATTTTAGACGAGGCAAGCGGAATTGTTAAGTTTGGTGTCAACACTTGGGAGGTCATCCCAGAGGCGACAGAACTTTATTTTGAAGGAATTTCTTCTGGAAAAGTAGAATACAATATGAGCGAACAACTCTTGTTGCAAGAATAAAAAATGCCCGTTGCGGAAAGCAACGGGCTTAAATTTTATATAAGCGCTTCAATAAGTGATTTGATGGCGAGAACAAAAAGTATGGTAGCACCCACCCACTCTGCATATTTGCCGAACAGTTTGCCGAGCGTTTTTCCAAAAAACATTGCACCCACAACGAGAGAGAACGTTACGGCAGAGATAATGGCGATTGCAAAGAACACCGAAAAGGTGAGGTCGATAAGCGTTACGCCGACTGCAAGCGCGTCAATGCTTGTTGCAACCGCTTGCAATATCAGTACGCCAAAAGTAAAGTTTTTCTTGCACGGGCAAGAGGCGTTTTTAACTTCAACAATTTTGCGTTCGCAAATTTTTTCTTTTACTATATCGTAAATTATCTTTCCTGCAAGGAAGAAGAAAATTCCCGACGTGATAAACTTTGTTGCAGAACTTATATAGTCAAAGAACAAATACCCTATAAAATATCCAATTAATGGCATTAGTCCTTGGAAAAGGGCGAACGCAATGGGCATAGACCATTCTTTTTTTGCGGAAAGTCTTCCCTTATAGGTCGTGCAGTTGGCAATCGTAAGAGCGCACGCGTCCATAGACAGTGCGATTCCGATTAGAATAACTTCGTAAAGTTTCATGTAAAACTACCTTATTTTATATAGAAAATGTGTTTTCAGTGTACAAAATTATATTGCTTTTGTCAACCAAAATATGATACAATAAACCAAAGGAAAGCGGTATATGATTAAGATAACAAAAGAGTGGGACGAAATTTTAGCAGAGGAGTTTAACTCCGAAGAATATCTTCGCCTCCGCGAGTTCTTAAAAACCGAATACAGCACGCACACTATTTATCCGTCCATGTACGACATTTTTAACAGTATGAAATACACTTCGTTCGAGGACGTGAGGGTCGTGCTTTTAGGACAAGACCCCTACCATAACGAAGGTCAGGCAATGGGGCTTTCCTTTTCCGTGCCCGACGGGGTGGACGTTCCGCCGTCGCTCGTCAATATGTATAAAGAACTAAACGCTGAACTCGGCGTGCCGATAAGAAAAAGCGGAAACCTCGTGGGTTGGGCAAAACAAGGCGTACTTCTCTTAAACACCGTTCTAACCGTTCGCGCCCACCAAGCAAACTCGCATAAGGGCAAGGGTTGGGAGTATTTTACCGACGCGGTTATAAAAAAGATTTCCGACAAAAAAGAAAACGTCGTGTTCTTGCTCTGGGGCGGTAACGCAAGGAGTAAAAAAACGCTTATCGACAAAGAAAAGCACCTCGTTTTAGAATGTGCGCACCCAAGCCCCTTATCTGCGTATAACGGCTTTTTTGGTTGCGGACATTTTAAGAAGACTAACGAATACTTGATTTCTCACGATAAAAGACCTATAGATTGGAGTGCATTATGAAATACGTTGTGATATTAGGCGACGGAATGGCAGATTATCGCCAACCCTCGCTCGGAGGGAAAACCCCTCTTATGCTTGCAAATAAACCGTTTATGGATAGCCTTGCTCCGCTTTCGGAGGTGGGGCTTGCTAAAACCGTTCCTTGTAAAATGAAACCGGGAAGTGACGTGGCAAACCTCTCGGTGCTCGGCTATAATCCCGAAGAAGGATACACGGGTAGGTCGCCCTTGGAGGCTGCGTCTATCGGTATTGAACTAAAACAAACGGACGTAACCGCTCGCGCAAACCTAGTGACCTTGTCGGACGAAGAGAACTTTGCCGATAAGACCATGCTAGATTATAGTGGTGGGGAAATTTCCACCGCAGAGGCAAAAGTTTTAATCGACTACCTAAAAGAGCATTTGGATAGCGAGGAGTACACGCTGTACGCTGGTATAAGCTACCGTCATTGTTTGGTTATAGATAATGGAAGGATAGCAGGCGACTTTACCCCTCCGCACGATATAACGGGCAAAAAAATCAAAGACTATCTCCCAAAGAGCGAGCAGGGTAAAAAACTGCTTGCGCTCATGGAAAAATCGCACCAACTGTTAAAGGCGCACCCCTTAAATTTGGAAAGAATTAAAAGGGGCAAAAACCCTGCAAACTCCATATGGCTCTGGGGCGAGGGCACTAAACCCACGCTAGAGAACTTCGAACAAAAGTACGGCGTTAAAGGTGCGATGATTTCCGCAGTCGACCTACTTAAAGGCATAGGAATTTTGGCGGGAATGAAAGTTATTGAGGTCGAGGGTGCAACGGGCAATTACGATACCAACTTTAAGGGCAAGGCAGAGGCATGCTTAAACGCGCTTAAAGAGGGATACGACTTCGTTTATCTGCATATGGAAGCGCCCGACGAGTGCGGACACCACGGCGACGCTGAACACAAGATTTATTCGATAGAGCAAATCGATAAAGAGGTCGTTAAAAGAATTGTGGAGGGATTAAAGAAAGAGGGCGAGCAATTTGCAATTCTTATCGCACCCGACCACCCCACGCCAATATCCACGATGACGCACTGCGCCGACCCCGTTCCATATATGATTTATAGGAGCGACAGGGATTGTGGAAACGGTGCTAAATTCTACGATGAAGAACAAGCGGAGAAGACCGGAGTTTACCTTGAAAAAGGATATACGCTTGTGAAAAAGTTATTAAACGAGTAAAATCGACAAACCCACCGAAAAATTGCGTTTCGGTGG
The DNA here is from genome assembly GCA_015069265.1 of Clostridiales bacterium. GTDB lineage: Bacteria > Bacillota > Clostridia > Christensenellales > Borkfalkiaceae > UBA1259. The sequence goes on from SVIY01000017.1 coordinate 17,957, forward strand.
GTTGTTTTTTGTCATAAGCCGAATTTTTCCTTCATATAGTTTTTATGAACACACGGAAAAGGAGAATTTTTATGAACGAAAAATTGCAGTATGCGTCCATGCTCGAAATACCCGTCAGCACTTGTAGTGTTACGGTAAAAGAGGTAAAGAAGAAAAGTCGTCGAAAGAAAAAGGTCAATCCCGATTTGGTAAAAGAACAACTAATAAGCAAGGTCAACTCCGTTCAAGAAGAACAAGCCTTGGACGTTGAGAGCGCAAAAGAGCTAGATACCGTTCAGGTAGAGGAGGAACAAGCACCTCTCACGCAATCGGTAACGGTAAACAGCGTTAAACCGCCCAAAAAGCGCTCCAAACTATCTATTATTGGCGCGCAGTTTATGATAATAGGCGTGCTAATCGCGACCATTTTTTTGACAAACGCGTTTTATCCCGAGAGTGGAATAAACGTGTTTATGCGCGAAGTATTCGGTTCGGGAAGCGAGGTGGAGAGCGTTGACGAACGTCTTTACGGAGAGTTCTCGCCCGTTATCGCACTAGACGAGGGAACGAGCGTTTCCGTTAAGGACGGAATTATGAACATAACCGGTGAGAGCAGTGTGTATTCTCCCTGTGACGGCACCGTTCAGTCGGTGACCAAAGAGGCGGACGGAACGTTCAGTATAGAGATATTGCATAGCGCGAATTTTTCTACTCGTCTATACGGCTTGGAGCACGTTTATGTCTCAAACGGCACGGAGGTGTTCTTTAATATCCCCGTAGGTTATTCTTCTGAAGGCGGAGCAAGTATGTGCTTTTATGGTGAAGAGGGAGAGGTTATCTCCGATTATCAAATAGTAGACAATTCGGTGGTATGGGGGGTTTAAGCCTTACAGTCCACCCACTCTTCTTCGTCTATGGGTTTTATTATGCACTGACGGGCAAAATATTTACCTTCATAATTTTTACCGTTACTGCAGTCGCGCACGAAATGGGTCATTCATTTGTGGCAAACGGTTGTGGGTATAAGCTTAACCGAATAACGCTCATGCCCTTTGGCGCGGTCGTAAAAGGGGATATAGACGGACTTAAATTCTCTGACGAGATAAAGATTGCAATGGCAGGGCCTATCCTCAATATCGCGGTTGCGTTATTCTTTATCGCGCTGTGGTGGGTGTTTCCCGAAATATACGCGTATACCGAACTGATAGTGTCGGCAAATCTTTCTATGGCGACGGTCAATCTTTTACCCGTGTTTCCGCTAGACGGCGGTAGAATTCTATCCGCTTATACGGCTATGAGACTAGGTCAAAAGCGTTCGGAAAGGCTTTGCAAGATTACGGGCGGAGTGCTTTCACTCTTGCTCATCGCTCTTTTTTTGACGACGGTGTTTAGCGGTGCTGTAAATCTCTCGCTGTTGTTTTTCTCGCTATTCATTTTCTTTGGTGCTTTCGGAAAGGCAAGGGAGAACAAGTACGTCAAAGTTTACTCTGCCGTAACCGACCAAAAACTGCGCAGGGGAATAATCGTAAAAAGGCAAGCGGTGGACGAGAGTGTTACCCTTAAAAAACTGCTCACTGTTCTAGACGCGAACGCCCTAAACGAGATAGAGGTTTACAAAAAAGGCAAGAAGGTTGCCACCCTTAACGATGAAAAATTAAAAAAAATCATGGAAAACGGCGACATTTACTCGCCGATAGGCAAGTTTGCAGTGTAATTTAGCCCCCGAAATCCGCAAGATATTGTGGTTCGGGGGTTGTTTTTTTCAAAATGTAGAAAACTGTGCATTTTCTGATGTTTTTTATTTAAAAACTTTAAAAAAACGTGCAAAAAACTTGACACGGAAAGTTTTATTTGGTAAAATAAATCAGCATCCCGACAGAGGGGTGTAATTTTTTGATGTTCGGAAGGTGCATTATGGCAGCAAAAGGCGCAAGAGCAAAGATTACTTTGGCTTGTACGGAATGCAAGCAAAGAAACTACGATACTTTTAAAAACAAAAAGAACGATACTGAAAGATTAGAAATGCAAAAGTATTGCAAGTTCTGCAAAAAGCATACCACTCACAAGGAAGCAAAATAATTTTCATTTATTTATCCGCCCGAAATTGGGCACAATAAAGGGGTAATATGGAAGAAATTAAGAAAGTTGCTGGTAAAGGCGATTACGTTTCTAAAGACGACGCTAAAAAGCAAAAAGATACCAAAAAACCTAAAAAGAACAAAGGTCCTAATATTTTCCAAAGATTTGGCGCGAAGTGTAAGGACGTTTTCTCGGAGTTGAAAAAGGTCAGCTGGCCCACCTTTGCAAAGGTGCTTAAACAAACGGGAATCGTACTCGCAGTCGTCGTCATCTTCTTGGTTGTTATCACTGCGTTCGACAGCGGTTTAACTGCGCTCGTCGGTCTTATCGGCAAGGGCAATTAAGGAGTGGATATGGCAGAACAAGCTAGATGGTACGTTATCCACACTTATTCCAGCTACGAAGCAATGGTAAAGGACAGTTTGGAAAAACTCATTGAGAACAACAATTTGCAAGAGAATATCTTCGAGATTAAAATTCCTACCGAAGAAACCTTGGAAGAAAAGGCAAACGGCAAGAAAAAACTCGTTGAAAGAAAGAAATTCCCTTGCTACGTGTTCTTGAAAATGATTTATTCAAACGACATTTGGTATTTGGTTACCAACACTAGAGGTGTAACGGGATTCGTTGGTCCGCAAGGCAGACCGCTCCCCTTGACCGAAGAAGAAGTTGCTAGAATGGGATTGGAAGAGGTTGCAGTCAGCAACTTCTTCTTCGGTCAAGGGG
>SVIY01000018.1 GCA_015069265.1 Clostridiales bacterium
GAAAAAAATTTATACTCAAGTGTTCAAGCATATGGAAAACTTCCGTATAAAATTGCTAAGGAAATAGATTTATACTCAATAAGTGCACATAAAATCAACGGACTTAAAGGTGTTGGTGCACTTATTAAGAAAAAGGGCGTGAACGTTTCACCGTTAATTTTCGGGGGTGGACAAGAAGGAAATCTTCGCAGCGGCACGGAAAACGTTTTTGGTATAAAAGTGTTTGAGTATGCTGCTGATGAAAAATACACTCAATTAAACGATAGCTACGAAAGGGCAAAAGAAATCAAGGCTTATATAAAAGAGCACTTAAACAGCAATTTATTTACCGTTATTTCGGGCGAAAATTCAAGTCCATACATTCTAACGATATCGGCTGTAGGGCTTCGTGGAGAGGTTGTTATGCACACGTTAGAGCGCGAGGGAATAATTATCGGAAACGGCTCTGCTTGTTCTTCAAAAAACAGGTTTAGTAGAGTTATAGAGGCTTGTGGCTACAAAAATGACGTTTTAGATGGCGTTATTAGAATAAGTTTCTCAACGGCATCAACGCTAGACGAGGCAAAAGAATTTACAAAAAAACTCAACGAATGTGTTGAGAAATTAAAAGGAATTTTATCGTAATGGAAAATGCTATTATAATTAGATACTGCGAAATTCACTTAAAAGGTAAAAATCGGGGATTTTTTGAAAAATTATTAAAGGAAAACATTAAAAGGTCCTTAAAAGGTATTAAATGTGACTTTATACCTATGCACAGTAGATACCTTATTGAAAATTTTGACGACAGCGATTATGACCTAATCGTTGAAAAACTTCATAAAATTGCCGGTATTCATACCATTTCAAAAGCTCTTGTCGTTGATAGTACTTTTGAAAACATTTTTGAGGCGGCAAAAACTTTGGTCGCAGAAAAAGAGGGAACGTTTAAGGTAATAACCAATAGAGCTGATAAGACTTTTTCTCCAAATTCAATGGAAACGTCAAGACTTCTCGGTGGAAAACTTTTAGAGCTTTTCGGTAAAAAAATCTCTGTTGACGTCAACGAACCTTCATTTTGCGTATACGTTGATATTAGAGAGGATGGTAAGTCCTTTGTCTATACCGACGTTGAGCATTGTTTGAGCGGTATGCCCGTTGGCTCGGCTGGAAAAGGCTTGCTTCTTATCTCTGGCGGAATAGATAGTCCCGTCGCAGGATATATGACTGCAAAAAGAGGAATGAAGCTCGACTGTATTCACTTCCATAGTTTCCCGTATACCGGTGAGGCAGCAAAAGAGAAGGTAATAGAACTTACTAAAAAAGTGGGCGAATATAACGGAGGAATAAACCTTTACGTCGTTTCATTCACTCATATTCAAGAAGCAATTCATAAGCATTGTCCTGAAGAATTTATGATTACGCTTATGCGTCGTTTTATGATGCGTATAGCAGAACGTCTTGCAATTCAACAAGGCGACCAGGCAATAATAACGGGTGAGAGTTTAGGTCAGGTCGCAAGTCAAACTATTGAGAGTATAACATCGTCAAACTCCGTCGTTACAATGCCTGTTCTTCGTCCTCTTATAGCGTTTGACAAAATAGATATAATAGAAATCGCTAGAAAAATTGACACGTACGAAACGTCCATTCTTCCTTACGAAGATTGCTGTACCGTTTTCTTACCAAAATTCCCAGCAATCAAACCTAATCTAGAGAGGGTAAAGAAAGCAGAGAGTAAATTAGACGTTGAAGGCCTAATAGAAGAAGCCTTCAAAAACGTGGAAAAATACGTGTTCTAATTCATATCATTATCCCACCAATTTTCGCCGAGATTTATTCTCGGCGTTTTTATTGTACCGATATAAATTTCTTTTCCGTAATGTTTTATTCTATTAACGTCGACAAAGTAGGGAATAGCATAGTAGTCGTAGGTTTGGTCGGGTAAAATATCGGCATCAATAAAAGTTGTACTCTTTTCTCTTTCACTGTCAAAAACAGCTATTTTTTTGCCATTATTTATCTTATTTACCTCAATATTTATATATTGTGTCTGACATAATCGTATTAAAATTTGATTGTTATCAAAAGATAAATTTGGTTTTTCTATTTCGGGGGAGGAAAATCTAGTTGAAACAGTTTTAGGTACAAGCGATTTTTTAATCAAAACTTCTTTAACAAATCTTTTTGGTGCAATTTCATCAGCCAATATTACTTCACCGTCATTATCAAAACTAATTTTATCTATTTGGATTTTTTTAGCGCTATTTGGCATGGTTATTTCATCGGGATAGGGTTTGTCTTTATACACGTTTTCCCAAATGGTTTTAGATATTAAAGTAGGAACGCCACCGCCCGTTATATTGTTCGGTAATTTTTTTCCGTCTTTTGCGCCCACCCAAACACCCAAAATATAATCGTTAGTAAACGAAAGGGCATAAGCGTCGGTGTTTCCGTCTTTGTCACCAACAGTTCCCGTTTTTGCATAGAGCGTAAAGGGAAGTGAGGACAACTTTTTTGCAGTACCATTTTTAACAACGCCTTGTAGCATATCTGCAACTATATAAGTTGAATCATCGGAAAACACTTTATTTTTTATTCCTTTTATTATGTTTTGTCTATTACCATTAATTACAACGTTATTTATAGAAGTTGATTTGTTGTAACTTCCGTTATTTAAGAATACGCTATAAGCGCTAGTTACGTTAGATAGCGTTCCACCTTTTTCTGTTGCGCCTAGTGCAAGCGTTAGCGCTCGGTCTCCGTCAGATATTTTGAAATTTAGTTTTTGCAAGTAATTTACTGACTTATTTACACCTAGCGAATTTAATATTTTTACCGCTACGGTATTAGAGCTTTTTTCTAATGCTTCTTTTACGGATATTTCTCCAAAATATTTATCGTTATAATTTGAAGGGGAATACCCACCAAAATCGGTTTTTTCATCATTTATCAGCGAAAATGAGTTAACTACGTCATGTTCGATTGCGGGTAAATATACCGATAATGGTTTTAATATCGAACCCATTTGCCTATAAACGTCACCAACTGTAGATGCGTAGGCTAAAACGTTACTATTTTTATCTAACAATATTGCTGACTTTTCGTATTCCGAAGAATAATCGTTTATTACGTCTTTAAGATAATTTTGATGCTTTGTATTTATTGTGGTATAGACTTCAATATTGTTGCGAGAATATGGTGATTTTTCTATCAAATTTGCAATTTCTTTACTAGAAAAATAGGTAGCATCATAGAGTCTTTTACCGCTTAACACGTTTGCGTCAACCGCATTTTTAATGTTTTCATTATACTCGAATTCGCTAATCAAACCCTGATTATACATTACTTTCAATACTAGATTTTTTCGCTCGAAACAATTATCTGCATTTTTTGTAGGCGAGTATTTAGTTGGAGATTTTATAATACCTGCCAAAATTGCACTCTCGTTAAGAGTTAATTGGCTAGGCATTTTGTTAAAGTAGTGTTTGCTTGCAGAAGCAATTCCGTAACAGTTGTCACCAAAATAAATAGTGTTTAAGTATTTTTCTAAAATTTCCTCTTTACTAGCCTTTTTTTCTAACTGTCTTGCAAGCTTAATTTCAGCAAGCTTTCTGTTTATTGTTTTTTCTCCTGATAGGTGAGTATTTTTTATTAGTTGTTGCGTAATCGTCGAACCGCCCTCCTTAAAGGAAAAGCTTTTAACGTTATTTATAAGTGCGCCCAAAAGTCGCTTACCGTCAATACCGTTATGCGCATAAAATCGCTTGTCTTCAATAGCGATAAACGCATTTTGAGTATGCTTTGGAATTTCTAAAATTCCCACAACTTCTACTCCGTTAGATTTCTCGGCAAAAACTTCTTTTGAGTCGTCATAATACGTTATCGTGTGTGATAAATTGACGAATTTATTGTAGTCTAATTTTACGTTTGAGGTGACTAAAATGAAATATCCCAAAACACCGATTAGACCTATTAAAATACTTCCTATAATAAACAAAACGATTCTTACAGATTTTTTCATACACGTTTAGTATGCAAAAGTAAGAATTTTATATTCTTTTATGTCGATTATAAATTGACAAAACTGACTCAATAAGTTATTATATCTAGTATGAATAATAATATATTAAGCCAAAAGAAGTACAAAATAATAACTTACGGATGCCAAATGAACTTGCACGAGTCGGAAAAGATAGGTGGTATTTTATCTGCTCGTGGATACGTTGCTACTGAAAACGAAGAAAATGCGGACGTAATCGTATTTAACACCTGTTGTATTCGTGAAAATGCAGAGGATAGAGCCGAGGGAAATATCGGTGCGTTAAAAAAGTTAAAGGCAAAAAATAGAGATTTAATAATTGCTGTCGGCGGTTGCATGACTCAACAAAAAGATTTTGCGGAAAAACTCCACAAAACCTTTCCGTTTGTTGATATAATTTTCGGCACGCATAATCTTGAAAACTTTGGAACACTTTTTGATAGAAAACTAAGCCAAAAGAAGAGCGTTATCGAAGTCTTACCCAAAGAAGAAACAATTGTTGAGGGCACGCCGAAATTTAGGACTAGCTATCCAAACGCGTGGGTAAACATCACTTATGGTTGCAATAATTTTTGCACCTACTGCATAGTGCCGTACGTTCGTGGAAGAGAAAGAAGTAGAAAACTTGAAGATATCGTTAGCGAGTGCAAAGAGCTTATTGCAGAGGGGTATAAAGAAATTACCCTTTTAGGTCAAAACGTAAACTCATATGGAAATGATTTAGAAAACGTCGATTTTGCAACGTTAATAACGGAAATCTCCAAAATTGAAGGCAAATTCCGTTTAAGATTCATGACTAACCATCCAAAAGACTTAACGGAAAAACTTGTTAAAGCGATTGCGGAAAGTGATAAAACTTGCCGTTCGGTGCATTTACCCGTGCAAGCGGGCGCAAATCGAATCTTAAAGTTAATGAACAGAAAATACACTCGTGAAGATTATTTTCAAAAGGTGGAAATCTTGCGAAAATATATACCTGACGTTGCAATCACTACTGATATCATGGTAGGATTCCCAACGGAGACAGAGGAAGATTTTTTAGATACAGTTGACCTTGTAAAGAGAGTCGGCTTTTCGGGTGCTTTTACCTTTATTTATTCAAAGAGAAAGGGTACTCCCGCAGAGAAAATGGACGGTCAGATTGACGAGCAGATTTCAAAAGATAGAATTATGAGGCTTATAGATTTGCAAAACAATACAAATCGCGAGCAATCTAAAGAGTATTTAAATAAAACCGTGGAAATTCTTTGCGAAGATTTTGACGAGAAAAAGAAGATGTATCTTGGCAGAGATACTTACGGACGAATGGCTTATTTTAAGTCGGACAAGAATTTGATAGGCGAATTTGTAAACGTTAAAATTACTAAAACGGGCGGAATTTCGCTTTTGGGAGAAATTGTTTAGGGTAGGTAACAAATGGGACTTTCACCAATGATGCAACATTACTTGCAGGTAAAAGAAAATCATAAAGACTGCATTATTTTTTATAGGCTAGGTGATTTTTACGAGATGTTTTTTGAGGACGCGGTTAAAGCGTCCGCACTTCTTGATTTAACTCTCACCGGCAGAGATTGCGGTTTAGAGGAACGCGCACCAATGTGTGGAGTTCCTTATCACGCTGCCGACCTTTATATCTCAAAACTTGTGTCCTTGGGCGAAAAGGTCGCTATTTGCGAACAACTTACTCCTCCGGGGAAAAAAGAACTTGTTAAGCGCGACGTGGTTAAAATCGTAACGGCAGGAACGGTAACGTCCAATGAATTAATAGACGATAAAACCAATAACTTTATCGGCTCGGTTTTCGTCGACAAAGAAAGAAGCTCTTTTGCTTGGGCGGACATTACGACGGGGGAATTTTTTGTTCGCGGTTTTTCTGGCGAAAACGCATTGGCGGAATTGATGGATACGCTTGTTAGAGTCGCTCCCGTAGAAATTATTTGCAACCAAAAAGCGTATGACGTATTTAGTCAAGCGCCTCTAGTTAAATATGGAATATTACCGAACTTTTCCACCTTTACTGAAAGTCAATTTAGCCCTCAACACGCAAGGACTTCTCTTGAGGAGCAATTTAAACTTTTAACTCTTGAACCTTTCGGAATAGAAAAAGATAAAGCGTGTATCTCGGTATCTGGCGCGCTCATCGCGTATTTAAAGCAAACTCAAAAGCACACGCTCGTCAATATTAATACTATTAAGCTTGAAAATTCGGGCGAAACGATGATGCTTGACGTTAACGCAATCAGAAATCTCGAATTGGTAAAAACCTTAAAGGACGGCAAGAGATACGGCTCGCTTTTGTGGCTTTTAGATAAAACTAAAACGAGCATGGGGGCAAGGAAATTACAGAGTTGGATATTATCACCGTTAAACGACGTTAAGGCTATAAATTATCGTCTAGAAGCTGTAGAAAGTCTATACAATAACACTTTAATAAGACAGGGTCTTACTAACTTTTTGACTTCAGTTAGAGACGTTGGAAGACTCACTGGTAAAATTTCAAACAACAATCTTATGCCAAAAGATTGCTTGGCGCTCAAAAACTCTTTAGAAGTACTTCCGAATATTAAATTTCAGTTGCTTGGAATTCAATCGGAATTGATTAACGACGTTTCGGAAAAACTTTACGACTATTCTGACATAGTTGACCTAATTGGGCGCGCAATCAATGAGAATTGTCCGAATTCTCTTAAAGACGGCGGTTATATTAAAGAGGGGTACAATACTGAACTAGACCAACTCAAGAGTTTAAGCAAAAACAGTAAAGCGTGTCTTGCGGAGATTGAAAACAGAGAACGCGAAAAAACCGGTATTAAAACGCTTAAAATAAATTACAATCGTGTATTTGGCTATTATATAGAGGTTAGTAAATCGTTTAAGGACAAAGTTCCGTACGAATACGAGCGTCGCCAAACTTTAGCTAATGCAGAAAGATACGTTACTGAAGAACTTAAAGATTTAGAAACCAAACTTCTTTCTTGTGAAGAACGCGCGTTAACGCTAGAATCGAAACTATTTTCACAAATTAAAGAAATACTTGAACAAAAGATACCCGCGCTTAAAGAAACAGCAGACGCCATTGCAAGTCTTGACGTTATATTGTCTTTGTCAATCGTTGCGCGCGAAAATTCTTATACAAAGCCAATAATTTTGCCACAAGATAAAAGGCTTAATATCGTCGACGGTAGACACCCTGTAATCGAGTCGATATCAAAACAGCGTTTCGTTCCAAACGACTGTGTGTTAGATAGCAACGAAAATAGGACGATGATACTTACCGGTCCAAACATGGCTGGTAAAAGTACCTATATGCGCCAAGTTGCGCTAATAACGTTAATGGCTCACATTGGCTCGTTTGTGCCTGCAAAAGAGGCGGAAATTCCTTTAACGGACAAAATATTTACTAGAATAGGCGCAAGCGATAATCTTATTTCCGACCAAAGTACTTTTATGGTGGAAATGACCGAAGTTTCCAATATTTTGCATAACGCAACAAAGAATAGTTTGTTGATATTAGACGAAATCGGTAGAGGCACAAGTACTTACGACGGTTTAAGTATTGCTTGGGCGGTGGTTGAAAGCATCACAGAACAAATAGGTGCAAAAACCTTGTTTGCAACTCACTATCACGAATTAACTGAACTTGAAGGCGTACTTGATGGCGTGAAAAACTATAAAGTTTCGGTTAAAGAAATGCAGAACGCTATTATCTTCTTGAGAAAAATCACAAGAGGTGGAACTAATAAAAGTTTTGGTATTGAAGTTGCAGAACTTGCAGGTGTTTCAAAGACCGTTACCGATAGGGCAAGGGAAATACTTAAAAAACTTGAAAAATCAGATATAGCAAAGGGCAAGATTAAAGTTAACAATACCGATAGTCTTCAGCCTTATTTTTCCGAAGTTGAAAGAATTATAAAAGACGTGGATATAAACAACCTTTCGCCAATGCAAGCGTTTAACGTTTTGGCAGATTTACACGAAAAGGTTGCGGAGAAAGATAAATAATGAGTAAAATCAATCTATTAAGCAGTAAAATCTACAATAGAATTGCGGCTGGGGAAGTTGTTGAAAGACCTTTTTCCGTTGTGAAAGAACTAGTAGAAAACTCAATCGACGCAGGGGCTAATAATATAGTTATCGAAATAGAAGAAGGGGGTATTTCCTCTATTAAAATTACCGATAACGGCTCTGGAATTGAAAAAAGCGAATTGAAAAAGGCGCTTTTACCTCACGCAACTAGCAAAATCTCAACGCTCAAAGACCTTGACAATATTGCTTCACTAGGTTTTAGAGGTGAAGCTCTTGCAAGTATTGCATCAGTTTCAAAAATTACAATAGAATCAAAACCACAATCTCAATCAATAGGTGGTAAAATCTACGCTGACGGTGGAGAAATTGGTGAAATTACCGATTGTGGTATGACCGACGGAACTTCTATTACCGTAAACAATTTGTTTTTTAACACTCCCGTTCGCGAAAAGTTCTTAAAAACTCCTCGCTCTGAAGAGGGAGAGATTTCCTCTGTCGTTTCAAAGTTTATACTTGGCAACCCACAAATTGCGTTTAAGTACGTTGCAGACGGAAAGACGATTTATCAGTCGTATGGTGATGGTTTTGAGTCTGCAATGGCTTGTATTTACGGCATAGACACAATTAACGAATGCTTCTTTATTGACACCGATAAAAACGGAATAAAAATCAAAGGATATATCGGTAAACACCATTTTACAAAGGGGAATAGGACCTATCAAACGGTATTTATTAACGGTAGATATATTGTCAACCAAACTGTTTCCGCCGCAATTTCAAACGCATACTCGTCGTATTTAATGAAAAGACAATATCCGTTTTACGTTCTATCTATTTCTCTGCCTACGGAGATAGTGGACGTTAACGTTCACCCCAATAAATTGGACGTTAGATTTTCTAATAATCAAATAATATACGGCTCTTTGTACTCTGTAATTTCAAAAGTTCTAGACGGTAGTAGCGAGGCATTAAACATTGTAACTAAAACTCAAGAAATTACTAGTAATAATTCAAGTAATTATGTCACACAAAATAAGATAAATATACAAGAGATTTCACCAAAAATTAATACCTACCCAAATACTAGTGGAAAGTATCAGTTTGACAGTATTGTATTTAACGACGTTGCGAGTGCAAAAAGCTTAAAGTTCTCTGAAATTAAAGATGACGAGCCTAAAATAGACATTTTCGCGGAGAACAAAGCCTTTTTGGAAAAATTGGATAGAGAAAAGCAAGAGGCAAAAGAAAAAGAGGCTGCTCAAAGCGCAATTAAAATTGAGCGCGACTTTAATTATATTGGTCAAGTATTGAAAACTTATTTAATACTAGATGATGGTCTAGATTTATACTTTGTTGACCAACACGCTGCACACGAACGAATTTTATTCGATAAAATCAATGCTTCTTACAAGGATAACGTCGTAGTTACCCAACCGTTATTATTGCCGTATGTTTTGAACGTAAATAATGAGGAATATGATTTTTTAAGCCAAAAAATCGAAATTTTTAATAAAATGGGCATTGAACTTGCAGAGTTTGGCAAAAATGCATTTAAGGTTTCAGCAATTCCAACCTTTTTAGCAGATATAAATCTTGAAAAGTTTTTCTCTTCGGTATTGAGCGACCTTAATGCTTTTAAGACACTTTCTATAAACGATTTATTAGAAGAAAAGTTAGCGCAAAAAGCATGTAAAGCAGCAATTAAATCGGGCGATAAACTTACCGAAATTCAAATCAAAACTTTAATTGACGTTTTAAAAGAAAATATAGGGCTCAAATGTCCGCACGGTAGACCGGTTGCAGTCAAAATAACTAGAACGGAAATCGACAAATGGTTCAAGAGAATTCTTTAAGAAAAATAATTATAATTTGCGGTCCAACCGCTTCTGGTAAAACCGCACTCGCGGTGGAGTGCGCGAAACTCCTTAATACCGAGGTGATTTCTGCCGATTCTATGTATATTTATAACGGATTAGATATAGGAACGGCAAAACCTACCGATGAGGAAAAACAGGGCGTTAAACACCACCTTATCGACGTGCAATCTCCATTAAATCAGTCATTTACCGTAAGCGACTATAAACGCCTTGCAGAACCTGTTTTGCAAAGATTATTAAGCGAGGGAAAAGTTCCCGTAATATGTGGTGGAACAGGTTTTTATATAAATTCTCTTTTATACGACCTTTCTTACGGAAACGGTGGGGAAAATTTAGTCGCGAGAGAAAAATATAAAGCTTTAGCTTCGCAGTTTGGTAATGAACACGTTTTCAACATTCTTGCTGAAAAAGACCCTTTAAGCGCAGAAAAGTTACATTATAACGATATTAAACGAGTTATACGCGCTTTAGAAATATACGAAAACGGTAGTAAAAAATCGGATATATGCGACCAAATGATACCCAAATACGACTATTTAGCATACTCAATCGATTGGGATAGAGAAGTTTTATATCAAAGAATAAACTCGCGAGTAGATTTAATGGTTGATAGCGGTTTAATCGAAGAGGTTAAATCACTATTGGATAGCGGACTTGATGAAAATAGTCAATGTATGCAAGGTATAGGCTATAAAGAAACCGTCGAATACTTAAACGGAAAAATAGATATAGAACAACTAAAAGAACTTATAAAACTAAATACTAGGCATTATGCAAAAAGACAATTGACTTTCTTTAAGAAAATGCCTAACTTGAATTATTTAGCACCCGACGACATTAATACACTAGCGAAAAGGATAATTAAAGATTATGATAGACGTTAAATTGATAGAAAACTGTGAAAAAAAGTTGGAAAAACAGTTTAAGCGCTTTGAAGAAATTGCATTGTTTAACCAAGAAAAAGTACTCAACGCCTTCAAAAAGAATAGGCTTGCTTTAAGACATTTTACAGGCACTAGCGGTTATGGTTATGGCGACGAGGGTAGGGACACGTTAAATGCAGTCGTGGCGGACATTTTCGGCGCTGAAAGTGCTATTTGCACACCAAACATTGTTTCGGGAACACACGCATTATCTCTTTGCCTTTACGGAGTGTTGCGCCCCCAAGACCACGTCTTGTGCATAACGGGCGAACCTTACGACACTCTCCGCGATATTGTGTACGGGGAAAATAACGGCTCGCTTAAAGATTTTGGAATTACTTTTACAGCAATACCGTTAAAAAACGACGCTATTGACAAGGAAAAAATCAAGCAATACTTTAACGAAAACGGTTTTCCAAAAATGGTTTACTTGCAACGTTCAAGAGGCTACGAATGGCGCAATGCTTTCCGAATTTTTGAAATAGAAGACGCGGTAAATTATTTAAAATCTTTAGGTTTTAATGGTTGCATCATGCTAGACAACTGTTACGGCGAGTTCTTGGAAGAAAAAGAAGCGACAGAAGTTGGGGTTAGCCTTTTAGCAGGCTCGATGATTAAAAACCTTGGCGGAGGAATTGCTCCAACAGGCGGATACGTGGTTGGAAACAAAGAATACGTAGAAATGGTCCAAAATCGCCTTACCGCGCCCTCGATTGGAGGGGAGGTTGGTTCATATATCGGCGGATATCAAAACTTCTTTGAGGGCATATTTTTAGCTCCACACGTAGTTTTGCAAGCAATGAAGGGGACTCTACTTTTTGGTGCGGTGCTCAATGAGTTGGGTTACGAAACTTCTCCATCGCTTGACCAACATCCGGGAGATATAATTAGAGCGATAAAGTTTGGTAATGCAAAAGAACTTATATCTTTTATTCAATGTATTCAAAAAAATTCGCCAATCGATAGCTTTGTGGACGCGCTTCCTTGGGCAATGCCAGGGTATGAAGACGAGGTTATTATGGCGGCAGGTTGCTTTGTTCAAGGCTCGTCAATAGAACTTTCTGCAGATGCACCGATTAAACCTCCATATATAGCTTATATGCAAGGCGGTTTAACTTATGAACACTGCAAAATCGCACTAAAAAATCTTAATCTGTAAATAAAAAAAAGACTGTATTTAACAGTCTTTTTTAATATTTTGTAGTTACAATTTTCTCATCAAACCTTTAACGACACCCAAAATAACAACGTCATCAAATATCATATCAGGCATATCGTCGTTTTCGGGGTGAAGGATGATTTTTCCGTTCTTATTAAAAAACCTTTTGACCGTAGCGCTATCATCAACGAGGGCTACGACGATTTCTCCAGAATTTGCAGTGCTTTGTTTGTTGACAATTATTATATCGCGGTCATAAATTCCTGCATTTATCATGCTATCGCCTTGAACTTTAAGTGCAAATTCTTCGCCACCAGAGTCCAATTCATCGGGCAAAGGGCAGTACCCTTCAAGATTTTCAACGGCAAAAATAGGCTCGCCGGCACGAACTGTTCCAATTAACGGAATCGACTTATAATCACTAGGTTTTTTCGTTATTGAAAACGCGCGTTTTTTTAAGGGTGTTTTCTCTAACAGACCACGATTTTTTAGCTTTTCAATATAAGAATAGGCAGTTGCAGTTGATTTAATATCGCACTTTAAACAAATTTCCCTAATAGACGGGGGGAATCCGTATTGAGTAAAAAAGTCGACCGCAAACGCGTATACTTGATTAATTTTTTCTTCTGTACGTTTCATATTTCAATATTAACATCAAAATTATAAAAAGTCAAACAAATGTTTGCATTTTTTCTTTGTAAAATTTGAAGTATTGTGATATAATAGGTATGAGGTGCGATATGAAATACGAAAAATGTGAATTATACGATAGAGAATGTATTGAGTGTGGGGAATGTGACCGTTGTGATTTAGACCCGAACAAAACGTGTGACAGTTGCGGAAGATGTTTAGAAACGGACGCTACGTATAATGGTATAAAAATAACAAAAATAATAATGGATAATAAAAAAGAACAGTAACTTACTGTTCTTCATTATTTTTGAGAGAAATAGAAAGCGCGGCTTTCTTCCTAATATCTTCGGTTATAGCGGCGTAATGCTTTTTGGTAGTGTTAACGTCTTTATGACCTAAACAATCGGCGACAACGTAAATATCGCCGGTTTTTTTATATAAATTTGTACCAAACGTACTCCTTAATTTGTGCGGAGTAATTTTTTTAAGCGGGGAAGCGATTCTAGCATATTTTTTGACTAATTCCTGTACTGTTCTAGTACTAATTCTTCTGTTTTGCAACGATAAGAACAAGGCTTTTTCTTGCTGAAGCTCGCTTTCTTTTCTAGTTAAAAGATATGTTTTAAGCGCGTCGGCAACTTCTGAATTAAAATATAGGACTGCACGATTTCCACCTTTTCTAGTCACGACAAAACTGTTTGTATTAAAATCGATGTCGTCATAATTTAATCCAACCAACTCGCTTATACGAATTCCAGTGCCTAAAAATAGGGTAACTATAGCAGTATCACGAAGTTTTGTCGCTTCGTGGAAGTCCTTTTGTCGTTTCGTTAGTCCAACACCAGTTTCAACGGTATATAGCATTTCACTTATTTCATTTATTTTATCATTAGAATCAAGCCTAACAATCTCTTTTTCGTGAATTTTTGGCATAGAAACCTTCATTGGTGTATTAGCAGGCAATAGGTTCTTATTAAAAAAATACTTGTAAAACGCTCTAATTGTAGACAATTTTCTAGCTTTTCCCGTTTCCGTACAGCGTTCCTTTTTGCCGTTAATC
Source organism: Clostridiales bacterium (assembly GCA_015069265.1). Classification (GTDB taxonomy): domain Bacteria; phylum Bacillota; class Clostridia; order Christensenellales; family Borkfalkiaceae; genus UBA1259. The sequence goes on from SVIY01000018.1 coordinate 13,700, forward strand.
TCATAATGGCTTAAATAACTCAAAAAATATTCAATATCAGATGAATCAAGATTTGCCAAATCTGATAGGGAAATCTGATCAATTTCCTTGTTTCTAAACACCTTTTTTGTCAAAAACGTGAAAAATACACGTAAATCATACGCATAATTTAATCTGGTAAGGGGAGAAGTACGAAGTTCGACGCCTATAAAAAAATCATGTACAAAATAAGGAAGAGTATCGATTATCGCATTAACTCTTTCAATACATGATATCTCGCGTTCTTCAAAATATGATTTTCCTTTCATATAATACCACCAAGTGTAAAAAATTCGCCGTTTACTAAAATTTTCTAAATGGGTAAGGGTTAGTTATCAACTTATCCACACATATGTATCTATGCGCAAAACACGGCTTTTACGCATAGATTATACCAAAAAAGGCGATACTTGTCAAGTGTTTTGCTTAAATTTGTTCAAAATTATTTTTGTTAGTATTTTACTGATTTTTTTGCCGATTATTTTATCTGACATTTATCAAAATTTTTTAAATGTTTTTATATGCCTTGACTAAATTAAATTTTGGTAGTATACTTATATTACTAATATTATTGGAGTTATTATGGAACAATCAATCAGCAGTGATTTAATCCGCGGTCATATTGATACGATAATCTTACACACCTTGCTTAATGGTGATAAATTTGCTCAACAAATCAGCGATTCTATCGATGAAAAAAGCGGAAATTCATATAAAATCAATCAAGCAACTCTATACAGTTCTCTAAAACGTCTAGAGACGCTTAAATTTGTAACTTCATATTGGAATGATTCTGAAAACGGTAGACGTAAATATTTTAAGCTTACCGAAAGCGGAAAAGAATCTGTTGAAAATAATCTATCTAATTGGGCTTATTCTCGCTCTATTATTGATAAGCTTATGGATTGCGCCCCCCAACCGATTTACCAAACGCAAGTTGTGGAAAAAGTTGTGGAAAAAATCGTTGAAGTCCCCGTTGAGAAAGTTGTAGTTGTAGAGAAAGAAATTCCAAAAGAAGTCGTTGTCGAAAAAGAAGTTGTTATAGAGCCTAAAGATGAGCAAAAACAACAAATAACTAGCAAAGATGCTGAACAAGAAATCAATTTTAGAAACATAATTAACGGCTTAATTAGAACCAACGTTGTTTTCAACAAAGAACCCGAACCAATCAAACCTATTGAAAAAGAAAAAACACCAGAAAAAATCAAAGAAAAACTCGATTTCAACGATACTATTGACGCGACTGATTATAGCGCATACAAATCAAACAGTACGGGCAAAATCGACTTTGGCGACCTAGCTATTAAAGCTGCAAAAGAAGGCTATAAATTAAGAATTTCTTCTAAAGAGCCTCTTGTCGTTGTTGGAAGTTTATATCAAAACAAACTAAATTTCATATCTGCGTTTGTTTTGGCTATAATTTTTGCTTTAGAATTTGTTTTCATCAATGCAAAATACGTTGATTTATTTAAGGCAAACACAACGCTCACGATTGTATCGCTAGTTGTATTGTTAGCTTACCCCGTTTTTGCTACGGTAAAATTCGTGGTAGCCTCGAAAGAAAAAACTAACAAAAAGATATCGACTGACAGCATTTTAACAACTGCTATAATAGTATTTAACTTGATTTTAATCACGTTAGCAATAAACCTATTGGCCAACGTAGATTTCTCAAATATCAATATCATAACGTTTAGCCTAATAATTCCTTGTGTTTTATCAGTTGATGCGCTACTTTACTTCCTAGTTAGATATCTACTTTCAAAAACAAAATTCTTTTATACAAGAACTAAAAAAACCGCTTAAAAAGCGGTTTTTTTTATAAATTAAGTAAATAATCAATTTCCCTAGCGGATAACTGCCTAATTTCGCCACGATTTAATCCAGAAAGCGTTAAATCGCCGATTTTTATGCGTTTAAGAAAGTCTACGCAATTATTTACTGCCTCGAACATTTTACGGACTTGTCTATTTCTGCCCTCTGTAATAGTTATGTGCAATTTAGAACCTGATTTATTAGTTTCAATCAAATGCACGTTACATTTTTTAGTTTTAACGCCGTCAACGTAAACGCCTGAACGCAATTTAATAACGTCCTCATCAGAAACGGGTTTTTCCGTTTTTACAAGATAGGTTTTCGGCACTTCGTTCTTTGGGTGCGTAAGCTTATACGTCAAATCACCGTCGTTAGTAAGCAAAAGCAGTCCTTCAGTGTCGTAGTCTAGCCTTCCGACCGGAAATAAGCGCTTTGCGTTGTTCGGAAGAAGGTCCATAACCGTTTTCCTACCCTTGTCGTCTTTGACCGTACAAACGTATCCTTTAGGCTTATTCATCATATAATAATCGAACTTTTTAACAACGTTTACAGGCTTACCGTTAACAGTAACCGTGTCAGAGCCGACGTTTACGTCATCACCGGGCGAACAAATTCTGCCGTTAATCTTAACAACGCCGTCAATTATCATCTGGTCTGCAGCTCTACGAGATGCGACACCACTACTCGCCAAAAACTTATTTATTCTCATAATCGTTTAATACTTCCAAAATCTATTTTATATCTACTATAGTATAGATTTTTTCTTCAAAAAGCAAGTTATTTTGACAATAAATTTTAACTGAACCGATTTCAGTATCCTTTTTTATCGGTTTTTTTAATATTTTTCTATAATCATCAACGATTTTTATATTTTTTATTTCAGATTCTTTTAGCGGTAACGTAACGTCATTTTTAACGTAAACTCCACATTTTTCCTTGGAATTTTCAATATTGACAAAATCAAATATATTATCGCTTTCAATAATTTTATAAGGTTTATATTCGTTAAAAGCGTTTTCAATCAGCAAAGTAGACCGTTCGAACATTGGCGCGCAATTTAAAACGACACAAACAACCTCCATGCCATTTCTTTTGCAACTACTGACTAAACATCTACCTGCCTTTTTAGTAAACCCCGTTTTTACACCCGTTGCGCCCTCAAGAGTAGTTAAAATCTTATTTTTATTAACTAAGTGTCTATCAAAATCGCGCGTAGTAAAAGGTATAGTTACCGATTTTGTACCCACTATTTCTCTGAAAATTTGATTTTTCATAGCATAAGACGTAATTAAAGCAAGGTCATATGCCGTTGTGTAATGATTATCATCGTGAAGTCCGTGAGGATTAACAAAATTACTATTTACCGCACCGATTTTTCTTGCCGTTTCGTTCATTAGTTTAGCAAATTTTTCTATCGTACCACTGCAATGCACTGCAAGAGTTTCCGCACAGTCGTTTCCGGACCTCAACATTAAACCATACAAAAGGTCTTTAACCGATAACTTTTCTCCTTCTTCTAGATATATGCTAGACCCTTCTACGCCAACAGTTTGTTTGGAAACGGTAATTATGTCTGACATATTTGTATTCTCAATTACCGCTAAAGCAGTGATGATTTTAGTTGTACTAGCCATGTATTTTTTTTCGCATGCATTTTGCTCAAAAAGGACACGTCCCGTACCAACTTCCATTACAATTTCAGATGATGTTCCGCTTAAAGCATAGGCAACTTTTGATATTTTCGATTGGTTCTTATAAGCATTCAACACTCCAAACGCGCACAAAAACAATATAAAGCATATTATAGCTTTTTTTCTCATATCCCCTCCGCTACTCTTTTACCTCGGACAGTAAATCAATAAATTTGTCCACTAATTTTTCACAAGTATTTTCTGATACAGACAAAATTTTAAATTTACCCGACTCTCTAACCAAAAAACAGCATGGCTTTACAGAGATTAACGCACCGTTCCCGGCAGTAAAAGGCAAATCAGACGATGTTTTGAATATTTTAACCTTACCGTACTCTCCACCGCCCATTATTACCCCCATAGTTACCTTTGAAACGGGAACGATATATTCACCGTCAGGAGTCGCTATTGCTTGCCCAATAACAGTATTTACGTCTACTAATTCGTTTAGGCTTTTAAATGCCGTTTCTATTGATTTATTTACTCTATCATATTTATTTTCCATTTTTAATTTTCTCCAAAATTATTTTTGTTAAAGATATTAAAATCATTAGTATATTAATAACGAATAAAGATTTTAGCGAAACACTAAAACCGCCCTCGTCAAGAACATAATTAATGTTATTAAATATCAAATTTCTTCTTCGCCTATTATAATGATATTGATTAAACGCGTTAATAAAAGTATTAGAAAACGCGCCTAGTCCTAAAAGTACCGCACCGCTACTTTTTGCTCCAACGTTAACAAAAGATTTAACGTTAAAGACGTGGTAATCTTTTAGTGGCTTAAAACTACCCCTAATTGAAAGAAGTTTTTTAAGCGGTACTTTTATAGTTTTTCTTTTTAATCGAATTTGTAATGCTATACCAGTGCGTTCAACGTATCCACTTATGATGCTTATAGAAAAAACGCATAAGTTAAAATATAGTTTTTTTTGATTATTATCATAAAAGACAAACGCATTTATAAATATCGGAAAAATAATCGACAAAAAAATAGCACTAACCGCAATTATCACGTACTTAATATTTGCATTAAGCTTTTTTATATACAAAAAAAGGATGCAATCGCATCCTTTTTGATTTACAGTTTATTTAGATTTTTTCAACATCTTCGCCGATTAAAAATTCTGGAACTTCTTCATCTTCAATATCGGGAAGTTCAAAATCGTCGTTATTATCACTAACTTTATCATTAGTCGCAACAGCTTCAGTCGTAGCCTCACTTTCATCAACGTAAACGTCTTTAGTATATAGATAATCATTATCCGTTTGATTGCCACGAATAAGTTGAATTTTGTTAATTAATTCCTCGTAATCGGGCAATTCGTCGAGCGAGGAAATTTGGAAGCGCTTCAAGAACTTATCAGTTGTACCGAAAAGCACGGGTTTGCCGACAGCATCCTTTCTTCCAACGGGCTCTATAACTCCAAGCTCAAGAAGTTTCTGAACGGCATATTCACTGTTTCCACGAATTTCTTCTAAATCTATTCTAGTCACAGGCTGTTTATAAGCAATAATCGCAGCAACCTCTAACATACTTTTTGACAATTCGCGCTCTTTAATAGGATTAAGAACGGAAGAAACTTCGTCAGCATATTTGGGGTTAGAACAAAATTGCAACTTTTTATTAAAGGACAAAAGTTGTATTCCACTATCGCCATTATACTTTTCTTGCAAGGATTTAACCGCTGTATTTATTTGCTTTTCAGTAATTTCAAGCTTTTCAGCTATATCGACTATCGCTACTTGCGTGCCTGAAACAAATAAAATAGACTCAATTATATTCGTCAATTTCTCCAAGTTCTTCATTTCTATCTTCCCTCAACGTAATGGTAATATCATCAAAAACACCGTTTTGTTCGACGGTAATATATTGCAACTTCAAAAGTTCAAGCATAGCTTGGAATGTTGTAATAAGCTCGTTTTTAGTGTAATAACTAGAAAACATTTCAAAAAAACTAGCTTCCTTTTTATCCAAAAGCACCGCTCTAATATGCTCGACTTTATCTTTAACCGTAAATACTTCTTTCGGTATTTCTTTAAGTACGTTTTCTTGGCGCTTTTTATCGTCAACGCGCATCAAAAGTTTAGAAAAAGCAGCAATCAAACCGTCCAAGTTAAAGTCGCTATAAACAATTTTAACGTCCCCAACAGACTTATCGGGCTCTTTATAAAACCTCAAGACGTTTTCTTGCTCTTTAAGCTTTTCGCTCGCTTCCTTAAAGAGCTTGTATTCTTCAAGTTGACGAATAAGCTCTTGCTCGGGATCTTCAAAATCCATTTCCTCAATCTTGGGAAGAATTGACTTTGACTTAATCTCCAAAAGCGTTGCAGCCATATTCAAGTATTCGCTAGCCTTGTCAACGTCTAGAACGTCAAGTCCGTCCATATACTGCAAAAACTGTTCTGTAACTTTTGACACAAAAACGTCCTTAATCTCAATTTTTGCCTCTTTAATAAGATGCAATAATAAGTCAAGAGGACCTTCAAAATTATCAAGTTTTGTAGAATAATCGACAATCGATTCAAATTCAGCCATTAAAAATCAGCCCCCAAAACTTTAATATAGGATATCCGATAAAATCAACACAAAGGTTCATAAACATACCGAAAATATCCAAAAACCAAAGACCTGTTACGTCGGCAAAAAAACTCAAAGCAAACAGTATGAGCAAAACAAGACGACCTTTGGTTTTCAAAAACCAATAAAATTTTCCACGTTTTTTACAGAAAACGTCAACCGCTCTAAAACCGTCAAGCGGATAAACGGGAATAAGATTAAATACAGTAAACGTCAAACTTAAAACGTAAACGTAACCTAATGCGCTTTGCAAAACGTAAGTAAAATAACCAAATTCCGGAACGTATAAAACAGACAAAACAAACAACGGAATAATAAGAAACGCTAGCAAATAATTAGCGATTACGCCCGCAATCGAGGTAAGAAAACAACCTCTTTTATAGTGTCTAAAATTAGACGGATTTATCGGAACGGGTTTTGCCCAACCAAACCCAACCAAGACAAAACTAATAATACCCAAAACGTCAAAGTGTGCAAAGGGATTTAACGTATATCTATTATAAGCTTTCGGCGTGAAATCACCACATTTTACCGCAACGAATGCATGCGCAAACTCGTGCAATGGTAAAACTAGCATTAATGCCAAAAATATTGAAATATAATCGAGAATAGTTTCTAACAAATTTTTGCCTCGCGTTTATTTTATAATATTATATAATAATCTTATAAAAAATGCAAGAAAAACGCTCTTAATTACAAAAGCGTTTTTTCTAAATTAAATATCGTTTCTTATAATATCGTCGTAAGATTGTGCTTTTACGACAATTCTCGCCGAGCCGTCTTTAATCATAACAACAGGCGGAACCAAATTTCTATTGTAATTGCTAGACATAGAATAGTTGTAAGCACCCGTCGAGAGTACTGCAAT
>SVIY01000001.1 GCA_015069265.1 Clostridiales bacterium
TATCCATTTTAACCTTTTGCTTGGACGGACACTTTATCCCCTCAACCGCGCGTTCTGTGTAAAATGCGGTAAGGTCAAGTAAAACGTGTTCGTGCGTGGTGGTTACGCCAAGCTCTTCACGCGTGATTTCACCTGTTACTGTTTTTAATTTTTCCATATTATTCCCCTCAATTTCCGTGGCCCATAAGCGCCATGTACGCCATGTTAGATTGTTGAACGTCTAATCTTCCGTACTGAACGATTACACCCACGTCGCTTTTTATTTGAATAGAATATTGAACTCCAACCCCTATTTCAAACCCTAAAACGTCCTTTTCGTGCGTCTTAAAGCACCTTATACGTTTTGCAGGAACGACGTACGGCACGTTTTCGATAGGCTCTCTATCCTCAAAGTAAAAGGTTAGGCTTACGTGCGCGTCCTTGTCGTTGGGATTAAGTATCATAACGCTCTCGTGCCCCTCGTAAACGGCTTTGGGGTCGGGCTCGGGTGACGGTCTATATCCGTCAACTATGTACCATTCTTTCTTTCCGTTCATCACTTATCCCTCGATGACTTCGTCTTTATGCTCGTTTATCCAATTTCTCATCCATCTAACCGCTTCGATATCAAGGTCAGCGATACAGTTAGAACAAACGATAATTCCGTCTATATAACCCTTTTTGAGATATTCGAGGTAAACGTCGCACTGCGCTTGCATTTCTTCTATGGTTAAGGGTTTTGCCTCGCCGTAGTTCCACATATAGCAACCTGCCATAATGCGCTTTGTCGGTGCCATTTCTCTTAAAGCGTCGAGGTTCTTTCTCACGTCTTTAATGTTGCTACCGCACCACGTCCAGTTAGTGATAACGTCGAATGCGTTGAGGTAGTCTTTAAGGTTGGGGGTGTCAAATTTTTGCTCATAGAACACTACCCACATATCGAGGTTTCTGCCAGCGTCGTCGCACATTTTTTTCTTAACTTCCAAAAGTTTTTCGGGAGTGAAGTGAGCGATTCTATGCGGGAGGAAAAAGTCGTCGAATACACCGCCCGTAATGTTATCGTACATTTTAGATTGGCGAACAACTTCTTCTAGGTCTCCCCATTCGGTAACCGGTTCTCCGCCTGCGCCGAGAAGCGACCAAACGACTTGTTTACAAGGTCTCATCGCCTCGGAATCTTGGTCGTACGGTGCTTCGGGTTTGCCCATCATCTTAACACGGCAAATGTTGGGGATATCAAAATAATAACAACCTTCAACTGCGGTCATACGCGAATGCCCAGGGAGGTTATATCTGTTGTTTGTTTCCCAATGACAGTCGGGAGATTGTCCCCAAAGCCACAATTTATCTCTTACAGTAGTTTTTTTCATGATTTTCTCCTTTATTTTTCAATAACTATATCTTTATGTTCGTTTATCCAATTTCTCATCCACTCAACCTCTTTTATTCCGAGGTCGGCGATGCAGTTAGAACAAACGATTATTCCGTCGATTATGCCCTCTTTAATTAGTTCTAGATAGGTGTCGCACTGTTCTTGCATTTGCTCGATAGTGAGTTCACATCTCTCGCCATAGTTCCACATATAGCAACCTGCCATAATGCGCTTACCCGGTGCCATTTTGCGAATTCTGTCAATGTTTTGTTTAATGTTGGGAATTGCGTACCCCCTCCACGTCCAGAAAGTAATAACGTCAAACTCGTTGAGGTAACTCTCTAGATTGGGAACAAGGTCAAGCATAAACTCGTAAAGAACAACCCACATTTCAAGTTCTTTTCCCGCACCCTTGCACATTCTCTCCTTTATAGCTTTCAAGCGAGGGGGAAGATAGAATTTAATTCTTTCGGGAACGTTAAAGAAGTCGTCGAAAATACCGCCGATAATGTTGTCGTACATTTTTGATTGACGGATAACTTCGTCCACGTCACCCCACTCGGTAACAGGCTCTGCACCAGCGCCGAGTAGCGACCAAACTACCTTTTTGCAAGGTCTCATCGCTTCTGATTCTTGGTCGTACGGAGGAAGGGGGTGTCCTATCATGCGCACGCGACATATATTATGTATGTCAAAATATAAGCAACCCTCAACCGCACTCATTCTCGAATGCCCAGGTAGATTATAAGTGTTGTCAAATTGCCAATGGCTATCGGGCGATTGTCCCCAAAGCCATAATTTATCTTTAAGGGTCGTTTTTTCTTTCATGTCTTTTCTCCTCTATCAAGGTTTATACTTAAATTTTAATGCTCCCCTCCCCCTTATGTCAATACCCAACCGAGAAAAATCAGTCAGTTTACACTTGACAAAGTCAGTTTGCGCTTGACCTTGCGCAAAAGGGAATTTTCCGCTTAACGTAAAAACACGCACCCGTAAAAGAGTGCGTGTTTTCATTTAGTTGTTTTTAGGAAAGTTCATAGTAGGTATATACACTTTCGTAAGCGTTTCTTTCGCTGTTATATACTCGCGTTTCTAGTCTAACTACCGTTAAGCCGTCCACGTCGATAACTTTGGTAAAGCCTCCAATCATATCGGGAGTCAAATTATCCAAAGACATGCTTGAGAAAGTTTTATCTACCAATTTTACCCCATTCTCCGAATACAACGTATAGGTTGTGTATTTAACGCCGTCTTGTTTTTGTTCGCTACCTAAAACATACATATCTCCAAAACGCGCCGTAATTATGGGATAAGAATTTTCTGTGTATTCCTTGTCGTTATTTGTCTTTGCGATGCTAATTAGTTGATTGTCTTTTAGCAAGAAATATTCAGTTTGGGTAATAGTCGTAGGCGTGCTATCACCAGCGTAAGTCTTTTCGTAAGTGGTTTCCTTTCTCAACATAACGTTGGTATTAAACACGTAATCTAACGTGTATCCATCGCCTGCCAAATCAACGACGACCTTACCGTTCATGTCATAAATCTTGTCGTCGGTAATGATATAATCGGAAGTTGTGTCGTCAATGTCAAGTTCGGCAAGGTGAACTATTGTTTCTGCGTATTGGTTGACGATTATAACCGTTCCATCTACGAGTATCAAAGCAAATCTATCCTTTGCTACGGGAATAGTAAAGTCATAAGCTTGTGCAGTGTGGAACTTTTCAAAAGAGCTAACTTCAAAAGCGTTGGACACGTTAAACACTCTCGTTGCCGCGCTTTCGTCGTTCGCTTTCTTGTCTATTATTTCTAGACCCATTCCGAGATTGTCAATACCCTCTACTTCAAGCCCTATTCCTTGAAGTACAATTTCTTCCATTGGAATGATTTTTTGGAAGACGTAGTTCACGTCTATGTCTTCTAACCTTGCTTCTCTTACGTTATAAATTTGCGTTTCGTACTTGAAGTAATCGCCTTGCACTAGTACGTCGTAATCGTCAGCAGTTCCTTCATAAATGGTTTGCACTACCAAATTACCGTTAGCCAAAACGTTTACAAAAATGCTTTCTGCTCTATTAGGAACTAGTACTCTTCCTATTACGTTAAGATTAGAGTTGTACGCAATAAAATTGCCGTCGTCCTCAACGTAATAATATCCACCGCTAGCGTACTCAATATCCTCAATATCTATCACTTTTACGGGGTTAAGTTTTTCTAAACCAGAGTCTTTAAGCCTATAAATATTATTGTCTGCTTTGAGCAAGTCGTATTCAACGTCTACCTCGTTATAGGTTGCGCCTTTAACTTCGGTCGCTTTTCCCTTATAATACAAGGTAATACCTGCGTTTTCGATTGCATACTGCTCTGTGGTGTTTACCGCCACTTTATCAATATAACTAAACACCGCATTCGAACTATAAAAGTCCACCGTTTCAACAACTTTTTTAAGGTCAAGGTCGTAAAGAACGTGTCTATACTTTACCCCTCCGTCTTGTTCGACTTCTTTTACAAACTCGACGTAATGGTCGGTTTGACGAAGAATAGTATATCCCTTAATGTCGACTTCAGTTGCCTTGGTGTACGATTTTGCGGTGCGAGTCACCTTTACAAAATCAAGGGGGGCATCTTTTTGGTCGCCACAAGCGATAAAACAGGTTGCCATAACTATCACTGATATTGCAATAGCCATAATTTTTAGTAACTTTTTCATATGTCCTCCTTTTTGTTTGCTTTAAGAGTTTTTTAATCGTTTGTCTTTATTATATTCCTCCCGCAAACCTTTTTGTTACGTTGATTATAAACTAGGATTGCCCGTTCGTCAATATGGTTTTTAAAAATTTTTTGCACTTTTAAAAAATTTTTTGCAAAAAAAGAACGCTCTAAAAGGGCGTTCTTTTACTGATTTTTCTTTCTCTTAAAATTTTAGGAAATTTTTTGCACGGTTAAAGTAAAATCTTTAAGATTTATTGTCATTTTATATGTTCCTGCTTCTCTTACGTACTCGCCGTTAACAACGTTTTCCTCATCACCGTACACTGTCAAATCGTAAGACATACCTAACATGGGATAAAAGGACGGTATATCGGCATACTCCGTCGCAACGAACTCGTACTCAAATATATACGGCTGGCTCTCGCTCTTTTTGTTAAGTTCATTGCCATTGTTCCATTCTACCTGACAGTAATAGTTCGCGGTGTCTGGGTTTTGAAGTTCTAATCTTAATTTATACGTCTTTGCATTGAAGTAAATTTTATAAGTTCCGCCAACGTGTATTCTAACTTGGGTAACGTTTGTCGTGTTGTAGTATAAAATGGTGTCTTTTAAGTTTTCTTCCACCGTCATTTTATAATGACTATTGCGCGTCTCGCTATAAAAACCAATGGTCGCGTTTAGCGGTATTTGTGCCTCGATATAATACTCGTTAGTGTCCGCATTTAAGGTCATCGGATGATAGGTGTGGTCGGAAAGAGATACGTGGATATTAAGCTCGCAACTCTTAATCTTTTCATAAACGGGCGTTTGGATATCTTTTACTTTTACCATATCGATTGCAAAGGTTTCTATATCCAATATAAGATTATATACCCCTTGTTTCTTTATGTCTATTTGTAAGGGCGTTCCGCCTGTAGAATAACTAACCTCCGCATATTCAACGTCCGTTTGGTCGCTCAATATTGCGTAAATCGTTCCGAGAGAATTTATGTTTTTATAATGGATTATTTGAAAGAAGTCTTCCTCATAAAAATATATATTGTGATAAATTCTCCTGTTTTCGTTTTCTTTGTCTATAGTAAAAGGTCTATCTACACGATAATATCCGTTAATTTCGGTAACCAAGTCGGTAGTATTCGACTTATAATAGGTTTCCCCCTCAATAACTTCCATATCGTCGTCAGCAGTTGGAATATATTCTTGCAACTGTTCAACCGTGCCGTCTCCTCCCCCGTCGCTGCCGCCGTTAGTTGAGTCGCCGAACATACCGCAACCAACAAAGGACAACGCGCTTATAAGCATCAGTAACATTGCAGTTAAGCATAAAAATTTCTTTCTCATACCTACTCCTCCCTGTATTTCATATTAACGTTAAAGCATTTTCCTAATTTAATTATAGTCCACAAAAAATCATCAGTCAATACACTTTTTAAAATTTTTTAAGCGCAAAAACAAAAGAACACTCGCATACGAGCGTTCTTTTTTCTTTATAATTCGATTATTATTTATCGAGGTTTTCTTTGAGGGTTTTAAGTTCTGCGTAAAGTTCTTTAGGTACTCTGGTGAGTTCGCCGTAGAATTGTTCGATACCTTCTGCTTCTTTCTTCCAATTTTCTTTGTCGATAGTAAGAAGTTCTTTAATGGTGTCGATAGTAACGTCTTCCAAACCTTCGATATTGATATCTTCTGCCTTGGGCACGAAACCGATAGGAGTTTCAACAGCGTCAACCTTGTCTTCACAACGATTGATAATCCAATCGAGAACACGCATGTTGTCACCGAATCCCGGCCAAATGAAGTTGCCTTCATCATCAGTTCTGAACCAGTTAACGTTGAAAATCTTGGGTTTGTTTGCAATCTTCTTGCCCATTTCAATCCAGTGATTGAAGTAGTCGCCCATGTTGTAGCCAACGAACGGTCTCATTGCCATCGGGTCACGTCTTACAACGCCTACTGCACCGGTAGCGGCAGCGGTAGTTTCACTTGCCATGATAGAGCCTACGAATACGCCGTTATCCCAATCTTTGCTTTGATATACGAGCGGTGCGGTTTTAGCACGTCTGCCACCGAATACGATTGCAGATAGCGGAACTCCGTCAGGTGCTTCGAATTGGTCGGAAATGCAAGGACAGTTGATTGCAGGTGCGGTGAAACGGCTGTTGGGGTGTGCGCCCTTGATTGCCTTTCCGTCTGCGTCCTTCATATCGCCGTTCCAGGGGTTGCCCTTCCAGTCGATAGCGTTCTTCGGGGGGTTCTTATCAAGACCTTCCCACCAAACAGTGTTGTCGTCAAGATTTTGAACAACGTTGGTGAAAATGGTGTTTTTCATAGTAGATTTAAGAGCGTTGGGGTTAGACTTTAAGTTGGTACCGGGAGCAACGCCAAAGAATCCGTTTTCGGGGTTAACTGCCCAAAGTCTTCCGTCTTCGCCAACTCTAATCCAAGCGATATCGTCGCCTACGCACTCAATTTTATAACCCTTGTCAAGATATGCTTTGGGAGGAATAAGCATTGCAAGGTTGGTCTTACCGCAAGCCGAGGGGAACGCTGCTGCGATATATTTCTTTTCGCCCTTCGGATTGGTAATTCCAAGAATAAGCATGTGTTCTGCCATCCAGCCTTCAGTCTTGCCGAGGAAGGATGCGATACGGAGCGCAAAGCACTTCTTGCCGAGAAGAACGTTTCCGCCGTAGTTAGAGTTGATACTCATAATAGCGTTTTCTTCGGGGAAGTGCATAATATATCTCTTTTCTTCAGAAAGCTCTGCATAAGAGTGCAAGCCTTTAATGAAATCTCCGTCGCCCAAAGCGTCTACTACCGCTTTGCCAACTCTGGTCATGATAGCCATGTTGAGTACAACGTAGATAGAGTCGGTAAGTTCGATACCGATTTTAGAGAATTTACTGCCTACTGCACCCATGGAGTAGGGAATAACGTACATGGTTCTGCCTTTCATAACGCCTTTGAATAAGTCGTTCATAAGAGCCATTGCTTCGCCAGTTTCCATCCAGTTGTTGATAGGAGCGGAGTCCTCTTTCTTTTTGGAACAAATAAAGGTTCTGCCTTCTACCCTCGCAACGTCGTTAACGGTGGTGCGGTGGAGATAGCAACCGGGTAATTTTTCCTGATTGAGTTTAATGAGAATTTTTTCGTCGCATGCTTGTTTTCTCAATGCTTCGAGTTGCTCTTCGCTTCCGTCAATCCAAACGATATTGTCGGGTTGGCAAAGCGCTTTAGTCTCTTGGATAAAATCCAAAACTTTTTTGTTGTTCGTCATGATACTCTCCTTATGTATTCTCGGCTGTGCCGATGTTTTTTAACGTTTTTAGTTTTTGCGGTCTTTTTTCGTTTATGCACAAAGTCGGTTTTTTGCTGTTTTTAACTGCGTTTTTCGACCAATTCTTTAAGGACAAACAAAAAAATTCTTCTTGTTCCGCAGTATGTATTGTATCACAAAATTTTGCAAAAGTAAAGGCAATGTTTGCCATTTTTCAACATTGAATAAAAATTTTAAAATATTTTTTTCTTTTCGACAACACTATGCCCCTTTTTAGAAATTTTTCCAAAATTTTGCTAGGGATTGCATATATATTAATATATATAGTTTAAGGCGCGGAATTTGTTCCAAAGGAGTTTTTGTATGAATTTTCTAAAAAAGGTGCTCGTTCTAAAACCAACAGACTTTGGCTTTAATGAAAAGAGAAAATCCCTTGGCGGAATTGCACGGCTTGAGAGCGAGAACGGAATTTGCGAACTGCACTTATCCCTCATAAATTTCCCCGTTATATCAGACGGCAGATATCAAGCGTTTTTGTTTAGCAACAAGTCTAACCTTATTTGCTTTGATTTAGGACTATCGCCCTCCTCTTTAAGCGCGATTGTTCCCACTTCTTTCGACCTTTCCGCACGCGTGTCGTTTGGTATTGTAACGATTAAAAACGACCTACCCTTAACGCTCGCTTTTGCTTGCGACGATAACTCCCCCTCTAGCCTCGCCACTTTCAACAAGGCAGTCGCAGAGAGAGTTTTGGAACAGAAAAAGAATAAACCGCCCGAAAAAAAGGAGCAAGAGAGCGAAATTAGACCGCCATATCCCCCTGCGCCTAACCCCGACCCACAAAAAGAACCGGATATTGAATTCCCCGATAAGCACGCCAAAGACAAATACGACGACGAGGCGGTTGCCACCGTCAACTATTACGACTTTGACGACGACATAAAATATAAACTCGACAAAATTAAGGAGGTGGAATATGGTAGCACACGGTTTGAAGATGAACTGTCTTATTTTAGAGGCGAAGAAAAAGCGCAAAAGGGCAAAGCGGACGCTCGCGTCTTGGAAAATGAAACAGACTTTAGCGCACGCAAAAAATATTCGGAAAAATCCCCCTTTTATTCCACGGTCAAGTCAGAACTGAACGAAATTTTTAAAAAGTTCCCTAAAGAGAAAGATTTGGAGTCAGCCCTGCCTTTTAGCCGTTGGGCAAAAGTGCCTTACTCGGACGATAAATTTTACGTCGTTGGTCTTATAAAAGAAAATGGCAAGCCAAGATACGTTTGCTACGGAATTCCCGACACCTATTCTAGCACTCCCCCGAAAGACCTCAAAGGAAAATGCACTTTTATTCCCCTCTCCGTGTTCAACGTGCACGGGGACGGTTATTGGGTAATGTTTCAGGATGCAATCACAGGCGAGAGAATAGACTTAAAAGAATAATATTAAACAAGCAAGTCGTCTTGCTTGTTTTTTTGTGCAATATTACTGTCCGATTGTGCAAACGGGAATTTGAAATTGTGATTGACAAGCGACGGTTAATTTGTTATATTTGATTTACTAATAATTATCTCTTTAAGGAGCTAACAACGTATGAAATTTAACGTTATATGTGAAAAAGACAGTCCTGTTTTTGCTTATGCAAAATCTGAACTTGAGCGTTGCCTTAAATTAATGGACGACAGTATCTCTTTCGGTGAGAACGGAAAAGAGATTGCCCTTTCGATAAAAAACCTCGACGAACAAAACGACCACGTTAGCATATTATTTAACTGTGGCGAGGGTAAAATTTGCGGTTCAAACGAGGGCGCGGTTGTCATCGCGGTATACCGCTTTTTAAGAGAACTAGGTTGTATTTGGACCTGCCCCGGACAAGACGGAGAACACATACCCAAAAAACAACTGACTGAAGAACTTTTAACCTTAAATATAAATGAAACACCCTCTTATAAACACCGTGGCGTATGCATTGAGGGTGCGGTTTCGGAAGAACACGTTCTAGAAATGTTAGACTTTATTCCTCGCGTTGGAATGAACTCTTACTTTTTCCAATTCTTCCGCCCGTCCGTATTTTTTAAGCGTTGGTATTCGCACCTGTGGAACGATTGCTATAAACCGGAAGAAAAGCGCGACCTATCCGCTGAAGAAGTGGACGCTATTTTGGAGCGCTTGACCGCGGAAACGGCAAAGCGCGGAATTCGTCACCACGCAATCGGGCATGGTTGGACGTGCGTTCCGTTTGGAATTGAGGGCGAGGGTTGGCACAAAGTTCCCGACGAAGTGCTTCCCGACGGATACATTGAACTCACCGCGCTCTTTAACGGAAAAAGGCAGACGTTTAACGGCGTTCCGCTAAACACCAACCTTTGCTATTCTAACCCCAAGGTTATGGAGATTATGTCGGACGCAGTGGTTGAATACGCGCAATCTCACCCGACCCTTTCCGTTCTTCACCTCTGGCTTGCCGACGGCGAGAACAACAACTGCGAATGCGAAAACTGCAAGGATACCATTCCGTCAGATTATTACGTTGAGCTTCTTAATCTAGTAGACAAAAAACTTACCGAGAAAAACCTGAACACTAAAATTGTTTTCCTCATCTACGTAGACCTTCTTTGGGCACCGCAAAAGAACACCTTTATCAACCCCGACAGATTTATTATTATGTTTGCGCCGATAAAGAGAACTTATTCTAAAACCATAGTTCAAAGCATAAAGGAAAGCAAGGAAGTACACACCACCCCCTACGAGCGCAACAAACTCACCTTTCCGACCTCGGTTGCAGAAAACATTGCATACCTTAACGATTGGCGAAAGGTTTTCAAGGGCGAAGGCTTCTTGTTCGACTATCATTTGATGTGGGACCACCAAAAAGACCCTGGATATATGCAAATCTCCAAAACGCTCTTTGAAGACATGGTCGCCCTAGACAAAATCGGTCTTGACGGTATGATAAGTTGTCAAGTTTCGAGAGCCTCCTTCCCCACCGGACTTCCCCTTTACGCAATGGCAAAGGGTTTGTGGGATAAAACGGCGTCGTTCGACGACGTTGCAGACGAATACTTTGAGGCGGAGTTTGGCGACAAGGGAGCGGAAGTTAGAGAGTACTTGACAAAAGTATCAGACCTTTTCGACCCCGAATATATTAGAGACGAAAAACCTGCTATATCCGAAGAAAATTACCAAAAGTTCCTCTCTATCCCCGCGTTTGTATGCGAGTTTAAGAGAACTCACCCTGAAATGAGTGTGGCTAGCGAAAATATGGCTTGGAAAGTGCTTGCTATACACGCCGACCAAATAATTGCTCTTTCCATGCTCTTTGCAAGGCGCGCTCGCGGGGAAGAAAGACGAGATATGTACGAAATGTCGTCTAGAATCGTTGGCAAAAACGAACCGACAATTTCTTCTCGTGTCGACGCATGGAACTACACGTTAAACCTCTGTTGGCGCTTTCACGTTAAATAAATAAAAACTTAAAAGCCACCGTAAAAACGGTGGCTTTTTTAATTGCTTTTTTAATATTCGTTTACTATTTTTTCCATTTCGGGAAGAGCTTTTTCCATATCGGTAACAAGCTTAAACTGCATTCTAGTGCGGTCTATGTTGTGCGAGGGGCGCTTTATTCTAAAATAGGTATCCCCCTCCAAGTAATCGGTCAAAAACCGCATTCCACACTCATAGGTCATAAGTATTGCGCCGAACGCTAAATTTTGCTTTTCAACCTCGGTTATGCTATCCCCTATCGCAGATAAGTAGCCTTTCGTGTACTCCTTAAAGAGTTCTATATCAAAATTTACTTTTGTTAGGTCGGGCTCTCCCTCGTCCGCGTGGTTACAGCCAAACCTTATACTGTCGCCAAAGTCGTAGCATAGGCTTCCTTGCATTACAGTATCGAGGTCTATAACCGCCACAGGCTCACCCGAATCTTTATCGAGCATGACGTTGTTGAGCTTGGTGTCGTTGTGGGTTACCCTAGTCGGCATTTCTCCGCTTTTTAATAGGTTTACTATTCTACCGCAGTAGTCCTTTCTCTCTTTAACGAACTCTATCTCCGCGCGAACGCTCTCCGCTCTACCCATCTTATCCTCTTCTACCGCACGCAAAAAGTTTTGGTAGCGCTTTTCGGTATTGTGAAAATCTGGTAGGCTTTCGTATAGCACACTCGTATCAAACTCCGCCAAAAGCTTTGCAAAGTTGCCGAACGCAACTGCGCTTTGATAAAAGTGTTCGGGTTTTTGCACGTTTTGATAGGCAATAGCATCAAAGATAAACTTATATACCCTAAAATACCCCACTCCGTCTATAAAAGCGTAAGGCTTACCGTCCTTTGCATACACGAGCGACAAACTTTCTCTATCGGGGTTTCCTCCGCGCGCTTGAATTTTTTTGCGATTGTACTCGGTGATTAAACGAATATTCTCCATAAGTTTATCTACCCTCTTAAAGAGGTTATCGTTAATTCTTTGAAGAATATAGTCGGTTTTTTTACCGCCCTTAATCATTGTCAACAAAAAGGTTTGGTTGATATGCCCCTCGCCGTACCTCGTGCAACTTAAAAATTCTCCGTCTAATTGAAAGTTTTTAATTATACTCTTAAAATCGTACATTTTATCCTCCGTGTAAATAAATAATACCATAAATACCACCCTTTTACAAAGAAAACCTTTACACAAAAAGCCTTAAATTTTAAACTAACGTTCTTTTGTGTGAATGTTTTTTCTGCAAAATGTATTGAAAAGGCGAAAATTATGTGATACAATCTAGAAAATTAGCGCGTTATTACAATTAAAAATATTTTTTTGTAATGCGCGCAAAAACTAGGGTAAATTTTATATAATAATTATATGAACAAAATTTTAAGTACCGAATTTTATAAAACAAAAAATCGCGAGATAAAGGTAATTTTAGACACCGACCCCGGCGTTGACGACAGCGCCTGCATTATCTACGCCCTTTTTGACGAGAACGTTAAGATAAAGCTTTTTACTACCGTTGCGGGCAATATTCCGCTGGAAAAAGCAACGAGAAACCTTGCCCACCTACTCGACGTTTTAGACAAAGACTACCCGATAGCAAAGGGGGCGAGCAAGGCTTTAACGCGTGTTAGCCCGACTGCAGAGCACATGCACGGAATAGAGGGTTTGGGCGGATACGCACCCCCTACTACTTGCGCAAGAAAGCTGTTAAAAGAAGACGCCGTCGAAGCAATGTATAAGGTCATTATGGAGGGGGACGGCGACATTGTTCCCGTTATGCTAGGGCCTCAAACCAACCTTGCAAACTTAATTACCTCTCACCCTGACGTAGTTAAAAAAATTCCCAAAATCGTGGTTATGGGCGGTTCTCCGTTCGGGCATAAGGACTATCCCGACCACATATCGTTTAACCTATCAACCGACCCCGACGCGTTTAAGATTGTGCTCGACACAAAAATTCCTATCCTTATGTGTCCGTCGCACATGGGAAGAATTAAAGCACACCTAGAAGAAGATTTTGTTCTCGCCCTTAAAGACAAGGGGGACGTGGGCGACTTTTTATACCAAATGTATTCGACCTATTGGGAGCCTAACTACCCCACCAAGCGCATAACTACCAACGACACGTGCGCGCTGTTCGCGTTGATTTACCCCGAACTTTTCATAACCGAAAAGGCTTGCGTTTCGGTCAACACTACCGACGCTCCTGGTAAGACAGACATAACTTTTACCTCGGACGGACAGGTGGATTTTATTAAAGACCTTCATCGCGAAGAATTTTTAGATATGCTCGAATATAAACTTTCAAAACTTTTATCGTTTAAGCTAAAAAAATAATTTAAGCCGTTCTATGAACGGCTTTTTTTATGTAATTTTTGCATTTTTAGGCTTTTTTCTAAAATTTGTAAGTGGTATTTTTCATTTTGGGGTTGACCACTTACACTTTTTGTAATATAATTTATTAGAATCATAGTTTTGAATAAAACTTTTGATTTCGAGGAAAAGGATAATATATGAAAAAGTTAAACGGTTTTTTATTTGAGGGAAAGTTTAGGCGATTTACGCTTTTTTCCATAGACATTCTAATCTTTGCGATTATAAACGCGCTATACTACTTGCTGTCTAACAGTATGGGAAGCATTGCCGTTGTCTCCGACAAGTCTTTTTATTTTTACAACTCGTTGTTGCTCTTGGGGTTAATGGCTATCTCGCGTATGGCTTTTCAAGTGTATAACAACGTTTGGAGATACACCAACACTCGCGCTTATCTATTCGTTGTAATTGCCGATGCGGTTGCAGGTATAGTTGCAATTTTAGTGTCAAGACTTGTAGATACGTTTACTAGCGGATTTTTCATCGGTATTTGGCAAAGCCTAACAGTTGCGTCGCTCACCGCTATCACTACCCTATCCTCTAGATTTATATACAGGCTCTTATACAAGCACTCCAACCTAACGGTTGACGACAAACAAAAAATTCGCGTCGGTATCGTAGGCGCTGGACAACTCGGTGCATATCTATCCACCGAACTTAAAAACTCTCCCTCCTCGACGTACGAACCGTTGTGTTTTATCGACGTGGACAAGTCAAAGGTCGGAAAGCGCATTTCCAACCTACCGATATACAGTGCTGATAAAGCGGAATTTGCAGTTAAAAAACACGGACTATCGACGGTCATCTTTGCAATAGCAAACATGCCCACTGAAAAAACTGAACAGTTGTGGAAGCGTTATAGTTCCCTCGGTTGCAAGATAAAAACTTACGCTCTCCCCCTTGATAACGATACGGAAGGTGCAAAACCTGCGATTAGAGACTTCTCTATTGAAGACCTTCTATTCCGCGCCCCACTCGACATTAACAAGCAAGCGGAGTTTGATTACTACAAAAACAAAACCATTTTGGTCACGGGCGGTGGCGGTTCGATTGGTAGCGAACTTTGTCGTCAGATAGCAAGGTGTTCGCCAAAACAGCTCATCATCTTTGATATTTACGAAAACAACGCGTACGACATACAACAAGAACTCATCAGAAAATACGGTTCTTCTCTAGACCTTAAAGTAGAAATCGGGTCGGTTAGAGACGTGGATAGAGTGGAAAGTCTTTTCCTAAACTACAAACCTCAAATCGTATTCCACGCGGCTGCACACAAACACGTTCCACTTATGGAACACAGTGCAGGCGAATCTATTAAGAACAACGTTATGGGTACTTTCAACGTGGCAAACTGCGCGGAAAAGTACGGAGTTAATAAGTTTATACTAATATCCACGGATAAAGCGGTTAACCCCACCAACGTTATGGGCGCGTCAAAGCGTCTTTGCGAAATGGTCGTTCAGTGTAGAACTGATAGCAAGACCGACTTTGCGGCAGTTAGGTTTGGAAACGTTCTCGGCTCTAACGGAAGCGTTATCCCCCTATTTAGAAAACAGATTGCAAGCGGTGGACCGGTAACCATAACGGACAAGCGCATTATAAGATACTTTATGACTATCCCCGAAGCAAGCCAACTCGTTATGCTCGCAGGCGCAAAGGCAAAGAAAGGCGAACTTTTCGTTCTGGATATGGGACAACCCGTTAGAATTTACGACCTTGCCGTCAATATGATAAAACTTATGGGACTTAAACCAGAAAGAGATATTGAAATTAAAGAAATTGGACTCCGCCCCGGTGAAAAGTTATACGAAGAACTCTTGATGAAAAACGAAACGCTAGTTAAGACGGACAACAAAATGATTTTCATCGAAAGGGATAGACCTTATTCGAGAGAGGAAATCAGTGGCAAATTAAAAGTCTTGCTCTCGGCTGTTGAACAAGCAAAACTCCTTGTCGACTCGGATATCGTCAAAGAAGCAATTAAACAAACCGTACCGACTTTCGTTGAGCCAGACGACATAAATAAAAACGCCGCCTCTACGGAGTACTTCAAAAACAAAAACGTATCTAAAACCGCAGAATAAATTATTATTTACTAGTTAAAAAAACAACCGCCACGGCTTTTCGCCGTGGCGGTTTTGTTGTTTGTTTTATAAGGTTTTGCAACGAAAAAACTAAAACTCGTCGTCCTCTCGGGTAATCGAGCGAATAAACTCGTTCTCCGAAAGAGCAGAATAAATATCTTTATCGTTAAATTCTAATGCCGAAGTGATAACTGTGCTGTAAACTATGTCGTCCCCCTCTTTCTTTGCACTGATTTTGGAAAATCTTTTTACCGAGAACATTTCCTTAATCGTTTCTTTTTCATCTCCGTTTTTGCAAACGAAAACGATTTTGAACTTTAAGTATCTCTTTTGCTTAAACACTTTGAGGTTTAAGTGCATAATGCACTGCACCAATATAATAAGGGCGGTTGCGGAAGCGCTTATAACGTACATTCCTGCCCCTGCAGCCATGCCGATAGCCGCGGTTGCCCAAATACCCGCCGCCGTAGTCAAGCCGTGAACTGCTTCCTTATGATAAAAAATCATACCTGCGCCGATAAAACCTATACCCGAAACTATTTGCGCGGCAACTCTAGACGTGTCTGCACCTTGAAAACCGAATTTAGATATAATCATATAAAGGCACGCGCCCACGCACACGATAGTGTGAGTTCTTATCCCTGCCTCCTTAAAGCGAAGTTTTCTCTCAAAACCTATCGCAAAACCTAGAGCAAGAGCAAGAGCCATACGCAGTACGCAAATCAATTCTACGCTCATAATTTCCCTCCTTTTTTTATATAGCCCACCTCAAAAAATAAGGTCGACTTATTTATTAACTTTATAAATATGTGCGATTATAACACCAGAATATGCAAAAGTCAATAGCAAATCGGCAATTTTTATTCGTTTTTTCACTCCTTTTGGCTAATATTACAATATTTTAAAGCGCACTTTTTGCCTCGCTAAATTTAAGCGAAAATAACCATATCAAATAAAAATTGTTGATATTTCAACAAGGTTATGGTATAATTAAACTAACTTTAGGAGGAAACAGTATGAATAAGTTTGCTATTATAACAGACTCAAGTAGTGATTTAGTCAAGTCTTTTAGGGACGAATTTGATATCGAATGTATACCTATTCGCTTCTTTCATAACGATAAAGAATACGCGGCAGACCCCGATTGGACGGCAATGCCCGTTAAAGAGTTTTACGATATCGTAAGAAGCGGTGTTAGAATTAGAACTTCGCAAATTTCTACGGTTGCTTGCAAGGAAACTTTTGAGAAGTACTTAAAAGAGGGATACGATATCCTATCTATTTCTTGCACGGGTGCGTTGAGTAGCACGGTCAACGTATGCTACCGCACGAGAGACGAGCTTTCTCCCCTCTATCCCGAACGCAAGATTATCTGTATCGACTCTTGCATTTCTAGTGCTGGACTCGGAATACTCTGTCTTAAGGCTTCGCTTTTAAGAAAAGAAGGAAAGAGCATTGAAGAAGTTGCAGAGTGGGTGGAAAACAATAAAAAGTTCATACATCAAGAAGGCTCTGTGGACAAGCTCTCCTATCTTAAAGCGGCAGGCAGAATTTCCGCAGCGAGTGCGTTCTTTGGCGGACTTTTGTCCATTAAACCTATGATTATTTCGGACGTTCACGGATACAACGTGGCAATCGAAAAGGTTAAGGGCAGAAAAAATTCTATCATTAGAACTGCAGAAAGGGTTGCCCAAAACTACACGGGCGAGGGTTATCCCGATATCTTTATTCATAATACCGACTGTTATGAAGACGCGCTTTTAGTTAAACAAGAGATTTTAGCTAGAGTTAACGTTAAAGAAGAACAGATTCATATTGGCAACATCAACGCGGCAATCGGTGCATCAGTCGGTCCAGGAATGTTCGGCGTGTACTTTTACGGCAAAGAGGTTACCTTCGATTCAAAGGCGAAATAATGAAAAACGACAGTGTAAAATGGAAACTCCCCAAAAAACGCCAACCTGTCTGGAAAGTATTTAAGTTTATTTGCAAACCTTTCTTTCTAGTAAAAAACGTTGAGTTCTTGGGCGAAAAGTTCCCCGAAAAATGTATAATCGTCTCTAACCACAACAACAAAAAAGGGCCTATGGTGTACGAGTTTAGTCTTCCGACCAAACACGTTACTTGGGGCGCATACCAAATGCTCGGCAACTATAAATCGCGTTTTAGATATCTTCGCGACGTGTTGTACATACAAAAGAACGGCTTAAAGAAGGGCAAGGCTACTTTTAAGGCTATGATAGAGGCGATTTTCTCACTCTATTCTTATAGAGGAATGAAAGTTCTCCCCTCTTACCCCGACGTTCGTTTTATGAAGACTATGCAGTATAGTATGGAGTGTTTGGATAACGGATTTAATATCTCCCTTTACCCCGAAGACTCTAATCAAGGCTACTTTGACGAAATGACTCATTTCTTCTCGGGCTTTGTAATGCTTTCCGAACAATACTATAAAAAGAAAGGAATTGACCTTCCGATTTTCCCTGCCTACTACGGCAGAAAGAAAAAGAAGATTGTCGTTGGAAAGCCTTTGTACGTTCAAGACTTTGTAAAACAAGGTTTATCCCGTGACGAAATTGCAGAAAAATTCCGTTTGGAAGTAAACCAACTCTACTACGACCACTTTAAAGAATAAAACTTTAAGTTTATAAAAGAAAAATCGCATCCATGCTAAGTTGCTCGTGGATGCGATTTTGTTTTATTCCTTTTGTTATTTTTGTAATCTGTCCAAAATCTTTGTAGTGCTAAAAATTCGCATTAACGTTGTAGATATCGCAACACCAACCGCGCCTTGAACAAGATTCCACGGAACGTTTACGATAGCAACCACCGCGGTTTCAAAAAATAACGTTTCGTAAACGAAATATCCGAACGCCATTATTATAGCGCCTGCTATTCCGCCCACTATTTCGCCAATTACCGCTTTTTTCGTTACCTTTGATAAAACTTTATATACTAAATACGAGATGAGCGCCATAGCCGTTTTAATAACGAGCGTCCCCGGTGCATAAGTAATATACCCAAAAAGGTCGGCAAGGGCAGAACCCACTCCCCCTGCTATCGTTCCGTAAATCGGACCCAACATAAAAACTGAAAGCAAAACGAACGCGTCCCCTAAATTAATATATCCTAACGGCAAAGGTATTCTTATAAACATTGTTGCAACAACGGTGAGCGCCATCAAAAGCGCGGTCAATACCAATTTTTTCGTTATTGAAGTTTTCATATTTTACCTAGCCTCTTTAAATTTTCCTCTTATTATACTCACGGCAACGCTTACTGTCAACAAAAAAAGACAGGTGTTTGACCTGTCCTTTTGTTAGAGGTTTATTGATTTAAAAATTATAATTAATAATGTTATTTTTTGGTGCCGCTGGCCTCGTCGCAACTCGCTACCTTCGTCCGCAGTTTATATATGTATAAACTGCTTGACTTTTCTGCGGTTGCTCCTCTTCCCAAAAAGTTCTTCGATACTTTTTGGGAGCACTTATTTCATCAACTCCGTTATTGACAACCAACAAAAAAAGACAGGACGTTGCCTGTCATTTTTTGTTGGTGCCGCTGGCCGGAGTCGAACCGGCACGGGGTATTAGCCCACTGGATTTTGAGTCCAGCGCGTCTGCCAATTTCACCACAGCGGCAAAAGATTAAATTATTTGTTGCTTTATTTTACGTTTTTTGTTAAAATTAAAGGGTAATAATCTGTTCGGGCGTTTGCCCATGACTAAACTTGCTTAATGATAATACCACAAATTTTTTTGTTTGGCAAGCAGATTAAGGGATTTTTATGGAAAAATTAGTATTGATTGACGGAAACAGTTTAATAAATCGCGCATTTTACGCTATGCCCGTTCTTTACACCAAGGACGGCACTCCTACCAACGCGGTATTTGGGTTTACTAATATGCTCGTTAAAATTATATCCGAGATTAAACCCACTTATATGGCGGTGGCTTTCGACGTTAAAGAGCCCACCTTTAGACATAAAATGTACGACGGATATAAGGCGACGAGAAAACCTATGCCCGACGAACTCCGTCCGCAAATTCCGCTCCTTAAAGAAGTTCTTACTCTTATGGGTATCACGGTCATTGAAAAACCTGGCTCGGAAGCGGACGATATTATCGGCACAATCGCAAAGCACACTTCTATCCAAACAATCATCTTCACGGGCGATAAGGACTCTTTTCAACTCGTTGATGACGAAACCGAAGTGCACTTTACCAAGCGCGGTATCACCGACACGGAAATTTACAACGCGCAAAACTTTTTTGAAAAGACGGGTATAACCCCTCCGCAAATAATCGACCTTAAAGCGCTTATGGGCGACTCTTCCGACAATATCCCCGGCGTTAAGGGAATAGGCGAAAAGACCGCTCTATCCCTACTTTCCACCTACCAAACGGTAGACAATCTTTACGAACACGTGGGCGACCTTTCGGGAAAGACCAAAGAAAAAATCGAGCAAGGCAAGGACTCTGCATTCCTTTCAAAAACGCTCGCTACGATTGACTGCGACTGCGGAGTGGATACCGACGTTAGCAAGATGACCTTCCCCACGCCTTTCCCTATCGAAGTTAAAAGAAAATTCGTTCAACTTGAATTTAAGGCACTAACCAAAAAGGACTCTCTTTTTGCTGGCGATAACGAGGGCGAAACCATATCCGCCCCCACCGATATAGCGGTAAATACGGTTGTACTAAAAGAGGGCGAGGCTTTAAGTGATTTTAACGGCTCCCCCGTAGCAATCGCCATACTTAAAAACTCCATTAACCTCTCTGACGGACAAACGGAGACTGTTATTCCTATAAAACAAACGCTACTAGACGAGGGATATAGCCTTTCTGACGCGTTAAAGCTTATCCGTCCGCTAGTTGTAGGAGATAAAAAACTCCTACTATTCTGCAAAAAAGACTTCCGCCACTTTGTCACTAAAAACGGCGGTTACGACCTATCCGCCCCCGCGGAAGACCTATCCATTATAAAATATCTTGCCGACTTTTCGGGGCGTGACGAAACGCTAGCAGAGGTTATAACCGAATACAACCTTTCGGAAAAGACCCCCGCCACCTCACTTTTAACTATCTACCACACACTTTTATCCAAGTTAAAAGAGCAAGGAGTGGAAAGTCTTTACCGCGACGTTGAGCTTCCTCTATCCGACGTGCTATTCGATATGGAAGTGTCTGGATTTAAGATTGATTACAGCGCTCTAAACGAGGCTGGAGAGGTTTACAAAAAGCAACTTCAACAAATAGAAAGTGAAATTCGCACTCTTGCGGGCGATGAAAACCTAAACGTAAACTCCCCCAAGCAACTTGGCGAATTATTGTTTGAACAACTTAAAATCGGCAAGGGCAAAAAGACAAAGACTGGCTACTCGACTTCAGCGGAGATTTTAGAATCTTTCGAGGGGGCGCACCCCATTATACCGCTAATCTTAAAGCACCGCCAACTCCAAAAAATCTACTCGACTTATATCGAGGGGTTTAAGCCGTTAGTCGACAAAAAAACAGGACTTATCCACACCTCGTTTAACCAAACGGTAACTGCGACGGGCAGACTTTCGAGCAAAGAGCCCAACCTACAAAACATACCCGTTCGCGACGACGAGAGCAAGGAAATAAGAAAACTGTTCGTGCCAAAGAGTGAAGAAAGAGTGCTAATTAGCGCAGACTATTCGCAAATAGAGTTGCGCTTGCTCGCCGCTTTTTCGGGGTGCGAACCGCTAATAAACGCTTTTAAGGAGGGCAAAGACGTTCACTCTGCAACCGCCTCCAAGGTGTTTAACGTGCCACTAGACGAGGTTACGCCAAAAATGCGTAGCAGTGCAAAGGCGGTAAACTTCGGTATTATTTACGGAATGAGCGAATTTGGACTTGCAAAGAGCATTAAGGTTTCTAATGCCGAGGCTAGAGAATATATTTCCACCTATTTTAAGGAATACCCCGAAGTTAAAACGTATATGGACAAAAACGTTGCCTTTGCAAAAGAGAACGGCTACTCTGAAACGCTTCTTAAGAGAAGACGTTATATAAGAGAACTCTCCTCCTCAAACTACAACGTGCGCCAATTCGGTGAGCGCGTCGCTATGAACATGCCCTTACAAGGCAGTAGCGCCGATATAATCAAACTCGCAATGCTCGGTGTTAATAAGAGGTTAAAGGCGGAAAATTTAAGAAGCGAACTCATTTTACAAGTACACGACGAACTTATTGTGGACGCGTATTTAGATGAAAAACAAGAAGTTAGTCGGATATTGGTTGAAGAAATGGAAAACGCGGTCACTCTTGCGGTTAAACTTACCGTGGGGGTGGGTTCTGGAAAAAATTGGTTAGAGGCAAAATAATGAAAGATAAAAATCTTCTAATAGCCGTTACAGGCGGAATAGGAAGCGGTAAAAGCACGGTAATGAAAATACTTCAAAGCCTGTCTTACCGCACGATATCATCGGACAAAATCGTTTCCGACCTATACGAAAAGCGCAAAACCAAAAAGTTACTAAAAGCGCTATTCCCCACCGCAGTTACGGGCAGACTTAAACTTAAAATAGATAGGCAGAAAATTGCCCAAGAGGTTTTTTCCGACAAAGAAAAACACCAAAAACTGACCGCTCTTATCACCCCTATGGTGCTAGACGAAATCATCGCCTACCATAAAAAAGTCGGGGGGGTGGTGTTTGCCGAAGTTCCTCTGCTCTTTGAATGCAAGTTTGAAAACGCGTTTGATAAGGTAATAGTTATAACGCGCGAGAAAGAGCAAAGAATTGCAAGCGTAATAACTCGCTCCGCCCTATCGCGAGAGGAAGTGGAAGCGCGTATGAGAGCGCAGTTCGATTACGATAGCGCCGACCTTTCAAAGTACGTGGTCATAGAGAACAACGGCAACGTAGACGAGTTAAAAGAAAAAATACGTTCTATAATATAAAAGAAGCGAACTCAAATGAGTTCGCTTTTCTGTTTTATTAAATTATTTCTTTACGAGTTCCACTCTATATCTCATTACGTCCGTACCGTTGTGGCAGTTAAGTATGGAGAACTTATTTGAAGATAAAATGTTGGGTTGCTTTTCGGTATCTTCAGGAATAATTGCGTTGTAGTGATTTCCCCAAGGCTTTCCGTCTACGTAGCAAATTTCCGGCTCGCTCCAATTTACGAGGTCTTTAGAGGTAGAAATTTGCATAACCTTGCCCTTAAAGTCAAGACCGGGGATTTGCTCTTGCATACATTTTGCGATAGGTTTACTAGTCATGATATATAACTTTTCCACTTCGCTATAAACAACTCTGGGGTGCCAGCAGTCTTTTAAGATTACCGATTCTTTGCCGAGGTTACCTGCTTCTTCCCACTTGCCTTCGTAGTACTTAACAAAGTCGCCCATAACACCGTCAGCACGTTTACGGCAACGCGCAATGTGTGCGTCGCAAGATATCCACGCTTCCTTAAAAGAAGTTTTAGTCATATCGAGCGTGATAATATCGTAAAGGAGATAAATATACTCTCCGTCCGGCTCTATAAACATACAGAAGTCACCGCTACCGAGCTTGATAACGCCGTTCTTCTGTCCGATAACGTTGCCAGCGCCGGGGTTATATAATTCGGTCATACCAACGGTCTCGCCCGTCAATACCCAACGGTCAAAGAACCAGTTCTTTCCCTCGTCGTCAGAGTGCATAAGTCCGACGTGACGGAAGTCAGAGTCGAGCTTGGGAGTATTGCAAAGTCCATACGCGTCGTACGCCGTACCTTTGCCGTTCCAACCCGTTTCGTTGTGGAACCAACAGAAAAACCTGTGCGTGTTCGGGCAAATGTAAAGACCGAACGGCCAAATGCTACCTCTCGGCAAAATGCCCTCGGGGTATCTTACGCCGTCATACGCGTGTTCAGCATGACCTACGCAGAAGTTGGTGTTAATCGGCCACGCCTCTTTCATGTCGTCAAGGCAAGTACCCGAAAACATTCCAATATGTCCCATGTGTGAGTGTCCGCTCATCGCCCAAAGCTTGCCGTCTACGTCGCGATACATAGGCGTTGTGCCGTCTTGGAAAACCCCAACCTTATTCATAAAGGGCGATTCCATTTCTTCGCCAATTTTAAGTTCGTACTTATCAAAAAACTTGTCCATATCGTCTCCTTAAAGATTAAGTTATTTATATTGTACCATAGATTTAGCTAAAATGCTTGATTATTTTATTAACAATCCCACAAAAGTTGGACTATTTTTAACTATTTATCTTGCAATTCAAAAAAGTAATGCGTTTGGTTTTGGTCAACTTTAATTAAACCCAACTTTTCTATGAGTCTTTTTGAGGGGGCGTTTACCTTAAAGCAACGACTTTTTAGGCATTTAACTCCAAGCGAGTTCATGGCGTACTCTTTTAGCGCGTTCGCGCTCTCGTAAGCGTAGCCTTTCCCGTGATAGTCCTTAAACAGTCTAAACCCTATTTCTGCGCTGTAATCGGGGGTAAAGTTGTATAAAACAAGTTCGCCAATCATTTTATCGTCAAGCCTCACCGCAAAGGAATATTCCTCTTTCTTTGCTTTAAGTTCTTGCATAAACGAATAAAAATATTCGGGGGTGGGTGTATTTTCCCCTAAATCTTTTCTATAATCATACCCCCACCACTCGTTTAGCTCTTCGTCCGTGTATAAGCGAAAGTACGTTTGCTTATCGTCGGGGGTTATATCGGTAATGGTAAGCCGAGCGGTTTTAATTGATATCGGCGGTTTTATATTGTCAAAAGCGGTATTCATCTCTAAAAACAAAAGGGGCAAACTTGCCCCTTTATCCTTTTTTATTTTTTATCTTTGTCTTCTTCTACAACCGCTTTAAGACTTGCCAATAGACCCGTAACGTTTTGAATATCGCTAGGAACTATAATCTTCGTAGCGTTACCGTCTGCCATAATCTTTAACGCGTCGTAACCTTTAAGCGTCAAGTAAGCTGCGTTGGGGTTTGCATCGTTAATCATTTTGATAGCAGTTGCAGTACCTTCCGCCTCGGCAATAACCGAAGCTTTTTTTGCTTCTGCGCGAAGAATCATCGCCTCTTTTTCACCTTCAGCGACAAGAATGTTACTTCTCTTTTCACCCTCGGCTTTTAAGATTGCCTCTCTTCTTTCTCTCTCCGCTCTCATTTGTTTTTCCATCGCTTGCTGTATATCTTTTGGCGGGAGTATGTTTTTTAATTCTACCCTGTTTATTTTAATTCCCCAAGGGTCTGTCGCCTCGTCAAGAATTATGCGCATTTTACTGTTAACGGTGTCTCTAGACGTCAACGTTCCGTCAAGTTCTAATTCGCCAACCAAGTTTCTCAAAGTGGTCGCAGTTAAGTTCTCTATTGCGCGAATAGGGCTTTCCACACCGTAGGTAAAGAGCTTTGCGTCCGTTACCTGAAAATAAACGACGGTATCTATTTGCATCGTAACGTTATCTTTTGTAATAACCGGTTGCGGTGCAAAGTCTGCAACTCTTTCTTTTAAGCTTATAGGTCCGCCAACGCTTCTGTCTATAAACGGAATGACAAAGTGTATTCCCGTGTTTAAGAGTCTATGGAATTTTCCAAGCCTCTCAATTACAACCGCCGTCGATTGACGAACGATTTTTATTGAAGCAATTATTATGATAAACAATATTACTCCTATAACTATTAACGAAATCATCAATGGATCCATTATTTAACCTCCTCTACTATATATTTATTTCCTTTTATATCTACTACTTTAACCT
The DNA here is from genome assembly GCA_015069265.1 of Clostridiales bacterium. Taxonomy (GTDB): domain Bacteria; phylum Bacillota; class Clostridia; order Christensenellales; family Borkfalkiaceae; genus UBA1259. The sequence continues at coordinate 24,996 of SVIY01000001.1, forward strand.
TTCTGCCCTGCTCTATTGGAGTGTTGTCCTCGCTTATAGCACTCCAAACCACGTCGTTTATTTTTATCGTTCCCGGCTGGTTGAATGCAATCGGAGAAATTAAGACGTATATTTTACCTATTGCCGAATCAGCATTGATTTTTGTGTCACCCTTTGAAAAATGTTTAACAGCTATTTTTCTCAAGCACAAAAGCAGTACGAACGATACCGCCAAAAAAACGGGGACGTGCACGTACCACGGCACGTTAAACGCTGAAATTATCAATGCCACAATTCCACCGCCCGCAAACCAAACGGACAATAAGTCATTGGTGAAAAACTCAACCACGAGCGCCAAAACGGTCACTCCTAGCCAAACGTATACCCACATATGAATTCCCCTTTATTTATTGTTACTTTTAAGCACTTCTAAAAGTTCGGAAAGCCTATCGAGGTCATCGCGCGTGTAGTAGTCGATATAAATTCTACCCTTTTTGTCGTTGCCGATTGCGTTGACCTTGGTACCGAACACCCTTTGCATATCAGAAATGAGTTCTTTGAGTTCGGCAGAGAGCTCTACTTTAACCTTTTTCTTGACCTTTTCTTCGGGCGGAGCAAAGTATTCCTTTACCTTTTTCTCCACGTCTCTAACAGAAAGACCATTTTTAACGACGTCTTCTGCTATCTTTATCTGGTCGATTTGCGGAACGGGGATAAGCGCCCTTGCATGACCTGCGGATAGTGCGCCGTTAGCCACCATTTTAATAACCTCTTGCGAAAGGGTTAAAAGACGGAGCGTGTTAGCTATTGCAGGACGAGATTTACCTATTCTATCCGCCAAATCGTCTTGAGTCATACCGTAGTCGTTCATGAGCGAACGCATGGCCGTAGCCGCTTCTATGGGGTTTAAGTCCTCTCTTTGCAAGTTTTCTATAAGCGAGATTTCCTTAATCTGCTTTTCGTCGTAGTTTTTAACGATAACGGGAATTTTATTAAGCCCTGCAATCTTGCTTGCACGGAAACGGCGTTCGCCGGCGATTATCATAAATCTATCGCCACTCTTGTTGACGATAATCGGCATAATAACGCCGTGCTTTCTTATAGAGTCGGCAAGCTCGTTAAGAGCCGTTTCGTCAAAGACTTTACGGGGCTGGTTGGGGTTTGCGAATACCGAAGTAATATCTATCTCGGTAACACCCTCGCCCTTCGCTCTCGGCTCTTCATCAAAAAGTAAGCTCTTGCCGTAATCTTCTTCGGTCTCCGAAAAGAGTGCGGACAAGCCTTTTCCTAGTCCTCTCGTTGGTTTCATAATTAACTTTCTCCGTTAGTTTATTTTTCCGTTGTTTTCTTGCCCGGTTGACGTGCAAGGAATTCTTCCGTTAACGCTAAATATGCTTTTGCACCCGAACATCTCGTATCGTGTAGCATAATCGGGACACCGTGGCTGGGTGCTTCTGCTAAACGAATATTTCTAGGGATAGCCGTATCGAATACGCGCTTTCCAAAGAACTTTCTTATCTCCGCAGAAATTTGACGGGAGATTATTGCACGGTTGTCGCTCATAGTGAGTATTACGCCCTCAATTTTAAGCGAGGGGTTAAGGTGTTTTACCACGAGCTTAATGGTGTTCATGAGTTGGCTCAACCCCTCTAGAGCGTAGTATTCGCTCTGTATCGGGATAATTACCGTGTCCGACGCCGCAAGCGCATTGATTGTCAAAAGCCCAAGCGAGGGCGGACAGTCAATGGTTACGAAGTCGTAACTCTTTTTTGCCTTTTCAAGCACCTTTTTAAGAACGTGTTCTCTATCCTTAATGTAGACGAGTTCGACCTCTGCACCCGCTAAATCAATGTTAGAGGGGAGAATGTCGAGGTTGTCGACACAAGTCTTTACAACCGCGTCTTCAATCGCCATATCGTCTATCATGACGTTGTACACCGAGTTTTTAACCTCGCTTTTAGCAAACCCTAGACCGCTCGTCGTGTTGCCTTGAGGGTCGAGGTCGACTATTAAACATTTGTAGCCCTTGCTCGCAAGGTATGCCGACATGTTAACACACGTCGTCGTTTTGCCCACACCACCTTTTTGATTTGAAAAAGCAATAATTTTTCCCATAAATTTTCTCCTATAAGTTAACGCTCAAAATTGCTCTTTTGATATGAACTTTTTATTCTTCTTTGTTGTCTTGGTTTTGTTTGTTGTCTTCTTGTGGCTGTTTTGCCGTTTCTTGCTCTTTTTGTTCGGTCGCCTTTTCTTCGGGAATAATCACCGACGACTTTGATTTTCTAGCAAACGGGTTTTGGGAGAGCGTACGCTCGTTTTCGTCCATGAACGCGATAATTTCCTCTACGCTCTTGCCCTCCATAAGCATATCCACTTCTTCGGCAAAGATTGTTTCTCTCTCCACCAAAAGTCTTGCCATGTTGTCGAGGAACTTTCTGTTTTCGCCAAGAAGCTTTCTCGCTCTCTGCAAGCCCTCGTCAACGATACGCGTGATTTCTTGGTCGATAATTCCTGCCGTCTGTTCGCTATACGAAACGTGCGAGGCCATATCTCTGCCTAGGAACACTTCTCTGTCCGAGCCGTACGATATAGGTCCTACCTTTTCACTCATACCCCACTCGGTAACCATAAGCCTTGCGCGTTTGGTAACCGCTTGTATGTCGCCCGACGCACCTGCGGAAATATCCTTAATTACCAATTCTTCGGCAACCCTACCACCAAGCGTCATAACTATATCGTCTAAAAGTTTTGCCTTGGTTAAGTGGTTGTCGTCGGTGTCAGGCCTTGTCATTGTATAGCCTGCCGCTTGACCTCTTGGAATAATGGATACTTCGTGTACGGGGTCGCAGTTTTTAAGAAGTTTGGCAAGCACTGCGTGGCCTGATTCGTGATATGCGGTGATGCGCTTATCCGTTTCGGTAACGAGTCTGCTCCTCTTCTGCGGTCCCATGATTACCTTGTTTATACCTTCGTAGAGGTCTTTATTGGTGATGAACTTTCTGTTATCTCTTGCCGCAAGTATTGCCGCTTCGTTTAAGAGGTTTTCTAGGTCCGCCCCAGAGAAACCACTCGTCATTCTAGCAACCGTCTTAAAGTTAACGTCCGTTGCTAGCGGTTTATTTCTTGCGTGTACTTTTAAGATTGCTTCCCTACCGCGAACGTCGGGAGTGTTAACGAAAATCTGTCTATCAAAACGTCCAGGACGCAACAGTGCGGGGTCTAATATGTCCGCGCGGTTAGTTGCAGCCATGATTATTATACCGTCGTTTGATTCAAAGCCGTCCATTTGAACGAGGAGTTGGTTAAGCGTTTGCTCTCTCTCGTCGTGGCCACCGCCAAGACCGGAACCTCTCTGTCTACCCACCGCGTCGATTTCGTCGATAAACACTATACAGGGCATGTTCTTTTTGGCAACCTCAAACAAATCTCTTACTCTGCTTGCACCCACCCCCACGAACATTTCCACGAAGTCTGAACCGCTTATGGAGAAGAAAGGAACGCCTGCCTCCCCTGCTACTGCTTTAGCAAAGAGGGTTTTACCCGTTCCGGGAGGGCCAACAAGCAGCACGCCCTTTGGTACTCTCGCACCAATGTCAGAGAATTTCTTGGGGTTTTTCAAGAAGTCTACGACCTCTTTTAGTTCTTCCTTTTCTTCCTCTGCGCCTGCAACGTCGGTAAATCTAACCTTTAAGTTTTGGTTGAGTCTTGCATTAGTTTTAGCAAAGTTCATTGCGCTCTTTGTTCCGCCCTGACTTTGCGCCATAATTATCCAGAACACAACCATAATTAGCACTGCGCCAAACAAGGGCATAAGCGATTGCCAAATGCTTCCACTGTTCGGGTTGGAATAGTCGAATGCAATTCCTTTTGCCGAAAGCAATGCTTCTAAATCGGCAGCCGTATCGCCTCTTGCGTAAACGGTGTTAAAGGTATAAGTCGTCGTTTTGCTTCCCGATACAGTTTGAATTTTAAACTCAATTACGTAGTTATCGATATAAACGGAAGTGATTTTTGCCGAATCGTATTTACCTAACTGTTTATCAATTTCAGGTGCGTTAATTAAGTCGTCATCTGTAATAATACCCGTCGGCGACGAGTTTTCTACCGTAGATAAGAATTCTGAATAATTAACCTCTTTTCCGTCGCCTGCACATCTAGTTATTGATAGAATTGCGATGAGGGCAACGATTAAGACCATAACTATCCAGAATATTCTGGAGTTTTTCTTTTTCAATTTTCTAGTCCTCTCTTTTTTTAGTTAAAAAAATTATAACACATCAAAGTTAAAAAAACCTTGAATTTATCTTATGAAAAGCACAATTCGAGCATGCACTTTTGTTTATATTATTATACTACATTTACATTTAAAATACAATATATTTAGGATAAATTTTTTGACATTTTTTGCACCACGCAAAATAAATTAGCGCATATAATTTTATTTTTCGCGCCAATTTTAATAGCGCACAATATTTTGCCGTTAAAATTGGACGCAAAAACAAAAAGCGCGATTTGTTTGTATAATTTTTGAAATACTTTTTCCACAATTTACACAATATGTTTCACATGAAACATTCCCCTCTCCCACGTCTAAAAGGTCAGTAACTTTAATAAAAATTTTGCAAAACGCGGTCATCATTAGAGCAAAAACTAGCCATGAACACAAACCTTAACAAAACAAACCTCTCTCAACGACAAAAACCACACACAAAATTATAAAAAACGAACGAAAACAGCCTTTTAAAAATTGTCATTAAAACGTTCTGAGACAGAATAGGAAAAATTTTTTCCAAGGAAAATTTTGACTCATTCTCGCTCACAAGAGGGGTTTTTGAGGTAAAATCACCACAATCTTATCACAACCAACACACCACCAACACCCACAATATTGCCGATATTTACACAAAATGTTTCACGTGAAACGTAGCAATTTTGACATTAAAAAACATGGGTGTTTCACGTGAAACATTGTTTTTTCGTGTTTTGGATAAATTTTAGGTTAATTTTGTGCCATTTATTGTGTTTTTTGGGGTTGTTTAGAGGCTTTTTAGTGACTTTTTGGGTAATTTTTTGGGGCAATTTAAGGTTTTTCGCTAGGTTTTTTGCATTAACGTATAGTTTTTAATATTTCTTTTTCTGTTTTTATCGTTTATTAATTGTAAAAATTTATGCTTTTTAGAGGAGAAAACAAATAAAAAAGGCACGATTTCGTGCCTTTTTTGGTTAAATTATAGTTTTTACGAGGTTTACAACGTCATTTATTGATATTGCACTCATAATTCTACTGAAAAGATTAATATTTTCTATAAAACTAGCAATGGTTGAAGCTTGAATGTGTCCGTAAATGTTTTGCATGAACGAAAGCGGTATAAAACTTATTATCATTATAAGGAATTCTAAATGAACCACTCCGCTTACAAGTCCGCACAAAAGTCCAAGCACTCTGTCCGTTTTTTCTATTAATTTGATTGCGTATAGCTTTTTGACTAATTCTCCGATTAAAAATAGTATTATTTTGAATAAAATAAACAATAATATCACGGAAATTATGATGACGATATAGTACGCGAACGTTGGGGCAATCAAATCTCTTAACGGTGTAGTCATAGGAATGCTCGTATCTGATTTGAATGCTAAAATGATTGCGATAAGCCATCCGCCAACGCCTGCATCATTGAGAGCATTCTCGGAAGCATCTTTAAGCGTGGAGTTCATTAGGTCAGCTCCAAATATCTTATCGAGCGAACCGCCAAGCTTTTCCGCTACAGTTGTAACGAAAGAAAACTCGCTTTCTAAAAACTTTGCCACCGTAGAGCAGAGCAGAACTGCAAACAATAAACTTAACATCGTTCCGAACACGGAAACGAACGTTTTTGCAAAGCCCTTGACAAAACCCCTGATTGTAAACAGCGCGATAAATACTAGCGCTATTATATCTACTATTGCGCCACCACTCGTCGCTAACAAAAGATTTTGCATAAAAACCTCTCTTACGAACATTCGTTCGCCTTTGATTTGTAGTGTCTACATAAATGTTACCACAGTTTTATAAATTTATCAACGTTTTTTCATTATTGAATAAAAAAATTAAAATTGTTAATAATCTATAAAAATTGTAATCGGGGAACTTATGGAACAATCTTGTTTTACTTTTAATACGTTTAATAATTATGCAAGTTCGGGAATATGCGACGCGCTCAAAAATTTTAGCAAAACAGACAATAAACCCGTTTTTGTTTGTATTGGGAGCGATTTAGTGCTTGGGGATAGTTTAGGTCCGCTAGTCGGCACGTTTATTAAGGATAAAAATATAAACGCTTACGTTTATGGAACACTAAATTTTCCTATAACCGCAAAGGAAATCGGGTGTATTAGAACTCATATTCGTCAGCTTCACCCAAACTCACCAATAATAGCAATAGACGCGGCGGTGGGGGAGCAAGATGATATAGGACTACTTAAAGTGGTAAACGGTGGCATAAAACCCGGACTCGGTGTGGACAAAAAGCTCGGAACTGTAGGGGATTTAAGCATTATCGGTGTCGTCGCGGGAAAATCCGTGCAAAATTACAATCTTTTTAATCTCACAAGATTAAACCTTATATATAAAATGGCAAACGTAATATCGAACGGAATTGAGCAGTTCGTTAACTCCTTCCCCTTTATAAACCGTCTGCCTTTTGCAAAATAAAAAAAGCCTCGAACTTTTGTTCGAGGCTTATTCTTTATGCGTTATATATTATTTGTTCAATAATTGAATAGAATAATCGAGTCTTTTTAGCGTTTCTTCCTTACCCAAAAGTTCGGCAATTTCCATAACGCCACCTGCGGTAGATTCTTTGCCAGAGATAGCAACGCGAACGCACCAGAACACTTGTCCGTTCTTAACACCCATTTCAGCAACGAGCGCCATTAGTGCATCGTGAATTGAATCATAGTTAAATTCTTTGAGGTTTGCGATAACTTCTCTTGCCTTGGGAAGAACAACTTTTGCAATTTCCGCATCGGTTTTCATCTTTTTGTGGGTGTAGAGCGCGATATCGTATTCGCCAAACTCTTCGAGGAAGTTAATCTTTTCGGGAATCTCACTATATATCTCAATTCTAGTTTTTAGTAGCGCAGCAATCTTTTTGAGGTCGTACTTGCCGTAAACTTTGCTTTCCTTAAAGAACTTGTCCGCCTTTTCCACCAACTCTTCGTCGGTCATTGCTTTAATATATTCGCCCGATAACCACTTCATCTTTGCTTCGTCAAAGATAGCCGAAGATTTACCGATACCCTCAAGCGAGAAGTTTTCGATAAGCTCGTTTAAGCTCATCTTCTCTTGATTGCCCTTGGGACTCCAACCGAGCAATGCTATATAGTTTACGATAGCTTCCTTTACGTATCCTTTATTGACAAAATCTTCGTAACTTGCGTCTCCGTTTCTCTTGGAGAGTTTGTGTTGCGCGTCTTTCATAATGGGGGGGAGGTGAATATACGTCGGTCTTTCCCAACCGAACGCGTCGTACATTAAGTTGTATTTAGGCGTGGAAGAAAGGTATTCCGTACCCCTGATAACGTGCGTAATTCCCATGAGGTGATCGTCGATAACGTTTGCAAAGTTATAGGTGGGCATTCCGTCGCTCTTTAACAAAATTCCGTCCTCAATATCCTTGTAATCAACGCTGATATCTCCGTACACTAGGTCGTGATACGAGCCTGTACCCTCGGTTGGCACGTTTTGACGAATAACGTACTTCTCGCCAGAGGCAATTCTTCTTGCGATTTCTTCTTTAGAGAGTTTTAAGCAGTGTTTGTCGTAACGGATATTGCCCGTTTCGTCCTTTAACGACTCAATTCTCTCTTGGTCGCAGAAGCAGTAATACGCTCCGCCAAGCTCAACGAGTTTTTTTGCGTATTCGAGGTACAAACTCTTTCTCTCGCTCTGAACGTACGGGCCATAGTCACCACCAACGTCCGGACCTTCGTCGTACATAATACCCGAATCGCGCATAGTGTCGTATATGATTTGCACCGAACCGTCAACGTATCTAGCCGTGTCGGTATCTTCAATTCTCAAAACGAAATCGCCACCGCCCTTTTTGGCAAACAAAAAGCCGTAGAGTGCGGTACGAAGCCCTCCGATATGCAAATATCCCGTGGGACTTGGGGCAAATCTTGTTCTAATTTTTCCTTGCATTTAACTGTTTCTCCTTATATGGAATTCAAAACCTTATTAACGTCGGCACGCTCTTTTATCCCCTCGATTCTTTGCTCTAACCGATAAGAATAAACGTTCTCTTTGCCGTATATAATATGGTCTCTTAAATCTGTACCTGAAATGGCACATATTAGATTAATTTTCATTGTTGCAAAATCGTCCGCCTCGCTAGGAAAAGCGATTCCGCTCGGATGATTGTGAACCATAATGGCAAACCTTGGACGATGAATGTGAAGCGCGTTAGATATTTCCGGTATGTCCGCCTTTACCTTGTCTGCATTGCTATCGCTAAAAGCAACCTTGTTTACTAGCTTGCTGTTATTATCCAATAACAAAAGATAAAACTGTTCTTTGCCATCGTTTCCGTCAAACAACTGCAAGACGTAACGCACACACTTGTCGGGCGTGGACAAATCTAAAGGTGAATTTTTATTCTCCTCTTTCCCTTTAATTATTTCGCCCACGAGTTTAATAAGTCCAGCGACGCGGTCACCCACGCCTTCCACCGTTTTAAGTTCGCCTACTGACGCGCAAAGCACCCTATCTAGCGAGCCAAACGTCTTTATCAATCTATGCGCAAGCGGATTGGTATTTATTCTCGGCAAAGCGAAAAATAATAACGCTTCAAGTTTTTCGTGTTCATAAAGGGAATCGGGGTAATTAATCACCTTGTCCATCATTCGAGCACGATGCCCTTCGTGAACGTTGTCTTTTGTTTCCATACAGTCATTGTAACATAAATTTTACAAAAAGCAAAATAAATAATTTATTTTTATTAATTCTGTACATTTAAATTTAAAATGTAGTATACTGTTAAGAGAAAACTTTGCATTTAGGAGGAGCTATGCTCGATTTTAATAGCTTTTTATCTGACCTAAAACAACTTATCAGCTTTAAGAGTGTAAACGCGGAGAAAGAGGACGGAATGCCGTTCGGCGAACAAAACTACCGCGCACTCACTTTCTTTTTAGACCTTGCTAAAAGTATGGGCTTTGACACGATAAACTACGACGGTTACGGTGGCGAAGTTTATTTCGGAAATGGCGAGGAAGTCGGTATCATCGGTCACCTCGACGTTGTGCCTACCGGTATCGGTTGGGATAGCGACCCGTTTACTCTAACAGAAAAGAACGGGGTTTTATACGCCCGTGGAATAGTGGACGATAAAACCGCTCCGCTACTCTGCCTTTACGCACTAAAAGAGCTAAAGGACAGCGGAAAACCTTTGGGGCGCAAGATTAGACTTATCGTCGGCTGTGACGAGGAAAGCGGTTGGAGAGATATCGACTACATAAGCTCTAAAACCACTATCCCCGAATACGGCTTTTCTCCCGACGGAAACTTTCCGTTAAGCTACGCGGAAAAAGGTATTACAATCGTTACCTTTACTCTCCCTCTCTTGAAAAATTTCTCTTGCGTTAAGGGTGGTACGGTAGTAAACGCGGTGTGCGACTTTGCAACCGCTATTCCGACAGAAAAAGGTGTTGACGAAAAACTCCTTAAAAAACACGGTCTTATCCTTAAAGACGGAGTGATTGAAAGTCGCGGTAAAGCTTCGCACGGCTCTGCTCCACACCTCGGTATAAACGCGTTAAAGGCGCTGTTTAACTACTTTGCCGATATGGGCGAGGACGTGGGAAACGTTATAGAATACTTGTTTAACGATAAGGGCGGAGTAAAGCTTATAAAAAATGAACAGGGAATTACGACCTTGTCGCCCGATATAATCAAAGAAGAGGACGGCAAGATTAAAATTATCTGCGATTGCAGAATACCCGCCCCCGCAACTTTGTCCGATTTAATACCCGTGTTCGATAGTTTTTGCATCGACTACGTCGCTACCGAAAAGCATCCGCCCGTCATGGTGGAAAAGGACGGCTGGTTCGTGGACTGCCTTTTGTCCGCTTACAACGAGGTAACAGGGTATAAGGCAACACCAATAAGCCTTGGCGGAAGCACCTTTGCGCGCGCGTTTAACAAGGGTTGCGCGTTCGGTCCAGAGTTCCCGAATAAAGACTATAATATCCACGACGCTAACGAACACGTGTCCGTTGACGACCTTTTAAAGTCATATGAAATATATAAACGCGCTATATTTAATCTTTTAGTAAAATAAGTTGAATATTTTCTTAATTTGATATATAATAAACGTAAATTAACGTAGGAATAGGTAAACAAATGAATTTCGACGTACAACTCGTGGGCAAAATCGGGTCGATGGCGCTCATTGATAAAAAAAGTAATATTTTAGACTATACATTGATTGCAAGAATTTGTTCGGAATTAAAACCGGGATACGTTTGGGTTACTTCGGGTGCAACCGAAACGGGTAGACTCGACTATATCAACCGCAACGGCAAAGAACTTGTCGGCTCTCCCGAAGACGTTAAAACAGACTACTCCGCGCAAGGTCAATCTATACTTATGTCCACTTACCGTCAGTTTATAGACCCTAACTATTCGGTAAGACAGGTTTTGGTAGAGCATCAACACTTTAACGACGCGCAAAAGAGGGAGCACTTAAAAGCAATGCTTCTCCGCTCGATTGAGCAAAAGGCTATACCTATCATTAACTATAACGACGCAATCAGTACGGAAGAGAGCCGTCGCTTTGAAATTCAGTCGCTTAAAGCCGACCACGACAACGTTGTAGAGTGCGTGGATAACGATGAAACGGCAACGCAAATTGCTTGCCTACTTAAAGCCAAAACGTTGCTTATTCTAACAAGTGCGGACGGTATTTACCGCGACAGCACCAACCCCGACACATTGATAAAAGAAATCGGTGGAAAGGACGTTTACGAGGTTTTAGACAATATTACCGAGTGTGAAAATTATTGCAACGGCGCGTCTAGAGTGGGCGCGAACGGTGCAAAGGCAAAGTTAGAATACGTCAAAGAGGCCGTTAAAATCGGCACGGAGGTCATCATCGCCTCTGCAAAGCATTCTATCTCTGATATACTCTCTGGCAAGGCAAAGGCAACCAGAATAGGTGTTAGATAGGTTTAATAGCAAATAAAAGAGCAAACGTAGTCGCGTTTGCTCTTTTTGTTTTTACTTTATTTTTTCTTTTTTGTCGTCATTACGATAACCATCATTACTGCGATTATAGCTATCATTATTATCGCTGAATTTCCGCTATTTACCGTACCAAAAGACGTAAACTTTTCTAGTTTCTCGTATTGAATTTGCACTCCTGCTTTTCCTAGAACATAGGTTAGTAGCATTATTATAAAGTCTTTAAGCAATACTAGGTTAAGCAACACAACTAAAACGATATGTCCTACGGACACTCCGCGCAATTCGTCAACAGTAGGTTCTTTTATATCGTGCGATTTCTTATACTGATTGATTTTATAGCTTAAATTATCGTCGTCAATATCTATATCGCACAGCCTTGCGGTTATCGGAAAAAATCTTCCGTTTTCGTAGTGCATTAAGTGAACTCTGACCTTTTTCTTTCTGTCCTTAAATTGAGCCAAATAAACGTATTGAGTTTTTTGCATTACTTGCATAAATACGCTGTCTTCTGCGTATAACGATTGGTCACTGTAAAATTTGGATAAATTTCTATACGGAACAGGCATTACCAACGTTTTTTCTGAATTGCAAAAATTCTCCTCGCTTCCCAAAAATACCACAGCTCTCATATATTTGCTTTCACAAATAATAGGGGTTACGCCTGGTTCGGTTGTGTTTCCTACGCCAACGCGACGAGGGGTGGCTGTAAAATACATTTGCGGTCCGTTATACATAAACAGAAACGGTGTATTACTTCCGCTCTTAAAACTGTTATAAGATTTTTTCAAAAACTCGTTTGCTACTTCATTGGGAATTTCATCATACTCGTCGCCTGCATATAAATCTTTGGGAATAAAACCGTCTATTTTTGCTAAAGTTTTAACGAATTTTTTGTATCTCTTCTTTGCCAACGCCCTAACTAGCGGTCTTAACGCAACAAACACCAAAGATTTTAATACGTCGTATAAACATTCCAATATATATACAACGGACAACGCCAAATAAGAAAAAACTTTGAACACGTTCCCAAGTCCGTTTGCCGCTGCGGCTTGTACGTTATGCTCTAAATTCTTATCATACGTAACAGAGTTTGTTTCTCTCCACGACCCATACGGCTCGTCATCCCACCTAACGTAAGTGGTTTCCGTCACGTATTCTGGCGCTTTGTATTTCATGGTTTTTTCTTTCCAAGTTTCCTCAACGCCCTTATGTCCGCCCACGGACATATACTTTATAAAATATATGACTATCATTATGAGCGATAAAACAAAACCGATTATAAAAAGAACGTCTTTAACTTTGTCGGAAAAACTTGTCCCGCTTACACTCAAAATTATTAAAAACACGCCTATCCAAAATATTGCCTGAAAGGGAACATGGCTTTTTAGCATTTCTTTTGCCTCTTCTTTTGCGTTTAAATATAGCCCCATTGTCTGTTCATACTTTGCTAGCAATCTTGTATCTCTTTTTCTTACAAACTGAATCCTTTTTATAACGGCATAAACTGCAAAAACGAAAAAGTAAATCATTATAATTTTCATTATAAAACCTACAAAACCACCGTCAACCCATTGGTTTACTAAAAATTCTCTCATAACCTTCCTCGTTTGTTCTTTTTTCTAATTATAGCACAAAATATGGTTATGCGCAACCATAAAGTGCCAAAAAAATGGTCTATTATGGTTTCCGATAACCATATAAGAGAGGAATATAAGATGCATTCTGTAAATCACGCTTTGGCGGAAAGAATATCGGAGTTACTAAAGGAAAAAGGTATGACGCGATATAGACTTGCAATGAATAGCGGAATTACACACTCAACACTAAAAAATATAATACACGAAACGGTAAAAGACAATCTTTTATCCACTACTATACTTATTGCCGGTGGGTTTGATATGACCGTTAGTGAATTTTTAGACAGTCCGCTGTTCAGTGAAGAAAACCTTAAAATTTAATCGTTGTCCACTTATTAAGGAAAGTTAAATTTTTCCATAATTTGATTGCATAACTTTTTCTCTTTGGCACACAATACTACCAAGGGGGAAGTTATGAGAGATAAGAAAAGTAACAGAACGACTGGCAAAAGCCAGAGTCAAACTCAAAACAAGTCCAAAGCTACTAAAAGCACGGACGCTAAAAATTGTAAATAACAATTTTGAATCGAGTTTCGACTCGCAAGGTTCTTATACGGGAGTAGATGCTTATAATAAGTATGAAAAACCCATACAAGATGCTGACGATCTGTAAAAAAACTTAACACTTGTAAAAAAGAACCTTAAAACAAAGACTCAATAAGAGTTAAAAGAGAAAAGACGATTAAATTTTTAACCGCCTTTTTTCTTTTTTTCTTGACATTTTATATAATGTTTAGTATAATCGACTTGCTTTTAAGTCGGTTATACGGTCGCGGGGGCAGGGAGAGCCTGTCAATGAGGAAAGTCCGAGCTACAGAGAAGCAGGGTGCCGGAGAAATCCCGGTGAAGGTGACTTTAAGGAAAGTGCAACAGAAAACAACCGCCAAAATTTTGGTAAGGATGAAAAGGCGCGGTAAGAGCGCACCGCCCTTGCGGTAACGCGAGGGGCATATGTAAACCCCACCCGTAGCAAGATTGACAAACCGTTTCGTTTAATTGCTTCTCTAGAAGCGGTTTAACAAATATCGCTGGGGGATAACGGAGACGTTATTCGTAGATAAATGACCGTACACGACAGAACTCGGCTTACAGACCGGCTTAAAACTTTTTATGCTCTCTAAAAGGTAATACCTTTTGGGGAGCTTTTTTCATCGCTTGACATTTTTTTGTATATACTGTATAATGATATTAACTTTAGGGAGGTATGATTATGTATTGTAAAAACTGCGGAAAACAATTATCTGACGACGCTAAATTTTGTCACTCTTGCGGAAGCTCGGTAGAAACTCCCGTAACAGAGCAAGTTGCTCCCACCCCAACGGAAACGGCACAACCCGTATGCACTTGCCAATGCTCTCAAACACCCGTTCAAGAGATAAAGAAGAAAAACAACGTGTGCTGTTTGGTCGGCTTCATACTCTCGTTCGTAAGCTACTTGTTCTTGTTTAACGAACTTTGCCTTTTCTCGCTTGCTGGTCTTATCGTATCCATTATCGGTTTGGTGCAAGCAAAAAAACGCAATGAAAATTGGCGCGGTTTCGGTCTTGCAGGAATTATCATCGGTGGCGTAGCAGTGCTTATTGGCTTTGTTATCTTTTGCGTAGGTTGCGTAGTTGGTTTCGCGCTCGCTCTCGACGCTTTAGCTACGGTATAATTTTAAGACAAAACAAAAAATCTCTCGTTTCCGAGAGATTTTTTTATTTCTTTAAATATACCATTAATACTGCAATATCTGCAGGGGAAACGCCGGAAATTCTTCCCGCTTGTCCCAAAGAGTGCGGACGTATTTTATCTAGTTTTTGCCTTGCCTCTAATCTTAACCCCGATATCGACGTATAATCTATGTCTTCGGGCAAAACTTTTTCCTCTAACTTTTTGGCTTTTTCTATCTGGTCTAACCCCTTTTGCAAATACCCCTCGTATTTAGCGTCCGTTTCGACCATATCCAAAACTTCCTTGCTAACGCCCTCAAACCCTCCGAAAACCTCTTTGATTTCGGCTAGGGGAATTGCTCGTCTTACCATGTCCGCGCGCGTTAAACCGCTATTTGCGCTTTGATAACCGTATTTTTCAAGCAGTTCTTTGGCGTCTTTTGGTTTTATGATAACGTCCATTAACTTTAATGCGCTCTCGTACTCTGTTTTTCGCTCTAAATAACGCGCGTATCTTTCATCGTCGACAAGTCCCGTCCTCTTTGCCTTTTCGGTCAAGCGGAAGTCGGCGTTGTCCTGTCTTAACAAAATTCTATACTCTGCGCGAGAGGTCATCATGCGGTAAGGCTCGTTAGTGCCTTTGGTCACTAAATCGTCGATTAAAACACCGATATACCCGTCGTCTCTGCCTAAAATAAAGGGTTCCTCTCCTCTCATTTTTAGCGAGGCGTTAAGACCTGCAATAAGTCCTTGTGCCGCCGCCTCCTCATAACCGCTCGTACCGTTTATCTGCCCTGCGGTGTAAAGCCCCTCTATGCGCTTATATTCTAGTGTGGGGTAGAGGTCGAGAGAGTCAATACAGTCGTACTCTATCGCGTAAGCATAGCGCATAATCTCGCAATGCTCTAACCCCTTAACCGTGCGATACATTGCCTTTTGCACGTCGTGGGGGAGAGAGGTGGACATACCTTGAACGTAAATTTCGTTAGTGTCCGCACCCTCTGGCTCTAAAAAGAGTTGGTGTCTTTCTTTATCGGCAAAGCGCACCACCTTATCCTCTATGGACGGGCAGTATCTAGGTCCCGTACCCTTTATTAACCCACCGTAAAGTGGTGAGCGGTGGAGATTTGCTCTTATGATTTCGTGCGTCTTTTCGTTGGTGTACGTCAAATAGCACGGTCTTTGCTTTTCGGGAACGCGCTCGGTAAGTAGGCTGAACGGATAAACGTCCTTTTCCCCCTCTTGAACTTCAAGCTTGTCAAAGTCTATCGTCCTTGCGTCCACTCTGGCAGGAGTTCCCGTCTTAAATCTACGAACGTTAAATCCGAGTTTAATGAGGTTTTCCGTCAAGCCGTTGTTCGCCGCCTGAAAACCGCTCGGTCCACTGTTTTGTTTCCATTCGCCCGCGATAACGCTTCCGTTTAGATAAACGCCCGTCGCAACGACTACCGCCTTGCACTCTAATACTCCGCCGAACGCGGTCAAAACGCCCGTTACCTTTTCGCCCTTTTCGTCGGTCAATATTTCCACCGCTTCGCCTTGGAGAATTTTTAGGTTTTTAGTGTTCTCCAACGTCTTTTTCATAATGGTGTGGTAAACGTTCTTGTCCTCTTGTCCACGGAGCGATTGAACGGCAGTGCCTTTACCGCGGTTTAGCATTCTTATCTGTAAAAGTGCTCTATCCGCGTTTATTCCCATTTCACCGCCAAGTGCGTCGATTTCTCTAACAATCTGTCCTTTTGCCGTTCCGCCGATTGAAGGATTGCACGCCATAAAGGCAATACTGTCTAGGTTAAGTGTCAGCATTGCCGTGTTAAAGCCCGTTCTTGCGAGGGCTAGCGCCGCTTCGCAACCAGCGTGTCCCGCGCCGATTACTACCGCGTCAAATTGTCCTTCAATAAATCTGTTCATATCCTTTTTATTCTGCTTTTTTGGTGGGTTTTTAAGAGAGTTGCCTATTGTTTCAAAAGCATCTTTCTAATGTCGTTGATTTCTACCGCGAGTTTGTTGTCCGTCTTTATTTGGTCAGCAATCTTGTCGCCTGCGTAAATTACAGTTGCGTGGTCGCGCTTAAAGATGTTTGCGACGGTCACTTTTGGAAGATTCATCATTTCCAAAATGAGATACATACTGATTTGACGGGGGAAAGCGTACTCTTTGTTCTTTTTCTTGCCCATCATATCCGCTTTTGATATCTTATAGAAGTTGCAAACGCAGTTAATAATATCTTCCGCTTCAAGTTTTTCTTGCTTTTCGCTAGCCGATTCTTTAAGAGCCTCGTTTACGAGGTCAATGGTTATCGGTCTTTCGTGAAGTTTGGACGCGAAAACGACCTTGGTGAGTTTTCCGATAAGCGAACGTATATCGCAATCGTTCATTTCGGCGATATAGGTCAGCACCTTAATGTCCACAACGCACTTTTGTTCTTCTGCCTTTCTCTTTAAGATAGCAATTCTCGTTTCAATATCCGGCGGTTGAACGTCGGCGAGAAGTCCACCCTCAAAGCGAGTGCGAAGTCTTTCTTCAAGCACCTCTATTTCTTTGGGCGGTCTATCCGAAGTTAAAACGACCTGTTTATTTTGCATAACGAGTTCGTTAAAGGTGTGGAAGAACTCGGTCTGTATACCTTGTTTTTTAGCAAGGAACTGAACGTCGTCGATAAGGAGCACGTCCACGTTCCTATATTTTTTGCGGAAGTCTATTCCCGCAGCGCCTTTCCCTTTACTAATGCTCTCAATGAGTTGGTTAGTAAACTGTTCGCAAGTCGCGTACAAAACGTTCATACGCGGATTATATAGTTTTAAGTAGTTGGCAATAGCCATAAGTATGTGTGTTTTACCAAGCCCCGTTCCGCCGTGAATAAAAAGTGGGTTATACGCGTCGCCAGGGTTTTCCGCAACCGCTTTTGCGGCAGCGTAAATAAACTCGTTAGACGAACCTACCACGAACGAATCAAAGGTGAACTTGGGGTTGACAGGAGAGCCTTGGTTTTCAATGACTTCCCTTTCCGCCTCGTCAAGCTGTTTTAGGTATTCTTCTCTATTTTTGGCAACGACAACGTCAAAGTCGGTGATATAGCTCGTGCATTTTAAGAGCGCGTCTCTAATCTTACCACCTATACCGCTAGATGCCTGATTGCTAATCGTGTCTGCAAAGAGTTGACTTTGCGTGCAAAAAATAATCTTGTTCCCCTTAATATCAACAGGCTTAATTTGCGAAATGTGGGTGGCAAAAGAAATGGAACTGACCGTCTTTTCAAGTTCGGGCAGTAACGTTTGCTCCCATAAAATTTCGTAATTTTCCTTTTCCATAATAACATTCCTCTTTAATAGTTGCTTTTTGGGTGGACTTTATTATATAATATTTTTAAATTAAAATAAAGTCATTAGCCCAAAAAATTTAAATTTTTTATAAAATCTATGTACATAAAATCGTTAACGCTAAAAAATTTCCGTAATTACAGTGAAGAAGCCATATCTTTTTCCGACGGAATAAATATCTTGACGGGTGCTAACGCACAGGGCAAGACCAACGCCGCCGAAGCCATTTTCTTTTTGTGCACCGGCTACTCTCCTCGCGCGAACAGAGATAAGCTGGTTATTAAAAACGGGGAAGAAACGGCGGAAATTTCCGCGCTTGCATCCTCTCTTTACGGCGACGTGTCGGTCAAAATTAGATTTAATAAGAACGACAAGAAAAATATTTACGTCAACGGTATACAAGTACTTAAAATTGGGGAAATACTCGGCAATATAAACAGCGTGTTCTTCAACCCCTCCGAACTAAAACTCGTTCAAGAGAGTCCTGAAGACCGCCGTAGATTTTTGAACGTTTCCCTCTCACAAATGTCCAAAAACTACTTTTACGCTCTGCAAAGGTATAATAAAATTCTTTCGCAAAGGAATAATCTATTAAAGGATAGCGACCTTTCCTTAATTCGCGAAACTCTGCCCGTGTGGGACGAGCAACTTTGCAAACAGGCTGCAAAAATCATAAAATCGAGAAACGAGTTCTTAAACGATATCGCACCTATTGCAGAGAGCAAACACTCACTTTTATCGGACGGAAAAGAAGTGCTTAAAATGAAGACGGAGAGCGGTTATTACGGCTCTGAAGAAGATATAGCCTACGCCCTTAAAAGCGACCTTAAAGTCGGGCTAGAACGCGATATAAGGCTTGGGTTTACCTCAATTGGTCCGCACAGAGACGACATTAAGTTTACCTTAAACGGTGACGACGTTAGGGTGTTCGGCTCTCAAGGTCAGCAAAGAACGGTTGCACTCTCTCTTAAACTTGCGGAAACGGAAATCTTTTATAAACGCTTTAACGAGTATCCGATTTTGATTCTCGACGACGTGCTTTCCGAACTAGATAAAAAACGACAGAAAAAACTAATCGGTGCAGTCGAGCATTTGCAGACGGTGTTCACCGCGACGGGACTTGACAGAACGGTTTTTCGGGACAAAGAGTATAACCGCATAGTCATTGAGGGTGGCGCTGTTAAAAAGCCAAAAGCTTTAAGTAGAACGGTAAAAGATTGATTACCTCGCACTTCGCTCCGATTGTATCACACAAATTTTTCTTTTCAATGCTTATATGACACAAAATTGAAAAAAATTTTTATTGACAAACTTTCATCTTTGTGCTATCATAGTTAAAATCGTTAGGAAATTATTGGGAGAATTTATTATTTTATTTAGGCTTTTTAGAAAAGAAAATTTTTTTCTGACTGCCAAACTTTAGGAAGTATATGAAAGAACAATTTAAAAAACGTTTAACAAAAAAACAAATTTTTTCCATTCCCAATATTTTAAGTTACTTGCGAATTCTCCTTGTCCCTGCGATAATAGTTTTGTACTGCGTTTACCACCTTCATTATTGGGCGGCAGGGTTAATCGTTCTATCGGGACTTACCGACGTTGCGGACGGGTTTATTGCAAGGCGATTTAATATGGTAACCGACCTCGGCAAGTTTATCGACCCCGTTGCAGATAAAATCACGCAGTGTGCAATGGTGTTCTGCGCGGCGACTGTTAATTGGTGGGTTGCCTTCTTACTTGGACTCATGCTCACGAAAGACTTACTTTTATTTCTCTGGGGCTTAATGCTCTTTAGAAAGGAGGACAGGGTTAGCAGTTCGTGTTGGTACGGAAAGGCTTGCACGGTTATAGTGTACGCGTCAATGTTCTCGCTGTTCGTTTATCCGCTAATGCCCGAAAAGATAGTTGCAATTCTTTTCACCGTGTGCGTCGTTGCAGTTGCACTCTCCACAATTCTTTACGGAAATTATTACTTTACTATCTTCCGTAGATTAAAGCGCGAAAAAAAGCAAGAAGAACAATCAGTTTAATAAATATAAAAAAACGACCCGCATCAATCGATGCGGGTTTTCTTTATATCGTTTTTAAGATGTCTTCTATCTCGCTTTTATCCAAAACGCCAACCGTTTGTTTTTGGACCTTTCCGTCCTTAAAGAAAATTAGCGTTGGGATAACTTCGATTTTGTATTCGACTGCAAGGCTCATCTCGTCATCCACGTTAACTTTGCCGACCTTAACCTTTCCGAAATACTCGTCTGCGATTTGGTCGATAACGGGGGAGAGCATTTTGCACGGTCCACACCAGCTCGCCCAAAAATCTACGAGCACGGGGGAGGAGCATTCTAACACTTCACTCTTAAAGTTTTCTTTCGTTAAAACTACTTCTTTCATAATTTCCCTCCTTACTTTGACTTATAGTAAAGTCTACAATGGCAGTATCCCTCAAAGTCGGGGTCTTTTATCTGTGCCTTAAATTCCTCGCACATACATTTATACTCTTCCTTGCGAGAAATTCTGCACGGGCAATATCCACCCGTTCGCTCTAATCCCTCTTTTATGAGTTTTACCACTTCTTTATCACTGTTTAACGTTATTTTCATATTAGTTGTCTTTTAAGCTGTTGCCGAGATACGTTCCAAAACTAATGGTAGATTTTTTCTTTTCTCCCATACCGCTTCTTTGTCCGCCTCTGCCACCTTTATTGAATTTATTACCTCTTCCGCCCTTATCGAACTTCTTTCCGCCTCTACTATCGCGACGGTTTCTGTCGTTACCGTTTCTGCCGGCGTTGTAGGGTTTAGCAAATTCGTCCTTGTCGTTGGGAACGATTACTACGTATCTATTGGGTTCTTTTCCGTCGCTTTTTGTAGTTACCGTTTGACTGTCGGAGAGTGCCGTGTGAATAATTCTTCTCTCAAACGGACTCATCGGCTCTAAAACAACCTCACGTCTCATTTCGGTTGCCTTTTCTTCAAGCTTCTTTGCAAGTTTAATGAGCGTGTCTTCTCTTCTGTCGCGGTAATTTTCACAATCTACAACGACTTTTTTGTATTCTTTCTTGCCGATGTTAAGTACTGCGCCTGCTAGAGTTTGAATAGCGTCCAATACCTCTCCGCGATAACCGATTACTTGTGAAGAATCTTTTGACTCCAACGTGATTACCGTGTTGTCGCCCTCGGAAGTGAGCATTGCGTCCGCACTCATTTCCATAATGTCAAGAATGCCTTGAACAAAGTTTACCGCTCTTTCTGCGTCCGTTTCCTTTCTCTTTATAGAAACGACTGCCTTTCCTTTAAGTCTTCCAAACAACCCCTTAACAGGTTCTTCGATTACGGTTATCTCTGCTTTCTCTTCGGTAATGCCAAGCTTTTCTAGGCCGAGCGCCTTTGCTTCTTCTACCGTTTTACCTGTAAACTCCATATATATTTCCTCCGTGCGCCTCTTTGCGCCTTTATTTTAGTCTTCCACGGATATGACTCTTGCTACTCTTTTCGTTAGAGAGGAAATCTCCACCGCTTTGGTGAGCAAACTTGTCGTCCTTGCTCTTTGTAACTTCCTTTTTAGCCTCGACCTTTTCCTCTTCCTTGGGGGTGTAAACTCTGCCTCTTACCTTATTATCTTTGCTTGCTTTTTGTTTTTTATACTTTCTATCAACCATAAAGTTGATGAGGAAGGTAGTTCCTAAACTTATAAGCGAGCTTAAAATGATATAGATAGAGAATGCTGCGGTATACATGAACGCGAACACCGCCATCATGATAGGCATAAGCCATTTCATTATTTTGCCCGTTTGCGCGCCTTGTCCGTCAACCGTTTGAAGTTCCATTTGCGCCTTTTGCGTTTTGTTCATAACGAGTTGGGAAATAAGTGATACGCCTGCGGTTAAAATAACGAGTATAAAGTATCCGTTTGCTTGTGTCTTTTCTTCTCCAAGATTGGTCAATAGTTCGTTGTACTCGTTTTCGCCAAAGTTGGTGTTTCCTTCGTATTGGTGAGTGGACTTAAAAGACGACCAATCTGTTTCAACTGCTTTTTTGAACGCACTATCAGAAACCCAAATGTTTTTAACCCAGAGGAAAGACGCGTTTTCTTCTCTAAACTTTTCCGCTGCTCTCTCTCTTTGAATTTCTCTGATAAACTGTTCTTCGGTCATAGTAAACTCTGCGTTTTCCGCCTGTTTTGCAGTTACGTATTGAGTATAACTCTTTCCGTCAAGTTTAAGGTCTTCTTTATTATCTATTACTCCTGAAATAACGCTAAATACAGGTTCAGAAGTTTTAGTCGTTCCGTCGTTTAATACAATGTACTCGATTTTGTAGTTGGTGTAACCGTTTTCGGTATAAACTTGTAAATCGCCTTTTTTGCCGAGAATTGTGTCAACACCGTCAATCTTTTCAACGTAATCACCGGTTATAGTATCGGTAAAGTAAATTTCGTATTTCTCTCCGCCGTTATCTATTTGGATAGGGGAGGTTTTATCTTTGAACTTTTCGATAACAATGCTCTTGCTACCGTTTTCATTTTCTACTATATATTCGCCGTCGGCAGAAATTCCGTCGTAAACAACGCTGTTATACGATAAACTCATATCGTAAACGTATTCTTTGTTTTGGAATCTTGAGTATGCCGAAAAACCGTTGATTGCGATAATAAAGATGACGAGCGTTAAAATGGTGGGCAAGCAAGAACCGAACATAGAGTAACCGTTCTTTTTGTAGAGCGCCATCATTTTTTGTTGATACAACTGCTTGTTGTCTGCATACTGCTTTTGCAATTTTTCAAGTTCGGGACGCATTTCTTCCATAAGAAGAGAGTTTCTGCGCATAGACCTTCTTGAAACGTAGTCAAAAGGAAGAGTTATAATTTTTAAGCCAATGGTAAATAAAACAATCGCCGCAACGATTGACGTACCATTAACCAACCACATAAATATTCTTGAAAATACGTTACCTATCTCCGGATAGGCAAAATTAATAATCTGCATTTAATATACCCATTTAACCAAACTTTTTTTATCGGGAACTTTATCAAATCCACCCTTTGTCCACGGGTGACACCTCAAAATTCTCTTTGCACCTAAAAAACACCCGACAAAAAAGCCGTGTTTTAAAATCGCCTCTAACGTATACTCCGAACAGGACGGAATAAACGTACAAGTCCCCCTCGATAAATGTTTTTGATAAAACCTTATAAGTTTTACGCCTAAAATTTTTAGCATTTTACTCTAAAACGTTACCTTTTTTCAACAAGTATTCCATACTCTCGTTAAACTTTTTAAGCGTGTATTCTTCTTGAACTTTCGGTATAAAAACAAAAAAGAAGTTTTTCCCTATTTTTGGTAAAAAACTTCTGAAAGATTCCCTTAAAAGTCTTTTTATCCTATTTCTCTTGACGCTTCCGCCGTGTTTTTTACTCACGGCGAAACCTACTTTTAATTCCTTTGACGGAAAGTATACAAGAGTTAACGAGGACGAAAAAAGCCTTTTACCTTTGTTAAAAACAAGATTGAAATCTTTTTCTTTTTTTAACCTGTAATCAAAGGTCATTTTCTTTCTCTTTATGCAGAAAGCTTATGACGACCTTTATTGCGTCTTCTCTTCAAAACGTTTTTGCCCGAACGGGTTTTCATTCTCTTTCTAAATCCGTGTACTTTGCTTCTCTGTCTTTTCTTGGGCTGATAAGTCTGTTTCATTTTGTATTTCTCCTATATTTCTTATCTTTTTTTATTTTTGCTATACTATTGTATAGAGAAAATTTAATTTTGTCAATTGTTTTACGCGCTTATTCTTACCGGAAGAACCAAATATAAGAACTCACTGTCCCTTGCCGACGTTATTATGCAGGGGTCTATTGCGGTGTTTAGGTTGAGATTTATAAAATCTTCATCAACTATCTTTAAGTATTCGGAAATGTATTTACCGTTAAACGCTATTACTAAATCTTTGCCTTGAAGATTGATGTTGACGTTCTCGTTTACCGTTCCAACCTCTGATTTTGCAAGTATTCCCATACCTTCTTCTTTGATGTCGAACTTTATAACGTTATATCTATCGTTTCTTGCAACGATTGCCGCTCTTTCAATACTCGATAGCAATGCTTGGCGGTTAACGGTTACGACGTTTTCAAAAGAAGTGGGGAGTATGTGGTTATACTTAACGAATTCTCCCTCAATTAGTCTTGAAATAAATACTGTGTTTTCAATCTCTACGTAGAGGGTGTTCTTTTGTAAATATACTTTTATTAATTCATCGTCGTTCTCTAAAAGTCTGGTTATCTCGTTTAATGCTCTTGCAGGGATAACGGCTTTCATATCAGAACTAGCGAAAACTTCCTTTTTTACGACTGCCATTCTAAATCCGTCGAGAGCAACGCCGGTTAAAAGATTGTTCTCAATTTCAAAAAGGCATCCTTTAAGTATAGGTCTACTATCGTCCGTTGAACATGCAAAAGCAATCTTTTCCACAACGTCCTTAAAATCTTTTTGTTTAATCTCAAAAAAGGCGCTTCCTTCTTCCTTTTCAATCTTGGGATAGCTCTCTGCGGGGAAAACTTGAAGTTCACTTTCAGAATCGGAATATTTTATTTGCAACTGTCCGTCAAAAAGTCGAGATAACTCTACCTGTTCTTTTTCGAGTTTTTTTGCAAAGTCTACGAAATATTTACCAACGACAACCGTTTCGCCTTCCATTAAAACGTCTGCTTTAATCTTTTTTTCTATAGTTAGTTCGGTATCGGTTGCAAGGAGTGATAAAGTTTCACCTTTTGCAGTGATTTTTATACCCTCTAAAACAGGATTAGAAGCCTTTACAGAAAGTGCTTTAGAAACCTTTAACACTGCATCAGATAAATCTAGACCGTCACAAATAATTTTCATAGTTTTTCTCCGTTACTAAATTTTATATAAGAAAAAATTTTTCCACCTTAATATATTGTATATATTATATAATATATAGGGTAAAAAATCAAGACTTTTTTGGTTTATTCCTTTGATTTTTTAGCAAGGAAAAAATAAAAAATTTTACATTCGGTGCTTTTGTTATGTATGTTTATTTTTTATTTAAAATTTAAAGTGGTATTATTAGTATTATGTTCGGTGGAAAAGTGGAAAAGGTTAAAAAAGATAGATAAAGCAAATGGAAAGCGCGTTTGATAGATGGTTGATAGAAATTTAATAGAAATTTGATAAGTTGATAGAATTTTATTGAAAAACAAATTTTATCACAAAAAAAGGTTAAAAAAATGAAAATTTTAAGGGAAAAATAGCGAGAAAAAAGTAATCCACAAAAGTATAAACTTTTATAAAAATAGAAGTTGATAAAAAAATATTTGTGTGTTGATAAAAGTTATGATATAATAAACGTATGAAAAATTTATTTGAAAAATTCGGGATAGAAATAACAAAAGAGCAAGAAGAAAAGTTTGAAAAATACTATCAAATTTTAATCGAGTACAATTCAAAATTTAATATAACGGCAATAACCGAAAAAGAGGACGTTTATAAAAAACATTTTATAGACAGTATTTTGGGAGTGGATAAGTTCGACGTTGGTAAGTTGATAGACGTTGGTTCTGGCGGTGGATTTCCTGCAATTCCTATTAAAATTATGAAAGAGGAAATAGATTTAACCTTGCTTGAGGCGACGGGAAAGAAGTGCGAATTTTTAAAAGCCGTCGTGCGCGAGTTAGACTTAAAAAACGTAACCGTCATTAACGGTAGGGCGGAAGATATTGCAAGGGAAGAGAGTAAAAGAGAAAAGTTCGATATGTGCTCTGCGCGCGCAGTAGCAAGACTTAACACCCTTTTAGAGTACTGTATGCCATTTGTTAAGGTGGGCGGAAAGTTTATATCTTTTAAGGGCGACGCAAAAGAGGAAGTAATAGAGGCGGAGAACGCTATAAAAGTGCTTGGCGGAAAACTAGAAGAGGTCAAGGAATATACGCTAGAGGACGCAAAGAGGGCGTTAGTTGTCGTTAAAAAGGTAAAATCTACCGACAAAAAATATCCACGCGGACAAGGAAAAGAGAGGAAGAACCCATTGTGAGTGAAATTTTTATAAATAGGGCGCGCGCGTGTGCGTTTACAGGTCATAGAAAGCTTACCGAAAACTTTTCTATAGATAAATTAAAACAAACCATCGAAAAGCTTATAGATGGCGGTTTTAACACTTTTTTGGTGGGAATGGCGCTCGGCTTTGATACAGAGTGTTTTAAGATTTTAGAGGGAATAAGAGAGCAAAAAAATATAAAAATTATTGCTTGTATTCCGTGCGAAAATCAGGCGCAAAAATTTCCTCAAAAAGATAAAATAGAGTATGAACGCATGTTATCGGTTGCAGACCAAAAGGTTTACGTAAGTAAAGAATATACCGCATGGTGTATGCAAAAACGCAACGAATTTATGGTTGATAACTGTTCGGTGCTCGTCGCATTTTTAAGACAAGAAAAAAGCGGAACGGGAAACACGGTAAGATATGCGGTAAAAAAGCAAGTAATGATAATAAATTTATAAGATAAAAAGGCAATAAAAAACCCCAAGCACAAAAGGTGCAAGGGGTTATTTTTTTAATTTTCTTCTTCGTAATAGTACGAATAGTCTATACCTTTCATAAAGATTTCTCGGTCGGAAATTTTGTCGGTTAAAGCCAATTTAATAAGTGATAAAATATCGCTATAATCTACAACGCTTTTTTTCATCGCGTCTAAATATTTAGTTTTATCAATCTTGCTCCAATCGACGCAAAGAGAAAGGTTTTTCTTTAATATAAGGTCTAACCAAATTCTAGTCGTTCTGCCGTTTCCTTCCATAAAAGGATGAGCAACGTTCATTTCAACGTATTTTTTAACGATTTGTTCTAACGATTCTTCTGGCATTTTTTCGATTGAAAAAAGTGTGTCCTCTAAATAACCAACGCTAGCAAATACGAAACCGCCTTTAGAGATATTTAACTTTCTAATTTGTCCTGCAAAATCGTATAAACCGCCAAAAAGGAAAGAATGAATTTGTTGTAAGCCCTTAATTGTTCCAACTTCAATATCGTTTATTATTTCGCTCTCAAACAGTTCGTAAGCTTTGTTTTTGCTTTGTTCATCGATAGAAGTGCCAAATTTTTTAACCCATTTAATAAACGAGTCTGACTTTTTACTTGGAAGAATTGTAATAAGTAAATTTAGTCCGTCGTCGTCAATAACGTCCGTCAAATACTTCTTTCCGTCTTTTGCCGTTAATTTCAGTTGTCTACAAATTGATGACACCTCAAAATTTCTCTTTTTTAAGGTGTTCCAATATTTGCGTGGAGAAGTGCTTAAAGAAAGGGCGTCTATTATATCAACGGCGCATAACCACCAACGCGAAGTTTCTTCATCCCACACCGAACGAACGGGAACGTCATTAAAAAATCTAATAGATGTCTTAATCATTTTTACCCTCGTAAGCGATATTTATATCCCAAAACTTGTCGGTTAAAGCACGCTTTTTTATTCACCGTCTTTATTTGTAACGTTTGATAAAAAGTGGATAAGTTTTTCTGACTTTGGATTGGTTAAAACTTCCCTTGGGTCGCCCACTTCTTCGATAACGCCGTCCGCCATAAACACGATTTTATCAGAAACGTTTTTAGCAAAACCCATTTCGTGAGTAACTATAATCATCGTTCTGTCTTGGTTTTTTAATTCGCGGATAACCTTTAACACTTCGCCAGTTAGTTCTGGGTCTAAAGCAGAGGTCGGCTCGTCAAAACACAAGATTTTAGGCTTTAAGGCAAGCGCTCTTGCAATCGCCACACGTTGACATTGTCCGCCCGAGAGTTCGCAAGGAAAACTATTGATTTTATCCTCTAAACCAATGGTCTTTATTAATTCAAGACCGTCCTTTTCAATCTCGTCGTGCTTTTGCTTTTTAAATGCAGAAAGTAATTCCGAAATGGTTTTTCTTGTTAAAGATTTATCGGTTTTTGCTTTAAGTTTTAACTCTTTTTTGTATTCTTTTATCTTTTTGTTGAGTAAAAGAGTGGGGGCGAGCGTTACGTTTTTCAAAACGTTATATTGTGGAAAGAGGTTAAAAGATTGGAAAACAAGTCCAAAATTCAATCTCTTTTCACGAAGAATTGCTTCGCTATCCGCTTTTATAGCCGACGAATCGAACAAAAGGTTGTTATCTAGGGTCATCGTGCCGTTATCGGGCGTTTCTAAAAAGTTAATGCAACGAAGAAGGGTAGTTTTACCACTTCCCGACGAGCCGATAATGGATACTACCTCGCCTTTTTCTAAAGATAGGTCGATACCTTTTAATACTTCGGTCTGCCCAAATTTTTTATAAAAATTCTTAATGTCGAGATATGCCATAACTACACCTTTATATAAGACAACTTCTTTTCAATCTTGCGTAGAATAAAGGCAACGAGCGCGTTAAACGCAAAGTAGAATAAGCCTGCCGCAAGAAGAGGCCAAAGACCACCGCCCTGTGCTTTTCTTAAATCGAAAGCGACGTCGGTCAGTTCAACGAGCGCAATCATACGCGCGATAGAGGTGTCTTTAACGAGGGTAATAATTTCGTTACCGATAGGGGGAACGATGTGTTTAATAACTTGTAAAAGCACGATTTTACTAAAAATCTGACCTTTAGAAAGTCCTAAAACCTTACCTGCCTCTTTTTGACCTTTGGGGATAGACTCAATACCGCCACGGTAAATTTCCGAAAAGTAAGCGGCGTAATTTATGGTAAACGCAATGATTGCCGCAAGTAATCTGCTCTTAAAAGAGAACTCCGCGCCAAAAACAAGCCCCGGTCCGTAAAAGATTATGATTAATTGAAGCATCAAGGGAGTACCGCGGATAATGGAAACGAACGCCCTCGCGATACCCTTGATTATTTTAATTTTGGACATAGACAGAAAGCACACAAAAAGCCCTAACGGTAAAGATAGAACAAGCGTTACCGCAAAGAGCAGAACGGTTGTGCCAAATCCGTCTAAAAGTTGTAAAAAGATATCTAACATAAATCTAAATTTTAAGCGTCAACTTTGGGAAGAATAATATCTCTAATAGTAGATTCGCCTGCAGATTCACTTTCGCAAGCAAAGGTAGCACCGCTCATACCTTCGTAAGTAGCGTATTTTTGAGCGTCAGCCTTTCTGATTACGATTGCTTGACGGTTAATCATGTAGTAGTTAGAGAAATCGAGGTTTTCAGCTCTTTGTTCGGTCCAAGTAAAACCGTTCCAAATAACGTCGATATTACCGCTGTTGAGTTCGTCTTCCTTGGTATCCCAGTTAATCTTTTGGGTTACGAGCTCTAAGTCGTACAATTCGCATACAGCTTCAGCGAGTTCGATATCAAAACCAATAAGTTTTCCTCCGTCCATGTAAGCAATCGGCTCAAAAAGGGTGTAACCTAAAACGAGTTTGTCTTTTGCGAGAATTTTACCGAAATCAGAGTTGGGGTCAACTTGGTTAGGTGCAGGGAAATTATCGTAGTCAAATTCGGGAATAGTGCAGAGCGCAGGTTGCAAGCCGTATTTAGATGCGATTTCATTTAATATACCTTCTTTTTGCAACTGATAAAGCGCTGCGTTGATATAGTCGTCGGTATTGGTGTTCTTTCTAGAACCGATAGCGTAGTATTCGTTAGCAAAAGTAAAGTCTTGTCCTGACAAAATGGTGAGGTCGGAGAAATTGGGTTTGTTAACGTAGTAGTTTGCCATAACGCTGTCGATAACCGCAATGTCGCTAGTACCAGCTTGAACTTCGGTAAGAGCTGCCAATTGGTCGTCCGTTTCAACAACGGTGGTTTGGTCTTTGCCACAACCTACCGCAAAGAGTGTCGCTAATGCAAGAAGCATTGCTACGATTGAAGTGATAAGTTTTTTCATAAAACAATCTCCTAAAAAATAAAATATGTTTACCGTTTTGCTTTATCGCTTTATCGCGCTAAAGTGAATTGGTAAACATATTATACTAATATTTTTTAATTTAGTAAAGCGAATTTGCGCACAAAACGCAAAATTCTTTATTTTTGGTCGATTTAGAACAAAATTTCTGATAAATATCCCTTAATTAGCGTTTCGCCCTCTGAACCTGAAGCGGCGCAGAACTTTGCGTCTTTCAAGGAGGAGAGAGAAGAATATTTATCCGCATCCTCTTTTCT
Organism: Clostridiales bacterium; assembly: GCA_015069265.1. Lineage (GTDB taxonomy): Bacteria > Bacillota > Clostridia > Christensenellales > Borkfalkiaceae > UBA1259. Next base: position 54,952 of record SVIY01000001.1, read on the forward strand.
TACGACCAAGCAATAACTATTTTGCATGTGCGGGAAAGTAACGTCAAATTTTTCTCTTAAAGTAGGGGTGTCTACAATCGCGCCCATTATAACGTCCACCACGCCCGAATTTAAGTCCTCTTCAACGTTGTTCCACTCGATTGGACGAACGTAGTAATCGCCCGACTCGGTATAAAAGCCCATAGCCGAAGCAACGCCTTTTAAGATGTTCATCTCCGTTCCGTCAGAGTGTGCGTTGTCGTGGCGGTACAAAAGCGAATCGAGGCGGTTAAACCCTTTAGAATCGGGGGGAAGAGTCCAGCCGATTAAAAACATTCCGTTGTTTTTTATGCGCTCAAACTCGCCCGTAGGTGTGTCCGAAAGGGAAACGGACGGCTCATTAATAGTGAGAATTAAATCTTGCACGCCGTCAAGCTTGGCAATTTTATAAAGGTCCATATCGTAGCGCATAATTCCCGTTTTATTGTTGGAAAAGTTTACGTCTATGGTCTCCTCTTGAATTTTATACATCGCCGCGTTGATATACTCGTCGAAGTTGGTGTTCTTTCTAGTGATAAAGCAGAATTTTTCTTGCGCAAAAGAAATTCCGTCAACGTCGATAACGGTCAAATTTTCACACCCAGCAACACAATTTATAAGGTAGTCCGCTTCATACCTATCCACAACCGCCACGTCTGAAACGTTAAAGGAAACGTCAAACACCGCGTCGTACTGATTGTCGGTTAAAATGTAAGAAATGGACTGTTCAGAGGGGGAGGGGTTATCTTTGCAAGAAAAAAGCGCCAAACAACAGGTCAACGATAATAAAACGGAGAGTCCCTTAAAAAATTTGTTTTTCATACAACCTCTTAAAAAAATGCTCGGCCAAATATGACCGAGCACAAGTTTTTTTGTGAAATTAACCTAAAACAGCAGTCTTAACTGCACCCGATTTAATGAGGGTTTCACCAACACTACCCGTAGCAGCGGTAAAGGTTGCGTCCTTCATGCCTGCAAAAGTAGCATATTTGCTTGCATCTGCTTTTCTGATTACGAGCACTTGACTGTTGGTAATGTAAGGAACGGTAAAGTCAAAGTCGCCATTCCAACCATCTTCAGAGAAGCCACCGATAAGAACGTCAACGGTGCCGTTTGCAAGTGCTTCCGCACGGTCTTTGTAGTCGACAAAGTTAGTGTTAGTCGTAGATACGGTCATACCGTAAGCTCTAGCAACTGCTCTCATAAGCAATACTTCAAAGCCGTCGTCACCAGCAAAGTGGCTGTTTCCAGCAAAGGGCATATTGTTAAGTTCTCTCTTTTGAACGTCGGCAACAAAACCAATCTTAAATCCGTCAACCAAAATTCTTTCAAATTCCGAACCGAGTTCGGGGGTGTCTCCGATAGAAATTGAGGGTCTTGCGATGGTGATTAGATTAGATGATAAACCATAAGTATTTGCGAGGTCAACCATTTTGCAATCTTTTTCGCCACCGTCGTTAGTATAGTTTACCGTAATCGTTTCGTTTTGGATATGGTAAAGAGCGGCGCTGATAAAGTCTGCAACGTCAGTGCCTTTTTTGGTAGCCATAACGTATTGTTCGGTGTTGAATGCGAATTGGTCGCCAGAGATTACCATAATGGTATCGTCAAAGTTTCTTTTGTAATAGTTGTCAAAAACTGCCTTTTCTACAACCGCGATATCCGCAGATTCGCCTGCAACTTCACCGACAGCGTCGTATTGAGTGCTACTTGCTTGGAAGGTAAGCGAAGTTTTAGCAGGAGGGGGAGTGGGTGTGTCGCCGTTGTCGTCGCCACCGCAAGCAAAAAGACCTGCGCAAGCGGTAAGGGAGAGAACAAAGGCACAAATAAGTGTCAAAAATTTCTTCATTGTCATTTTCTCCTAAAAATTTTTTACGAAGATATAATACCACAAGTTAACCACTTTTGCAAGTCAAATAAAAAGAATTTGCAAAAGTATGAAAAGAGTATATTATATTGTACGATTAAAATCAATGAAAAATAAAAAAATAAGTATGGACAATCATTAAATAATAGCGCACGCGTTCGCGCGCACCCACGCACGTACGCACGCGCGAGCAAAAAGAAAAACGCCACTAAAAGTAGTGGCGTTTAACTTTAATTTTTAATTATTTACCTGCAAGGTTTTTATAAGTTTCAATTCTTGCCTTGCTGTCCTTTTCGGTCTTTTCAAAGAGTTGTTCTGCGAGTTCGGGACGAGCTTTCATAAGTGAAGCGTATCTCGTTTCGCCGAGCAAGAAGGACTTGTAGTCGCCTGTCGGCTCTTTGGAATCGAGGGTGAAGGGGTTCTTGCCTTCATCGATTGATTCGGGGTTGTAGCGGTAAAGTTGCCAATAACCGCAATCAACAGCCTTCTTTTCTTCCTCTTGTGACTTCATCATGTTGATACCGTGGTTGATACAAGGAGCGTAGCAGATGATGAGTGACGGTCCGTCGTATTTTTCTGCTTCAACGAGTGCGTTCATAAGTTGTTGCTTATTAGAACCCATTGAGCATTGAGCAACGTAAACGTAACCATAGCTCATAGCCATCATGCCGAGGTCTTTTTTCTTAACTCTCTTACCAGCGGCAGCAAATTTAGCAACCGAACCGGTAGGAGTAGACTTACTTGCTTGTCCACCTGTGTTGGAGTAAACTTCGGTATCGAGCACGAGAACGTTAACGTTTTCGCCAGAAGCAAGAACGTGGTCAAGTCCGCCGTAGCCGATATCGTATGCCCAGCCGTCACCACCGAAAATCCAGATAGAAGGTTTAACGAGGCAGTCGAGGTTGCCCTTAATGTAGTCAAGACCACAAGCAGTTTCGTTTGCGATTGCACTCTTTACGAGTTCTGCAGCAACCTTGCTCTTTTCTGCGTCTTCTTTATCAGAAAGCCATGCGGTGAATGCAGTCTTGGTTTGCTCGGAAACTGCGTCCATATTCGCTTTCATATCTTCTTCGATTTTAGCGCGACGAGCTTTCATAGCGAGGTTCATACCGTAACCGAATTCTGCGTTGTCTTCAAAGAGGCTGTTTGCCCAAGCAGGACCTTTGCCTTCCTTGTTCTTGGTGTAAGGACAGGTAGGAGCAGAACCGCCGTAGATAGACGAACAACCGGTTGCGTTTGCAACAATCATTCTGTCGCCAAAGAGTTGGGTAACGAGTTTAACGTAAGGAGTTTCGCCACAACCAGCGCAAGCACCGGAGAACTCGAACAAGGGTTTGTTGAATTGGCTACCCTTAACGGTAGTGGGTTTGCAACCGGGGCAAGCGGAAACGTTAACTTCGGGAAGCGTTTCGCTATATTCGTAGTTAACCTTTTCTTCTTCAACTACAGAGCCGAACGGAACCATGGTGAGTGCCTTTTCTTTTGCGGGACAAATGTCTGCACAAACTCCGCAACCCATACAGTCGAGGGGAGAAACTTGCATTCTGAACTCAAAGCCCTTGTTTCCGATCATAGCCTTGGTGATAAAGGAAGCGGGTTTTTCTTCGCCCTCTTTAACAACCGCAGGTCTAATACATGCGTGCGGACATACGAACGAGCATTGGTTACATTGGATACACTTTGAAGCGTCCCACTTGGGAACGTTAACTGCAACACCGCGTTTTTCGTACTTGGTCGTACCCGTGGGAACAGAACCGTCTGCGTTGAAAGCAGAAGAGGGGAGTTTGTCGCCCTCAAGAACGAGAATGGGGTGAACGATATCCTTAAAGTATTTGTTATCAGCAACCGCTGCCATGGGTGCGCCCGTTTCAGCAGTCTTCCAGCTTTCAGGAACTTCGATTTTAACGAGGTTAGCTGCAGCGGAGTCGATTGCGTTGTAGTTCATTTGAACGACTGCGTCGCCCTTTTTAGCAAAGGACTTGTACGCCATCTTCTTCATGTAATCAACTGCTTGGTCGTAGGGGATAATGTTTGCAACCTTAAAGAAAGCAGATTGCAAAATAGTGTTAGTTCTTCCGCGGAGACCGAGTTCTGCTGCAATCTTGATTGCGTCGATTACGTAAAGACTAATGTTTTTGTTTGCTATATCGCGCTTAACGAATGCAGGGAGAACGTCTTCGAGTTCTGCTGCAGATTTAGCGGACGTATTGAAGAGGAAAGTACCGTTCTTCTTGATATCGCCGGTCATGTTGTAACGGGTGATATAAGAGGGGTTAGAGCATTGAACGAAGTCAGCCGCGTCGATGAGGTATGCAGATTGGATAGGCGTGTCACCGAAACGGAGGTGAGAAACGGTTATACCGCCAGACTTCTTACTGTCGTAGAAGAAGTAACCTTGAACGTACTTGTCGGTGTGGTCACCGATAATTTTAATAGAGTTCTTGTTTGCGCCAACCGTACCGTCAGAGCCAAGACCCCAGAACTTACATGAAATCGTGCCTGCGGGAGCAGCGTCGTATTTTTCAGAGAAGTCCAAAGAGGTGTTGGTAAGGTCGTCGTAAATACCAACGGTGAAGTGGTTCTTGGGGCTTTCGAGTTCGAGGTTTTTGTAAACCGAATAAATCATTGAAGGATTGAACTCTTTGCTACCGAGACCGTATCTACCGCCAACAACCTTAATATCGGACATACCTTTTTCAAGGAGTGCAGAGCAAACGTCCAAATACAAGGGTTCACCGAGAGAGCCTGCTTCTTTAGTTCTGTCGAGAACAGCGAGCTTCTTAACCGTTTTGGGAAGTGCGTTTACAAAGTAATCGATTGCAAACGGACGATAGAGTCTAACTTTTAATAGACCAACCTTATGACCTTCAGCGTTCATCTTGTTGATGGTTTCTTCAACCGCGTCAGCACCGCTACCCATCATAACGATAACGTTTTCTGCGTCGGGTGCGCCTACGTAATCGAAGAGGTGATAACTTCTGCCGGTGAGTGCAGAAACCTTATCCATAACTTCTTGAACGATTGCAGGGGTTGCTTGGTAGTACTTGTTAGCAGTTTCTCTGTTTTGGAAATAAATGTCAGAGTTTTGTGCAGTACCCTTTTGAACGGGGTGTTCGGGGTTTAATGCGCGTGCGCGGAAATCTTCGATATCTTTCATATCAACGAGCGCTTTCATCTCGTCGTATTCGATAGCGTCGATTTTGCTTACTTCGTGGCTAGTTCTAAAACCGTCGAAGAAGTGAAGGAAAGGAACTTTGGTCTTTAACGTAGAAAGGTGAGAAACTAAAGCGAGGTCCATAACTTCTTGAACGGAGTTACTTGCTATCATAGCAAAGCCCGTTTGACGACAAGCCATAACGTCCGCGTGGTCGCCGAAGATGTTGAGTGAATGAGCTGCGAGCGCTCTTGCACTAACGTGGAAAACCGTGGGGAGAAGTTCGCCCGCGATTTTGTACATATTCGGAATCATCAAAAGCAAGCCTTGGCTTGCGGTGTAAGTAGTGGTAAGTGCGCCTGCGGTAAGTGAGCCGTGAACTGCACCTGCAGCGCCTGCTTCTGACTGCATTTCTGCAAGGCGGAGAGTTTGTCCAAACATATTAACTCTGCCTGCTGCCGACCATTCGTCTGCAACTTCCGCCATGGGAGAAGACGGGGTTATCGGGTAGATAGCCGCTACTTCAGAAAAGGCGTACGCTACGTGACTGGCGGCGGTATTGCCGTCGATTGTCATTTTTTTCATATATTATTCCTCCGTGTTAGATTTACTAAATATATAGTCAATACAAGTATTATACATTTTCAAAACCAAATAGTCAACGCAAAACGGAAAATTTTTAGCGGTAAATTTGTATAAATTTATGGTAAAAAACTTTATACCGCAGTTTGCTTGTAAAATTTTATCAGTTTTGTTATAATGAACAATGATTTATTAATCACTTGGAGTTTTAGATGGCACTTCTTTCTATGGAAAACGTCAGTTTTTCCTACGACCAAAAAATTGAAGCGGTAAAAAACGTTTCCCTTTCCGTCGAGGAGGGGGAATACGTCGCTATTATCGGACATAACGGAAGCGGTAAAAGTACGCTTGCGAAACTGTTCAACGGACTATGTCGCCCGGACGAGGGCACGGTCACGGTGGACGGCTTTTCTGGTGAGAACAAAAAATCGCTCTTTGAAATGAGAAAACGCGTGGGCGTTGTCTTTCAAAACCCCGACAACCAACTCGTTGCCTCTATCGTTGAGGACGACGTGGCGTTCGGTCCGGAAAACCTCGGCATCAAAAGAGAGGAAATTGGGGAAAGAATAGATTTTGCTTTATCGTCCGTCGGCATGTTAGAGTTTAAGAAATCTTCACCGACAAGGCTTTCGGGCGGTCAAAAACAAAGAATTGCAATCGCAGGCGTATTGGCGGTAAAACCCAAGGTTTTAGTGCTTGACGAATCGACTGCTATGCTCGACCCCAAGGGCAGAAAAGAAGTGCTGTCCGTTGTGGAAAAGTTAAACTCTGAACAAAACGTTACCGTTATCAATATCACGCACTATATGGACGAGGTCGTCCGTGCGGACAAGGTTTACGTCATAAACGACGGGGAAATCGTTTTGAGCGGTACACCAAAAGAAATATTTGCTAAAAAAGAACAATTAAACGCTTTCGGACTAGAGCTTCCGCTAGCCTCTATAGTTGCACAAAAACTAAAAGAGGCAGGGGTTAAGCTTTCCGACGGCATTTTGACCGAGCAAGAACTCGCGGAGGAATTATGCGCATTGAAACACAAAATTTAAGTTTTGATTATAGCGAAAAGTCCAAAGCGCTCTCTAACCGCGCCTTAAACGGCGTTTCGCTAACCATAGAAGAGGGAGAGTTTTTCGGCATAATCGGTCATACGGGAAGCGGAAAAACCACCTTTGTCCAACACCTTAACGGACTGATAAAGGTGCAAAAAGAAAAGGGCAAGGTTACAATCGGCGAGTTTAATCTGACTGATAAAAAGTGCGATTTTAAGGCGCTTCGCTCCAAAGTCGGCATGGTATTCCAGTACCCCGAACACCAACTCTTTGCAGAAACGGTGAGAGAGGACGTTGCGTTCGGACTTCGCAATTTTTATAAGGATATGTCCCCCGAAGAAGAGGAAAATAGGGTAAGAGATGCGATTGAAATAGTCGGACTCGACTACGAAAAAATAAAGGAAAAATCGCCTTTTGAACTGTCGGGCGGACAAAAGAGGAGGGTGGCAATAGCAGGAGTTATCGTCACCGAGCCCGAAGTTTTGGTACTCGACGAGCCTGCCGCTGGACTTGACCCCGTCGGCAAGAGGGAGTTTTTAGAACTCTTACACCACTTGCACCAAAGGTTTGTAAAAACCATAATTTTAGTTTCGCACGATATGAACGTCGTCTCTGAAAACTGCACTCGCGCAGTGATTTTTTCGCACGGAAAAATTTGCGCGGAGGGTACGCCTAAAGAGATTTTTTCCGACTATGAAAGATTGGTGGGATTGGGACTTGACCTTCCCGTAACCGCTTATCTTGAAAGGGCGCTAGACAAAGCGGGACTAAAAATAGACAGCGACTTAACGGTGGACGACTTCGTTCAAAAGGTCGCAACGGAATTTAACGGGGGTGAAAGATGAAAGACGTAACTTTCGGGCAGTATTTCCCCTCGCATTCGTTCGTTCACAAAATGGACGCAAGAATAAAGATTTTGGCGGTTATCGCATATATGGTTGCAGTGTTTATGGTGCAATCTTATCAGTTTTTAGGCTTTGCGCTCTGCCTTTTATTCGTAATCGTTGCAACCGCCGTTGCAAGAGTACCCTTTTTTAGAGTGCTTAAAAGTATTAAAGGAATAATGTTCTTTATCGTGCTATCAGCCGTGTTGCAACTGTTCTTTAATAAGGGCGGTTCGGTGGTTGTAGAATGGAAGTTTATAACCATTACCGATAAAGGGCTATTAAACGCAGGTTTTATCATCGCAAGAATTGCTCTCATCGTCCTTGGCGCGTCACTACTGACGCTTACGACCTCTCCCGTAGAGATTGCAGACGGCATAGAGAGCCTAATGTATCCGCTTAAATGGATAAAGTTCCCCGTGCACGAGTTCGCGCTCATAATGAGCATTGCTCTCCGCTTTATTCCCACCCTTTTAGACGAAACGGATAGAATCATAAAAGCACAAAAAGCAAGGGGCGCAAACTTCGAGAGCGGAAACGTCTTTAAGCGCGCTAAAGCGCTTATACCCGTACTTATCCCACTTTTAATATCCTCTTTCCGTCGCGCAGACGAGCTTGCCGACGCTATGGATGCAAGGTGCTATTCGGGTAGTAAAAACAGAACTAGATATAAAAAGATGAAACTTTCTTGGCGCGACCTTATTGGAACGCTTATTATAGGCGGTGTGATTACAGGCGTCGTTCTATTAAACAATACGGGATTTTTAGCGGTGGTAATATGAGAGTAAAACTAACGCTATCGTATGACGGAACAAACTACTGCGGTTGGCAAGTTCAACCTAACGGAATTACCGTGCAAGAGACGGTAGAGAAAGCAGTAGAGGCGGTAACGGGCGAAAAGGTAAGAGTAACGGGAAGCGGAAGAACGGACGCAGGTGTACACGCAGAGGGGCAAGTCGCCCACTTTGACACCAAAAGTTCCGTCCCTGCCGATAAATTTTTCAAGGCACTTAACGTGCATCTCCCAAACGACGTTAAAGTTCTTTGTAGCGAGGAGGCGGAGCAAACTTTCCACGCGTGTAATTCGGCAAAGAGAAAAACGTACGAGTATAGCCTTTACTATGCGCAAACAGAGTTGCCACTTAAAGAGCGGTATGCGGTAAAACTTGATAGAAAACCCGATATTGATAAAATTAAAGAGTGCGCAAAGACCTTTTTGGGCGAGCACGATTTTAAGGCGTTTTGCGCGTCGGGTAGTGGTGCAAAGACGACAAGAAGAACCATATATGATTTATCAGTAGAAGAACGTGACGGACAAATAACGATAGCGGTTACCGGCAACGGCTTTTTATATAATATGGTGAGAATTATGGTCGGTGCGCTCTTGTCGGTAGGAAACGGCGAGATAGAGATAAGCGACGTACAAAAAATGCTAGAGTTAGGCGAGAGACAAAAGAACGTAAGGACTCTCCCTGCCAAAGCCCTTTGCCTAAAAAAAGTTGAATATTAAAATAGTTGAAAAAATTTCGGTGGGCACAAGATATTGTGTTTGCCGATTTTTTTTTGGGGAAATTAATGAAAAATATTGAAAAAACAGTGTAAAATGGGGCAAAAACGCTTGACTTAAAACGTAAAATTGTTTAATATTAATAGGCATTTATAAGGCAAAGTTCGTTCTTTTAGGGATTAGCCCTCCCGATATCACCCGTAGTCGTGTTAAGGTGATGAACAAAAGCCAAAATTTTACTAATTAAAAAATTAAGGAGATTTCACAATGAAAACTTATATGGCTCACGCAAACAACGTGGACAGAAAGTGGTACGTTGTAGACGCTGAAGGCGTTGTTTTAGGAAGACTTGCTTCCAAAGTAGCTGCTATTCTTCGCGGTAAGAACAAACCCACCTTTACCCCCAACGTTGATACGGGCGATTTCGTTATCATCGTCAACTGCGACAAGGTAGTTTTGACGGGTAAAAAACTCGAAAAGAAATATTACAGATATCACACTGGTCACATTGGCGGACTCAAGTCCATCCAATACAAGACCCTTATGGAAAACAAGGCAGACGTTGCTGTTTACGAAGCTGTTAAAGGCATGCTTCCCAAGAACAGTTTAGGTCGTCAAATGCTCACCAAGCTCAAGGTTTATAGAGGCGCTGAACACAATCATCAAGCTCAAAAACCCGAAGCTATCAAATTGGTGTAATGAGGTGTAATTATGGCAAAAGCAACAAGTAAGAAAAAAGTTCAATACTGGGGAACAGGTAGAAGAAAGAAAGCTATCGCACGTGTTCGTCTTATCCCCGCAGGTGACGGAACTATCACCATCAACAGCAAGAGCCTTGACCAATATTTCGGTCTTGACACCTTGAAATTCATCGTTCGTCAACCCCTCGTTCTCGTAGACGCAGTGGCAAAATACGACGTTGCAGTTAACGTTTGTGGCGGTGGCTACACCGGACAAGCAGGTGCAATCAGACACGGTATCGCTCGCGCACTTTTGCAAGCAGAACCCGAAACCAGAGCAGCTCTTAAGAAAGCAGGCTTCTTAACCAGAGATTCCAGAATGAAGGAAAGAAAGAAGTACGGCTTGAAGAAGGCACGTCGTGCTCCGCAATTCAGCAAGAGATAATTTGTTTCAAACGAACAAACAAAATCGCCAGAATTTTCTGGCGATTTTTTTGTTCTGCATTATATACGGCGCAATACTGCGTTACTGCTTTGTGTTTTGACTTCGATAGCCAACAAGGCTTATCTTATCCAAAACACATCGCGAGCCTTGTCTTGCTTGTATCTAATGCTTGAAACTTTTCAAACAAATCAAAAGCATTGGATTTTTCCAATGCTTTTTCTTTTCCTTTATATGCGTCGTTTGGGTTCGTTTACTGCCCTTCGCAAAAAACTTCGATGAACAGACGTTCTATCTCATCTTTTTGCTTGGTCGAGCCTTCCCAAACTCGCATCTAAAGGTTGAAACCTTTTAAACGAACAAACAAAAGACTCCCAAAAAGTATCGAAGAACTTTTTGGGAAGAGGAGGGGCAATGTGGCAAGTCATACACTTTTTAAAAAGTGTAGACGGCAACATTTGTTCCGACGAGCTCGCGCCTAGTCCTTGAAACTGTTCAAACAAACAAAAAGCAAGGAAATTCCTTGCTTTTAATTTTTTATATTTGTCATAGATAATAATTGAAATTTAAGTTTAAGATATTCTTCGCTAAAAAATAAATCTTCACCGATAACAGAAATGATAATTTCTTTATCTTCGTTCAAAAACGTTGATAGAAACAAATTGAAAAGATAGTCGTCTTCAAACAAAAGGCTTTGCGCTTCCTTTGGTACGGTGGCAAAAACCGAAGATTCCAAATTATTGTTTTTTAAGTAGTCGATAAGTTTTTCTTTTATCCTCGTGCGTATATCCATAATTTCTCCTAAAAATAAAAAGTGCGCCAACCGAAGTCGACGCACAAAAAACGCAAACCCCGATTGTTGTCACACAAACTTAATTAGAAGAGAAAGGAGTTTCCACATTCCAACTGCAGAGATTTGCGTTTTTAACAAACACAAAAGTTAGAATGTGAAAAAAAGGCAAAATTTTCCCTTTATTAAAAAAGAAACAACTTCACTTCTAAATATTGAGTTTGTGTGACACGTTTAGTATAACATATAAAAAAATTTTTATCAACTATATTTTAAAATTAGATATGTTTGAAAGGGGAGTAGACAAAGCAAATAGAATTTTATATAATATAATTATGGATAAGATATTTTGTGAAAACTTAAAGAGTGCAAGAAAGGGTGTGGGGTTTACCCAAAAGCAAGTTGCCGAAAAACTTGGAGTAGTAGAAAGTTGCTATGCTAACTGGGAACAGGGAAGAACCGAGCCAAACGTTGATATGTTGAGAAAACTTGCGGAAATATTTGATATTTCTATTGACGAGTTGATAAAATAATAAAAAAGTCATCACTTTTTGTGATGACTTTTTTTCTTTACTCTTTATAAAAAACTTCGGTTAAATCGTCGTAGTATTTTCCCTCTTCGTGATGCAAAAAGCAAGGTTTTGAGTATATCCACCAACGGTGCATTACGGGGGAAGAATCGAGGTCTGCCATATCCGCTTCATAATCTTTTCCCGTATACTCGTAAAAGGTGAACACCTTATTACCTAGCATAGAGATAGAATAGTTATGGATATGATGCTTGTCCAAAACTTCTATAAGTTCTGGCCACGGATTTTCGTGAAGTTTTATATAATCGTCGACCTTTTCCGCTTTTAGTTCGGAATACATTATAATTCTTTTCATTTTAACTATTTAGCGCAGTAACCCGTAGAATAATAGCCGAGGTTTTGACGGCGGTCAAGTCTGCCGTAGCTTGCGCAAATTTCGATGTCGCTAACGAGTTCAACAGAATATTGACCGAAAGGAATTTGGTAGTTTTCTTCACAGATAGGAAGGTCCATTCTAACGCAGATAACTCTCTCTGCAGGAACAACGAGGTGCAAATTCTTTACGGGTGCTTTATCGGAAAAGTAGATATTTACGATAACGTTTGCATCAACAGGTTGGTTGTTAGTAATCATCATTGCTTCGTGACCGGGAAGATTAGGGTCGTCGCCGTTTCCGGGGAGGTCGCCGTCTATAAACATATAATGTTTGTAACCGATTTTTTCGCTCATTTTAGTTTTCTCCTTTTAACTATATATTAAAGGTCTTTCATAAAGTAGTCGTCCATTTTCTTGGAAAGCGGTCTGCAACCCGTTTCGGTGATAACGTAACCCGTCTCGATACGTCCGCCGTGTAGGTCGGGGTGACCGAAGAAGCTTACGTCAACCATAACGGTCATTCCGGGAACGAGAACGAAGTCGCCGTTAGGCCCAAAGAAGGGAGCTTCTGCTTCCATAAGACCGATAGAGTGAGCAAACGGGCAAACGAGGTAGTCTTTTAGTCCGTGTTTTTCGTAGTAAAGTCTACCGGGAACGTCGATTTCTCTACCTGTCATACCGGGCTTTAACATAGCTTTGGTAAGACGCATGGTTTCTCTCATATGGTTTAAGAGGTCTTTTTGCTTTTGGGTATAAACGCCGTTAACGGGAATAGTGTCGCCAAAAGTACCTGCATAGCCGTTAAATCTAGGTGCAATACCAATCATAACGAGTTCGCCGTCCACCATTTTCTTGTTGGTAGCGGTGGGAACGACTGCTTTTGCGCGTTCGCCAGAGCCAACGATTGTGGAATATGCAAAGCTTGTTGCACCGTTTGCACGGCAGATTGCTTCACCAGCGGCTGCAACTTCAAACTCAAACGCGTTGGGTTTAATTGCTGCAAGCATTTTATCGTATGCCATATCGCAAAGAGCGGTTGCTTGTTGAATTTGGTCAACTTCCCAAGCGCTCTTATATGCGCGGAGTTTTTCGTATTCGTCGGTGATGTCAACCATTTCCACACCCTCAAAGCCTGCAACGAAGTCGTTGTACACTTGGTGGGGGATAGTTGCCGTTCCGACAAAGCCGATTTTCTTTAATACCGTGCCTTCTCTCTTCAACTCTTCGTCGAGTTGCTTAAAGTTCATTATGGTTGCGTTGGGGTATTCCTCATCGGGAACCATAAATACGGGGAAGCATCTAACCTTGGTGATTGCAGAGTTCATCTTTGCAAAGGGTTCAGATTCGGGTCCGCCGAGAAGAACGGGTTCGCCCTCAACGGGAATTAAAACCGAGCCCTTTTCAAACTGACCGCACCAACCGGTGAGATACCAGCCGTTTGCAACGTTTAGTTCGTCAAAGTAAACGAGTGCAGCGTCAAGACCTTTTGCTCTCAAAATTTCTTTGACTTGTTTGATTCTTTTTTCTGTTTCTTGCATGTTGTAGTAAGCCATAATATAGCCTCCTTAAAAAATTTTCAAATTTATCTAAAATCGTCGTCTAACGGGAACATTGGACGGCGGATTTTTTTCATGTGCATATCTTCAAGCCTTTCGGTTGAACTCCCCGGGGTAAACGCCAAAATTGCACGCTTTGCAACCTTTGCAAGTTCGGGGAATAGATATCCGAGTTTAACCACCACTATCTTAAAGGTAGAAAAATCTAGGTCAATCGATTCAAATATATCGGGACGGCACATAGACGCGCGGTTTTTAGTAATTACCACCGTCATATCACCGCAGTCGAGGGTTGCCGACTCGCCCGCATCCCCTCCCGTATAGGATAAAATGTTGCCTTTATGGATAAGTTTACCGGTAATCGTTGCGCTTTCGCTATTTTTATCAAGACTACCGCCAACCGTTAGGGTTAAAGTGTCGCCTATATTTGCCTTATAACACTCCTTGCACGCTTTTTCGTCCGCAATGCCTGCAATCAGCACGTTTTTCGCGCCCGATTTTACTATGCGGTTTAGCATAAACGCATTGTCGCCTGCCGCACCTGCGGTGGTGTTGTCGCCAGAGTCGGAGAGGAAAACTTGTTCACTGTCCGCGATTGCTCTTTCGATTGCCTCTTCGGGTGCAACCGCTTCTACTAAAAACTTAAAGTCGTGGCGCACCTCGTAGTATTTATCGGCAAGTTTTTTTGCACACTTTCTTGCAATTTCCGTGTCGCTTTCGTGTGTAACTACAAAGTTTGGACCCATATAATCTTCGTCTATCCACGGTTGACCGTTGAAAACTTGAACGCCAAGTATTCCCGAAACGGTTCTTTCCATTTCTTCCGCCATTTCCATAATGCTCTTTAACGGCTCCAAGTCCGTTTGAACAGCGTCACCGCAAATAACGACGTTTGCTCTCTCGACTACGGGAGTGGGCATTATCCCTTTTCTTAAACAATATAATAATTTCTCTGCCGCGCGGAGTTGGGTTGCCGTATGGTCGCGGTGGGGAGCAGTTCTAAAACCTGTTATAAAGTTAACCATTGAAACAAGCTTGTCCGTATTGTTCGCGTGAAAGTCAAGCGCTAAAGATATGGGGATATCTTTACCGACCTTATCCCTTACCATTTGAACAAGGTATTCGTCGCCCGAACCGATTTTTTCCACGTACATAGAGCCGTGAAGGTATAGCCACACTCCGTCCACGTCGTCGGGGATAGCGGAAACAAGTTCTGTTGCTAGCGACATAAAATCGTCAAAAGCAACCGCACCGCCGGGGAGTGCGTGCGCATAGATAGTCGGCACGATTTCTACACCCTCTTTTTCCAGGTAATCGGTCACCTTTATTTTTGTGTACATATCCTTTCCTTTAGCGTAGTCAAAGTCAGCCCTATAAGTTGGGATAGGTGTTAAACTGTTGCCTTCACACTGCATTGAACCAATAGCGATTTTCATTAGGTTTCTCCTATATTGCAAACGTTTGCAAAAAATTAAAAATATTAAACCAAAACGGTTTTGTTTTGGCTTAATCAAACTAGTCTATCTCGCTCACCGTGTCGCCCTCTTCAATGAAGGGGGGAAGAAGAATTTTTTGGCTGTCAATATTGGTTTTATTGACTAACGCGTCGATTAAAATCTCACCGACTTTCTTGCCAATTTGTTCTTCGGGTTGCTTTATTGAGCTTATGTTTTGGCTTCCGCCGTATTCGTCGTTATGCACGTCAAAGCCTAAAATAGAAATATCTTCAGGCACTTTTAGACCGCGCTCGGCTATTGCTTTTTTTGCGCCGTAGGTCATCTTTTCCGAAGCGACGTAAACGGCGGTAAAGGGGAACTTTTCGCGGTTATCAAGAAGCTCTCGCATCGCATCGTATCCCGATTGACGTTTGTAGTCGCCAATCTTAATAAGGTCGGGGGAGACGGAAAGGTCAACCTCTTTTGCGCCCGACAAAAATCCTTTCAAGCGTAGAGATGCGGAAATTTCGTTTTGAAGTCCCATTATCGTTGCGATAGAGCGGTGTCCTGCGTCGTAAAGGCGGTTAAACCCAAGTTTTCCAGCAGAAAAGTTGTCCACTGTAACAGCTGAAAGATTGGTGTTTTCGGGCACGTTATCTATATAAATAACGGGGATAGAGTTGTCCGCAAACGTTTTAGCGTATTTTTCCTCGTCGTCAACAGATGCTAAAACCAACGCGTCCACTCTATGTTGATAAAGTGATTGTAAATGCTTGCGCTCTTGTTCTTTGCTCTCGCCGGTATCCGCCAAAAGTAAGGTATAGCCGTGGTCGGATACAACCGCGCTGACCTCTTTTACAATCTTTCCGAAAAACACTTCGGAAATATCGGGCAAAACAACGGCTATGGTGCGAGTTGAACATTTTTGCAAGGAACGCGCTATCTCGTTGGGAACGTAGCCGTATTTTTTTGCAAGCTCAACCACCTTTTCGCGTGTTTTTTCGTTGACGACGCTCTTATTGTTGAGTGCCCTCGATATCGTTGATACCGAAACGCCAAGCTCTTTTGCGATAGATTTTAAGGTGGTGTCGTGCTTCATAATCTTTCCTTTGCAAACGTTTGCATTTTATTAGATTATAACAACGGCAAAAGTCTTTGTCAATAGAATTATCAAAAAACTTTATTAAATTTTGTTTGTGTTAGACCTTTCTTTTACGCGTTTTATAAACTGGTCGTGATTTGACATTGTGGATAGCATGGATTGGTTTAAGGGTGCGTGCGATTTTGGTAGATTTTGAGTGGGGTTTTGATTTGCGTTAGGGGAGGAATTGTTTTTTAATAGTGAGGAGATGAGCGAAGATAGCGCGTCTTTATTTTCGACTTTTTGCGAGGACGAGGTTGGCGCGCTAGAAGAATTTTGATTTATGAGAGAACCTAGAAGGTTAAAAATTCCGAATTTATCCATTTTTCTTTGCTCCTACAACAGAAAAAATCATAAAAAAACAAAAAAATCATTGCAAAACTTTTCAATATGATATATAATGTATATCTGTATAATGGTATAACTATTTATATTCGGGAGAGCGAAAAAAGTTTCCCGAAAGAGACGGAGAATTTATGAAAAAATTATTTGCAAAGATTATCGGCTGTACACTTGCGCTTGGCATTTTATTTACCGGACTTGTTGGTTGTAAGGATAACGAGGACGAGTGGAAGGGTACGGGCTTTACTAATTGGGGGGCGACTCAATCGGTTGGCGGTTTCGTTGCGGAAACGGAAAATTACGTTTACTATATCAACGGTATCGCGGACTCTGAATCAAACAACAAATTTGGCGAACCCGTAAAAGGCACGCTCATGGCACTCGATAAAAAGGATATGACCAAGACGGAAATAGTCGTTCCGCAAATGTTTACTGCAACCGACTATAACGCAGGTATCTTTATCGACGGTGGATACGTTTACTATGGAACGTCTAATACCGAAAAGCAATCGGACGGTAACGTTGCTTTTAACGAACTCGTGTTTATGAGGGCAAGTCTTAAGGGCGACAACCACGAAGTGCTCTTTAATGCAGGCGACCTCGATACAGAGTACAGAATAGTTAAGGGTGACGACGCGGTTTATATCGTTTACTACGATGACGAAGATACTGCCATTAAGAGCTTTAACTGTTCGACCAAGGAAGAAATCGTGGTTGCAAAGCAGGACGCGGAAACGGATAAGAATTATTCGCTCGGCGGTTACAAGTTCGTTAAAGTTGATAAGGACGACGAAGTTGCGGTTATGTTTGAAGTAACCGTTTACGCAGAACCGTATATTGAAGAAAAGGCTGAAGACGAAGATTATCAAAGACTTACCGAGAGTTACAATCTCATTTACGCTTACTCGGCAGGCGATGCTGTAAATGGCGACACGGGAATTGCAGGCAAGGTCGTTTATAACGGCAAGGACAAAAAGGAAACCGCAACTATCACGGCTACCGTTGACGAATACGTGTTCTTCTCTGCAACTACCGTTAATAGCAACACCACTAATTACGGAGCTAAAGTTAACGACCTTTATGCTAATGGCGAAAAGGTAGAAATTGTAAACGACACTTACGTTTCTTCAAGCATGATTATAGAGTCGTTTGAAAGCGTTTACATTTATAGTGATTCTAAAATTTACAAGGTTTCCCTCACGGGTGACGACAAAACGACCAAAAAGGTAGTTGCACTAGTTGACGACGTTTCGGTGCTCTATGCAGTAATCGGCAACGACATTTATTACAGAACTACCGCAACCGAAGTAGCAAGAATTGAACTTAACAACGAAAAAGCAGACAAGGTTTACGTAACGGGCGACCTCATTGCAACAAGCTGGTATGCTCCTGAATTCGTTACCATTAACGAAAAGACCTACCTTTTCTACAACGACAGTTCAACCTTTGGCGCAGGCTATACCAAATATATTGATATAGCGTCAGAAGTTGTTGGTGAAGATACCGATGACGACGGTGAGAACGATAGATTTGCTCTCCCCGAAAGTACCTTTGTTGGCAAGTATTCTGCAACCGATAGAGTTGCGCTTGCAACCGCAAGAGTAGCAGTTATCGAAAACTCTTTGACCGTTGGCGTTCTTCCCATGGAAAAGGACGAGAACGGAAAACTATATAACCAAGAAGTAATCGACGCAAGAAAGGCTTACGACAACCTTTCGGAAAGCGACAAAGAAAACTTTACTGAAGAAACGCTCGCTCAACTTGAAAAATACGAAAAGGCTATCCAAATGGCAAACGAGTATATTAAGCTCGAGGGAATGCGCGGTTACGAAAACAAAAACACCAACGAGCAAACTCAATTAAAGAACACCTACTTTGCTATTAAAGATACCATTATCGAGTTCATTAAGAGCGAAGACTTTGATGAAATTTCTGCTTATATCGACAAGAATGTTAAGTGGTATTTCACCGAAGCATACAACGAGTTTGAATAAAAACTAAACTGTTAACGGGCGACCATTTTGGTCGCCCGTTTTTTTATTTTTATAGAGAAAAAGTGCCCGACATTTTTACAAATGTCGAAAGTAAAAATGTCGAACTATGGAAAATTGCACCGAAAAAAGTCAATAAAAATCTAAACAAATCGAATTCTGTAAAAATGTCTTTTTTGCGCGTTGAAATATTCGTTCAAAACTCTTGTGTTCTGTTTGAAAAAGTAGTAAAATGTAGATAATTGAAATTTAAGGAGTTATCTATGCTAAAAAGAACGGTATTTTTGCTACAAGGGACAAAAGATGTTAACGAAGAACTTGCAAAACAGTTTGAGAATCAAACTGACTTTGAGGTGGTGGGTATGACGACGGACGGTATTTCCGCAATTTCTGCAGTTGCCGACAAAAAGCCTGGGATATTACTTACCGATTTAGTCGTTTCCGGATACGACGGACTTTCCGTTGTGAGAAAGGTCAAGGAAATGAAGCTTGGAACTAAAGTTGTAGTGCTTACTGCCTTTTGCAGTGACGATATTTTGTCCAAAGCCGTGGGCGCTGGAGCAGATTATTTTCTTGCAAAGCCAATTGAGTTTTCCGCGTTAAAAGAGAGGCTTAACGAAATACTAGAAGATAAGGCCGATGTGCAAACGAGCAATTCTTCTAAAAATTTTCATCAAGTGTCTTTGGAGGAAAAGATTAGCAAAATCTTTATCAACGTTGGAATTCCACCTCACATTAAGGGCTATTCCTTTTTGAGAGAGGGAGTAAAGATGGCAGTTGATGACCCCGAAATTATCAACAATATAACCAAAAAACTTTACCCCTCGATTGGCGAAAAGTACAACACAACCGCAAGTAAAGTAGAGCGTGCTATCCGCCACGCGATTGAGGTTGCTTGGAACAGAGGGAGGATAGATTCTATCAATAATATATTAGGCGTGCGCGCGTATATCGGCGCAGAAAAACCGACGAACGGCGAGTTTATAGCACTCGTCGCTGATAAAATGTTATTAGAAAAGGACGTAAGATAAAGAAAAACAAAAAAGCGGACACAAAAAGTGTCCGCCTTTTAATTTTAAATTTTAGAAAATTGCTTGATTTTTTCTCTATCATAACTTAAAATATGGCTGAACGAAAAAGGAGTGGATACAATATGAAAGTTCACGTTAGTGATTTACTTATAAGAGACCCCTTTGTTTTTGTTGAAAATGGTGAGTATTATTTGCTTGGAACAACTTATAATGCACAACTTTCTACTGACTATAATAAATGTGTTCACGCGGGGAGCGATTTTATGCTTTACAAGTCGCACGATTTGAAAGTTTTTGAAAAAGTTGGGTGTATGGTTAAAAAAGATACACTTTATGGATATTCAGAGTTTTGGGCACCCGAACTTCATAAAGTGAATGGAAAATACTATTTAATTGTTTCGGTGTTTAGAGAAGATAAGGGAAGGGGAAGTATAATTTTAGTCTCAGATAAAATTGATAAACCTTTTACTTTTTTAACCGGCGAATATATCACGCCAAGTGGTTGGAGTTGTTTGGATGCAACGCTGTTTGTTAAAGACGGAAAGAACTATTTATACTTTTCAGATGAGTGGAGATTTTCGGTCACAAAAGACGGAGATGGTGGAATATTCGTTGTAGAATTAAGCCAAGACTTAAAAGAAACCATTGGAGAACCAAAAAAAGTTATAAGTGGCAAAAATTGTGGTTTTGCAAGAGAAATTGCAGACGTTTTTACCAGCGAAAAGGGGTACGTTGCGGAAGGACCTTTTGTTAAAGAAAGAGACGGAAAAATCGAACTATATTGGTCAACTTTTTCCCACCAAGGTTATTGTGTGGTAAAAAGCGTGGCGGACAGTGTTTTTGGTGCGTATGAATTTGAAAGGTTTGTAGTCGAAAAAGACGGTGGTCACGCCATGATTTTTACAGGGTTAGATAAGCAAGAATATATAACTTTCCACCAGCCAAATTGCCCACCAAACGAAAGAATGAATAAATTCTTATTGGAAAAACAAAAAAGCGGTAAATAACCTATAAATATTTTTATTTAGACCGATAAAGTTTAATAATTTATTGCCCTATGAAAATGGCTAAAAAATTCTCTTTAAGAATAAAACTTAAGGAGATTTTTTTATGGAAAAAATTAGAGAAAGAGATTTAAAAAAAGTATGAAAAACGCAAATAAAAAGTCATTTTGCACATTGCAAAATTAATTTACGCGTGCTATAATTAAATAAAAAGAATAAAGAAAAGAGGAAAGACATGAGAAAGCATTTTGATTTTTATGGTTATAACGCGCCAACTTGTGGAAAATACTACGTTGATGGAGAAGTTTATTTTCTTGGCGAAGATTTTAGATCGGTAAAAAGATATAAAGAGTATAAAGATATCGGATTTAATATCGCGCTTTTGCAACATGACAATGCCTATAATGGCGAGCCTTGGGAAAAATCTTCTGCTAAAAAAGTTATGGATATTTGTGCAAAGGTTGGCTTAAAAGTTATTTTAGAAGACAAGGTTGTCAAAGACTTGCCCAAGGAAGAAATATTGGTCGGTGAAAACGGTAGATTTAAGACCGAAGAAGAATTTGAGGAGTTTATTGACAACGCAACAAAAGTTTATAGAAATCACCCCGCTTTCTATGCAATTCAACTTCAAGACGAACCTGCATTTAAAAATCTAAAAAATTATGCAATAGTTTATAAGAAGTTTAAGAAAATGTTTCCAAACATGGTGCTCCAATGCAATCTTTTGAACATGGTTTTGCACTCGCACATTGCACCAGACCCAGAAAATTTGCAGACTAGGGCAGAAGACCTTGCTTCTTATTTGCGTTATTTTGCAAAAGAAAGCGATATAGACTATCTTATGACTGACGAATACGCTTTCCAACGCAAAAACGTGATAAGCCGTTTTTCAATTCCAACTTTCCAAGTGTTTGCCAACGTTTGCAGAGAGACGGGCAAAGAAATGCGCATGGTATTGCAGTCTTTCTGTCAAGAGGCGTGTGTAATAAACCCACAAAAACCAGACGAACTTGACGGTGGCGTTGCTTGGAGAAGAATAAACGAAAAGGAAATGTATTGGCAAATGAACCTTGCATTAGGCTGTGGTTGCAAAGAGTTTTCTTACTTTACCTACTTCACAAAGGCAAGAAAGAGATTTATAGGCAAAAGGTCTGGTAGCGACGGCGTTGACGGCGGTGCGTTAGTTAACCTTGACGGAACTAGAACAAAACTTTGGTTTATAACTAAAAAGATTATAAAAGAATTTAAGGAGTTTGAGCCTGTTATTATTGATTATCAATATGACAACGGATATTTCTTCTTCCCAGAAGGAAAAGAAAAGACGGATTTTGATTCTACTAAAGAGGCAATACTTTCGGACGTAAAAAACATTCCTATTTCAGTTAAAACACCTAAATATCCTATTTACGTTACCGAAATGAAAAATGGTTCTTCTAGAATGTATATGGTTCAAAACGTTGGAAATCCTATTGAAGAAACTCTTTATAACAAGAGGGTGACCACCATTGAAGTTGAACTTGGCGAGCTTGCGGATAAGGCTAAATTCTACTACAAAGGAAAGAGAGTAGAAAGAGAACTTAATGGCACTATCTTAAAAGAAAAACTAGGTTTAGGTCAAGCAATATTTATTGAAATCGAATAGCATTTATTAAGAAGAAACAACCAATTAAAAGGAAAAGATGACAAAAAATCATCATAGAAATAATCGTAGTGGTGGTTGTTAATGAATGTATAAAAAAGCAAAATAAAATAGCGGATACGTTACGTATCCGCTATTTTGATTATATAGAATTGCTTTTAACATATTCGGTAGGAGTTTTTCCAACGTGCTTTTTGAAGGTTTTAATAAAGTGAGGGATATCTGAAAAACCGACCAAAAAAGCCGTTTCGCTTATGATTGCGTTTTGAGTGCGAAGAATTTCCATCGCTTGATTTATTCTGTAATCTATAATAAACGTGCGGATAGAAAAACCAGTATGTGCCTTAAAAACCCTATTTGCATAAGAGGGATTGAAGAAGAATCGTTCGGATAAGTCTTTGTTTGTAATGTGGTTACTATAATTTTGCTGTACGTAATCAATAATTTGTCTTGTAATAATAGAACCCTTAGTATCACCAGAGCAAAGACGTTCGCGTTTTTGGCGAATGATGCTTATTATAATAGACTTCAATAAAGAAGAAAGCAGTTCGTCCTTAAATTCGCCTGCAGTGTTTATTTCGACGGCAAGGTTTGTGATTTTGGTTGCTGAATCGTGACAATTAAAAAGTACGATTTCTCCATTTAATTCTTGCGCGTCATCGAATATGATTTTTTGAGAGAAATTATCTTTGGGAAAGATTTCGGCATTTATTGGTGAAAAGGTTCTTTTAATGTGGCTATAATCTTGTGTGTAGTCGAAATTTATAGCGATATACCTAACGTCGCTCGACTGCCAAACGTATTCCGTTCCCGTTTGAAATAAAATGACCGAGTTTGCTTTTAGAGTATAGCGTTTGCCTTCAATCAACATTTCGCCGTTTCCGTGTAGAATATAAAAAAGTCTACAATCACGCGTTTTTATTTTTTTGCCAGTATATAGCCCCGAATGGAGTTTGCAAATTACCGCTTGCCTAACGAAAGGCTGAATGTCGTTTAGTTTCATATTTTCACCTCGCAAACAGTATATACCACCTATAAATAATTGGCAATTAAAATTTTAAAAAAGTACAAAAAACACAACGCTTGATTCATTTTACACATAGTAGGGGAAAAAGCCGTGTGCTATAATTAAAAAAAGAAAGAACCGAAAGGAGAACGAATATGGAAAAAAAGACTTTTACTTTAGCGGTTATAGGCTGTGGAAGGTTTGCCAACTGGTTTATGCCACTTTTTAAGGCTCATCCAAACGTAAAAAAGATGTATGCTTGCGACCTTATCGAAAGCAAGGCCAAAGACTTTGAAGAAAGATTTGGTTTAGAGATAATAAAAACTTATGAAGAAGTGCTAGAAAGAAAGGATATTGATTGCGTGCTTAACTTTACCGAAAGACATTTGCACGGAAGTATTGTTAAACGCGCACTATTAGCAGGAAAGCACGTGTTTTCTGCCGTACCTATGGCGTCAACCGTTAAAGAGTGCGAAGAAATTGTAGAATTAGTAAAGAAAACGGGATTAATCTATATGATGGCTGAAACTTGCTATTATTATCCTTGCGCAATGTATTGTAGAGAGGCTTACGAGCAGGGCAAGTTTGGAAAGTTCGTTTACGGCGCATCGCAATATTATCACGATATTGACTCTATAGGATATGGCAAGGTTAAGGGTGAAGCAGGAATGCCACCTCTTCTTTATCCCACTCACTCAACTTCAATGATACTATCAGCCGTTGGCTCGTTTGTTAAAAAGGTTACTTGCGTGGGATATAAAGACACTGAAAACGACGGAAGATTTGGAAAGGGCAATAACCTTTGGGACAACGAATATTCTAATCAATACGTCTTTATGGAACTAGAAAACGGGGGTGTCGCAAGGGTTACCGAAGCAAGAAGAATAGGTTGGAGAAAACCGAGTTCATATATTTCTGCGCTTTACGGAACTAACGGCGGTTACGAATTCAGCAACGCCCAACATATCTTAGTAGAGAGAGATTATAAATATGGGGAAGAAGAGCACGTGAAGTTTCAAGAGGTTAGCGATTACGTGAACTTAACCGAACTAACCGAGCATAAAAACGACGTTGACTTTAAGGAAAAAGTTGCCAACGGCGAGTGGCAATGGAACGGAAACGCACCTGTTCAGCAAAAAGAGGTTGAGCGTCTACCCGAAGAATTTAAGGCATTTCCCAACGGACATATGGGTTCGCATAAGCTTTTAGTAGATGACTTTTTAAGAGCGGTTAGGGAAAACAAACAACCGATACTAAACGCTTGGAAAGCGGCTAGATATACCGTACCAGGACTCGTTGCGATAGAATCTCTTAAACAAGGCGGAATTCCTCTTGAAGTACCCGATTTTGGAGATTGTGACAATTGATAGCATATCTTTACCTATTTGTAGCACTTGTCGCTGGGCTTATAAAAGGTCTTTCGGGAAAGAAGATAAGTCGTGACGTAGTGTCGTTAAACGACGGCTTTGCCGTGAACATTATTAGAAGTGTGTTCTGCGCCGGCATTGGTTTTTTAGTCCTTATAATACAAGTCGGTTTTAGTGGACTAGAACTATCGTTAGAAGCATTTTTAGTTTGTTTGGCATCTTCCGTTTTTATGGCTCTGTTTTGCATAAGTTGGCTTTACGCCTATAAAAGCGAAGCCTATGCGTTCCTAAATATTTTTACAATGCTAGGGTCTGTAATAACGGCGCTCTTGGGTTGGGCGATATACGGAGACAAAATAAGCACGACTAGAATAATAGGATTTGTTCTTTTGTTCGTTGCCGTATACATAATGTCGCTGTATAACAAAAACCTAAAAGGGAAAATGGATAAGAGAGCAATTATAACGCTAGTATTAGGTTGCGTGGGTGTGGCGCTTTCAGACTTTATGCAAAAAGTATTCGTTAAGCAATCTCTAGGCGCGCCCAGCACATTCACCTTTTATACGTACGCCTTAATGATAATACCTCAATTACTAGTGCTTATGCTGTTCAAGGTTAAGAAGACGTCGCCTTTAAGCAAAAACGTTTGCGACAAAAGACATATTTGTATATATCTAGTAATTTCTATTGCCCTTTACGTAAACGTTATAATGAAAACTATGGCGGTGGCAGATATTCCATCAACACAGTTGTATCCAACCTTGCAGGGCGCAAACTTAATAGCATCGGCAGTTTTAGCAAGCATATTCTTTAAGGAAAAGATGACCAAAAAGAGTATAGTTGGAATAATCTTTGCCCTTGCCGCGTCAATACTAATGAACATATAAAAAACAATTAAAAAACAATTTTATAACAAAACGTCCACCAGCGACACCGGTGGACGTTTTTTTATATAGTTATATATATTGTATTTGTTAGTATTAATATTCGGTTGTGTAGTTATCAAAGTAACCTTGTATCCAAATGATAGGAGTACCCTTGTCGCCAGAGCCTGAAGTTAGGTCACAGAGCGAACCGATAAGGTCGGTAAGACGACGGGGGGTCGTACCCATTTGACCAACTACGGTAGAGTCCTTTTTAGCGATTTCGTTCTTGATTGCTTGCTTTAATTCTTCGCCCTTTAAGTCCTTAAAGTCGTTGTCTGCGAGGTATTTAAGTTTAAGCTCGTTTGGAGTTCCCTCTAAACCGCTAGTGAACGCGGGGGAAACAACGGGGTCAGCAAGTTCCCAAATCTTTCCTACGGGGTCTTTGAACGCGCCGTCGCCGTAAACCATAACTTCAATCTTCTTGCCCGTTGCTTTATAAAGATTTTCTTGTATAGCGTCTACGATAGGTTGGCAATCTCTGGGGAAAAGTTTAACCGATTCTTCAGTAGATTTATTTGAGCCTAAAAGACCGTATTCTTCGTTATAACCACTACCGTTTACCGAAGCGTTCAAGATTTCATCCAAACCGCAAACGTTTGCGCCTGCGCTCTTTAAGAGGCGTTTGGTTCTTGCTCTAGTGTGGATATCACAACAGAGAACGTTTTTGGCGTAGGGAAGAATTGCTTTTGCGTTGTTAGCAAAAATAATTTCACACTCTGCGCCCATGCTGGTAACGAGCTCTTTATAGTATTCAACGTAATCAACGCCGGTGAATGTGTGTTTTGCCTCGCCGAAAAGTTCGCGATATTTTTGTTCGGTCAAAACGTCGGTATAGGGGTTAACGCCCTTTTCGTCAAGCATATCGAGGCTAACGAGGTGGTTACCCACTTCGTCCGACGGATAGGAGAGCATTAAAACGATTTTCTTTGCGCCTTTAGCGATACCTTTAAGGCATACGGAAAAACGGTTTCTAGATAAAATCGGGAAGATAACGCCCACCGTTTCGCCACCGAGTTTAGCTTTAACGTCAAGTGCAATGTCGTCGATAGAAGCGTAGTTACCTTGCGCTCTAGCAACGATAGCTTCGGTCATAGCCACAACGTCTTTATCGTGAAAGCTAACGCCTTCAACCTTGCTTGCTTCCAAAACGGAATCGGTTACGATTTTAACGATATCGTCACCACTTTTGATGATAGGCGCTCTAACGCCTCTTGATACAGTGCCGAACAAACGACTCATAATTTTCTCCTTAAAAAAGGTTTTTATTAAACAAAAATTTAACTTTGCATAAATATAATACCATAATTTAAAAAAAAGAGTAATAGTTTTTACGCGATTGGGTATTAAAATTTCTTATAGATAAATATTTTGGGCAAAAAATTTTAAAAAATTGTAAAAAAACAGTTTACAAATTTTTTATTATATAATATACTGATAAGCACTTTGAAGTATGGCTTGAAATATATATGATATATATGGAGATACGATTATGCCAGGTGATTGGATAAAATGCCCCAGATGTGAACTTAACTACATCAGACGTGGGGAAGAATATTGCGACGTATGTAAAGCGGAATTAAAGAAAGGTCCGCAACTCGTTTTTGCGGTAGATGAAGAGGACGAAACGGAGGGTATGGAACTCTGTCCTATCTGCCACCAAAACTATATAAAACTCGGCGAGACAATGTGTGCAAAATGCGCCGAAGAGAAGGACTATCAAGAAACGCGTGACGACCTTGACGACGAATCGTGGAAAGAATACCTTGACGACGAGGAAGAAGAGGAGGAAGAGGATGAAGAAATGCTCTCCCTCGACAAACTCGCCAAAGAAGAAGGTGAATTCCTAGAAGACGAGGAAGAAGAGGACATTATCGAAGAGGAAGAAGAGGACGACGACTTCGATATCCCCGACGTTGACGAGTCTGACTTTGAAGATACCGATGAAGAGGACGAGGAAGACGAAGACGAGGACTTTGACGACGAAGAATAGGTATAAAAACTTTTTTTCTCGGCTATAATTACCGTATGATTAAGAACACGGCATCAATTATAGAGGTAAAGGAAAGAATTAAAAACCTACAAGAGCAGTCGGTGGAAGTGACCTTAAATTTAGGGCGAAACAAGTTCGTAAAGTTTTCCGGAGTGGTAAAAGGCGTTTATCCTGCACTCTTTACCGTTCTTCCCTTGGATAAAGACTTTAAGGGCAAGACTTCCTATTCCTATTCCGAATACATGTGCGGACGGGTAAAACTTAATAATATCAACGGCACAGCCGAATAAAACAATGCGCGAGACATATCGCGCATTTTTTGTTCTAAAAATAACCGCCTCTCATATAATGTACTAACGGCAATTTGGTAAAAGGGAGGGGTTTATGGCGTTTGAACCTGTATTTGAAAGTATAAACAGCAACTGCGAAAGGGGAGAAATTTTAGAGCAGATAAAGGCGGAAACAAAGACGGACGTTCCTTTAGAGCAAATAAAAAAAGTATTGAGTGTCAACGCTTTCGTAACCACCGAAGAAGGTATGGTTGGTGACGGAAAGCTAGATTATAGCGGTAGAGTAGTATTCTTTTTAAGCTACGTTTCCACTGACGGTGAAATAAAAAAAGCCGAGTGTGGCGCGGAGTTTAAGGGAATAATGAAAAGCGACCTTTTATCCGACGGGGCAAGAGTGTTTACCACCGCTACCGTGGATAAAATCGACACCGATTTATCGGGCGTTAAACTTTCGCTATCGGCGTACGTAACCGTTCGCGCCGAAGTGGAGAAGTGCCGTCAGGTAAAAGCACTTGTCGGTGGCGAGGACGTGTTTGTTAAAAGTCAAGAGATAACCTATTCGAAAGGCTTGGGACTAAAAGTCGGGGTCTATCCCGTCGAGGAACAGTTTGACCTAAACTATGCGGTCAAAGAAGTGCTCGCACACAAAATTAAAGCGTTTATTACCGCCGTTCAGTGCGGTGTGGGAACGCTTATCGTGGACGGAGAAGTGCTTTTATCAATAATAGTCTTGCAAAATAAAGAAAAAGGCGGTATAATAAGAGAAAACAGAACTATTCCTTTCCGCATGGAACTAGAATGCGACGAGGCTATGCCAACAATGCAAGCTATTGCGCGCGTTAAAGAGCGCGCCTTTAAGACTGACGTTTCGGTAGACGAGGAGAGTGGGCAAAGTACGGTTACTTTAACTGCACAGTTACAGTTTTATGGCGAGGCGTTTTCTATCTCGCAAATAAACGTGGCGAGCGATGCGTTCTGCAAGCAAAACCAATTAGAATTAGAGCGCGAAGACTTTTTCTATTCTAAATCGTGCGAGCTTCACGGCGTATCTTCGTCCATTAGTGGTAGAGCGTTTGTAGACGAACTGCCCGTCGGTGCAAGTCTGCTTGCAGTTGGCGGAGAAAAGGTTGAAGTCGTATCAAAAGAGTGCGATAACGGTCATCTAAAATTAACGGGCGTTTTAACTGCTACCGCATACTTCACCGACGGAGAGGGCAATTATTTTACTAGAAAGGCGGAAACACCTTTCGATATAAAAGAGGAGTTTGGTGGCGGTTGCAACAGTGAGTCTAGCGTGCGAGTGGGCGCGATTAACGCTCGCGCAAGAGTGCTGTCCCTTACCGAGATAGAACTAGAAGCGGAAATTAGGGCAACGCTGTGCCTAAAAGATAACGCAGTCGTCGGGCTTGTTAAGGAAATTAAAACAAAAGAGCAAAAGGAAAAGTGCGACTCGGCGTTAAGCGTATATATTCCATTTGAGGGGGAGGATCTCTGGTCGCTTGCAAAACGGCTTAACGAAGACCCCGATAAACTTATCGAAACAAACAAAGATTTGACCTTTCCTTTGACGGGGAAAGAAAGAATAGTCGTTTATAGACGAAAATAAACATGCACGAGGATGCAAATGAAAAAAGTTACTAAAACCATACCTGCAAAAATTAATCTTACGCTTGACGTGTTGGGGTTAGAGGGCAAATACCACCAAATAAACTCGCTCGTAGCGTCGGTTGACATCTGCGACGTCGTGACGGTTAAAAAAAGAAAGGACAAAAAGATTACCCTCACCATGAAAGGGCTTCCCGTAGACTGTCCGATAGAGGAGAATAACGCGTTCAAGACGGCAAGTTATTTTATGCAAAAGTTTTCCACCGACGGCGTGGATATAATAGTCGATAAAAAAATACCCGTGGGCGCTGGGCTTGGCGGTTCGTCGGCAGACATTGCAGGCGTACTTCTCGCAATGAAAGAACTCTATGAGGTTGTGGGAGATTTGCAACCGCTTGCAAGTAAACTTGGTAGCGACTCTGTATATATGCTTAAAGGCGGTTACGCGGTTATGAGCGGACGCGGGGAAAAGGTGGAAAAGAAATATTCCGACAAGCGCTTTTACTTGCTCGCGGTGACGGACGAAAAAAAAGTTTCGGCAAAGGAGTGCTATAAAAAGTTCGACCAGAGCAAAAAGCATCCGCTACCCACCACCAAGCAAGCAACCAAAGCGTTGGAGTTAGAGGACGTGGAACTCTTTTATAAACTCATTAAAAACGATTTAGAGGGAACGGCGACAAAACTCGTTCCCGAAACGGCGTTCAATTTATCGGTGTTAAAGCACACCGATGCAGAAGCGGTGTTCGTTGCAGGAAGCGGACCTACCGCCCTCGCCATTTATAAAAGCAAAACGGCAAGGAATTTGGCGTATAAAAAGGTTTATCCGTTGTTTGAGAAAAAACTTCTTAAACTCCAAACCATTCCTGACAAGAAAAAATAAATTATAAAACTCGACTTTTTATAAGTCGAGTTTTCTTTTGTCCACATAAAAAGCTTGCATTAAAGTATAAAAATTAAATAATGTGTTAATAACTTATGCGTAAAATAACTTTTTCTCGGAGGGAAAAATGAAAAAGGTCTGCATAAGTTTTTTTATTGTCGCCATAATAATCTTGTCTGTTATAGGACTTAATTTGCCGTCCGCAAAAAGTCACGAAGAATATCTTCGCATTCACATTAGAGCGGACTCCAATCTTTATACCGACCAAGCGGTAAAATACAAAGTTAAAGACAGCGTGGTAAATTTTTTAACGCCGTTAATTGCAGAGTGTGATACCAAGCAAAAGGCGGAAAAAATGCTAAAAGCCAATATAGAGAGCATTAAGGCGGTGTGTGACTGCACTTTAAGAGAGAACGGCTTTAATTACGTTGCAACCGTATCCGTTAAAGAGGAAGAGTTTCCTACGCGAGTGTACGGCGACTTGGAGTTAGAGAAAGGCTTTTACAAGGCGCTTATAATCGAACTTGGAAGCGGTAGCGGAGATAATTGGTGGTGCGTCGTGTATCCTCCACTGTGTTTTGTCGGAGAGGGGGATAATTACGTTTATAAAAGCAAGATTAAGCAGATAATAGACGGTTTTTATAACAAGGAGAAAAATTAATGAAAAAAACGGTAAGGATAATCGCTTTTATTATGCTCATTTTCACAATGGGCTTTTGTGTGGTGCATACCCTTCCTTCGCACGAGGTGCAAACGGCTTATGCCGCGGTATACAAGCAAGGAAGCACGGGCGCAACGGTTAAAACCATTCAACGAAAACTCAAAAATTGGGGATATTATACAGGCTCGGTTGATGGAATTTACGGCTCGAAAACTAGGGAGGCGGTCAAGTATTTTCAAAGGAAGAATAAACTCGCGGTAGACGGTATTGTGGGAAACAAAACGCTTGCCGCACTAGGTATGAGCACTTCGTCATCCTCTTCATCGTCGTCTAGTAACGGGTATAGCGATGCGGATATAGCTCTGCTTGCTAGGCTTATTTACGGCGAAGCGAGAGGGGAAAGCTACGTCGGTCAAGTTGCGGTAGGGGCGGTAGTGTTAAACAGAATTAAAAGTTCGTCCTTTCCCAACAGTATGTCGGGCGTGATTTACCAAAGTTACGCATTCACTGCCGTTGCCGACGGACAGATTAATTTAACCCCAAACGCAACTGCTAAAAAGGCGGCGCTCGACGCTATTAACGGTTGGGACCCATCTTACGGTGCGCTCTACTACTATAACCCCGCAACCGCAACGAGCAGTTGGATATTTTCAAGACAGACTACGGTAACTATCGGTAACCACGTGTTTGCTATTTAACGGAGGGAATATGGAAGAATTTAGAAATAACAACAATGTAAGCGACAACAACAATGGCAACAATAACAACAACGCGGTAGAAAAGGCGGAAAACGCCATGCACGACAACCAAACCCAAGGCAAAAAACCGCTTGAAGTACTCCTAGAGCGCGAAACGGAGAGAGTGCAAAATGAGGAAAGGCTTAAAGCCGAGCGCGAAAAGACTTTGTCAAAAGCCGAACGGCAAAAGGCGAAAGCCGTCTTTTTAAGGGAAAAAATGCGCGAAAAAGCCGAGCAGAAAGAGAGAAAGGCAAGACTTAAAGCCGAGCGCGAAAAGAGTAGTGCTGGCGAAAATAGTAGTGGCGGAAAAAGAGGTGGATGGCTGGCGGCGGTCATTTCGCTAGGCGTTGCCACCTTGGTTTTATCGGGCGCGCTTACCTTTACACTGCTTATGCCGTCAAAGTCTGACGGTATGCTAGAAAACGTTTACAACAAGTCCTTTTACGACACAGTAGAGAGGGTTGACAACATAGACTTAAACCTCTCCAAAATGCTTTCTACCGCAGATGAAGAGGCTATGCAGAAGTATTTAGTAGACGTTGCGATAAACAGCGAACTCGCGGAGAGCGAACTTCAACAGCTCCCCCTCCACGACGAGAGCAAGTTTTATACGACCAAACTTATCAACCAAATAGGCGACTATGCAAAGTATATAAACAATAAACTCATCGAGGGTGAGGCCTTGAACGAGCAAGACTATAAGGGGTTAAACCAACTATATAAGGCAAACAAAACGCTTAAAGACTCTCTGCATAAAACGGTAAACGAAATGGGGGTGGACTACTCCTTTTCCACGCTTATAGACGGTGGGGAGGGCAATCTTATGATATCTAACTTTAACGAACTGCAAAACCTTTCGGTAGAATACCCCGAACTAATCTACGACGGACCGTTCTCGGACGGACAAACGGATAGAGAGATTAAAGGACTTTTGGGCGATGACGTGGATAAAATGCGCGCGCTAGAAATATTTAATAAGATATTTGCAACGCACAAGATTGAGGGCGCAAAAAACGTTGGGGTTGCCGACGGCAAGATTGCTTGCTTTAACGTTCAAGGCGAAATAAACGGGGAAAACCTCTTTGCTCAAATCAGTAAAAAGGGCGGAAAACTTATAATGTTCGACTATGCCGGCAGTTGTAAGGACACCAAGATTACTCGCGATAGAGCGGTTGAGATAGGCGAGCAGTTTTTATCAACGCTAGGTATTGAGGATATGAGTCCCGTGTGGATAAACCTCGCCAACAACGTTTATACCATTAACTTTGCTTTTGAACAAGACGGGGTGATAGTTTACTCGGACTTAATCAAGGTCAGAATATGCGCGGAAACGGAAATGGTTATCGGTATGGAAGCTTCAGCGTATTATACTAACCATACTCAAAGGTCGGTTTCCTCTCCCGTGATAAGCGAGGCGGAGGCTAGGGCAAAGGTATCTAAAAACATTGAAATAGACAGCGTAAGGGAGTGTATCGTTCCTATCGGCACAAACTCTGAAAAGCACGCCTACGAAATAATGGGCAATTACGACCAAACCACCTATTACGTTTATATCGACGTAATGACTGGAAAACAAATAGAAATGTTCATGGTAATCGACTCACTCGGCGGACAAATGTTGATATAATCGAGGCTTTTCCGCTCAATCTAATTGATTTTTGACGGCAAAATACTGCGCAATACTTCGTGTTTTTTTGGTGAACAGACCGCTACGGGTATGCTCCCCAAAAAGAACACTCGTCCTACTTGTATTTTTCTCGTCAAATCGTGCAAAGCAATAATCAATGTATTGAGTTAATAAAACACAAAACAAAAAAGTGGCTTGAATAAAGCCACTTTTTACTTTGTATTGACATTGTTTTTTACAGGTGGTATAATATGCGCATAAAGATACATTTACGACGCGTGGGGTAACCACAAGTTTGTAGATTTATTACCATAGGCAGCATAGAATACATTGACCCTGAAACAATTAATGGACTTAACCTCTACGCATACTGTGGTGGTAACCCCGTAATGAATATTGACCCCGATGGGGCATGCATTTATTTCGATTTTATTAGGGCTTGGCATAGCGGCACTTATTGGTGCTTTTGTTGGTGCTATTTCGTTAATTTATAGTGGCGGGCAAACATGGGACACCGTTTCGCAGTGGTTTAGAACAATATTTACTTTTTAGGAGTATCGATAGGTGAAAAAATCTATAAAAAAGAACGTAGTTATTTGTGTGATTTGTGGTTTTCTAGCTTGTGTTTTTCTTTTTATTAGTTTCGGGGTAACAGAGATTGTAAAGAAGAACAATATGATTGGAGAGCGAGAATTTAATGCGACGGTTTTAAAAACTGTGGAAAATGAAGGGACATATATAATAACCCTTGATGAATACAAGTGTGAATTATTAATAGGTAAAAGCAGTCTAGCTAATGAAAAGGCAATGGCAAGTTTAAAAAAGAATGATAAAGTAGTTTTTAGGATTACAAAATCTGCCGAAAAATCTTTTTTAGAAAATCAACTTATGATGACAGAGACGTTGTTCTTAAAATCAAACGGAGAGGAAATAGTTTCTTACGAGTTATATAAAAAAGAACAGAGTCAAGCAATACGAAACGTAAAGACAATGGGAGTAGTTGTATCAGCAGTTTTCTTGTCAATCGTAGGATTAAACACATATTTCATTGTGAAGAAAAAACACATGGCAAACAAATAAACAAAAAAGTGGCTTGAACAAAGCCACTTTTTGATTTTATAGTAATTATTAAACTCTTTTTGCGAGGACGGTTTTTTCGTATTCGTCAATCTTGTCCCAAAGTTTGCAGTCGGTGGGAGCGCCACAGCGAACGCAGTATTCTGCCCAAACGTCGCCAAAGGGGAGAGTTTTAACTCTTTCTTGAGCGACCAAGAGTTCGGTGAGTTTATTCTCGTCTTGGAGCACTTTGAATTTAGCGTTCGGGGTTAGCATAGCGAGGAGCAATGCTCTTTGCCAGCTTCTAAAACCGATAACCCAAGCGGCGATACGGTTGATTGACGCGTCAAAGTAGTCGAGAGCCATATATACTCTATCCAAAGCGTCGTTTCTAACGATTTCCTTTGCCATTTCCTTTGTTTCGTCGTCAAAGAGAACGGTGTGGTCAGAGTCCCAACGGATAGGACGAGTGATGTGAAGTGCGATTTCGGGGAAGAATGCAAGGAGTGCAGGAATCTTATCCGAAACTACTTCGGTGGGGTGGTAGTGACCGTTATCCATCAAGGGCAAAACGCCGTCGTGGGTTGCGGCAAAGGTCAAAGCGAATTCTGCCGAGCCAACGGTATATGCTTCAACACCGATACCGAACACCTTTGATTCTACGCAAGGTTTAACCAAGTTTTTGTCGAATTTTTCAGAAAGGATAGCCTCGATACTCTCTTTGTAGCGAAGTCTGGGACCCATTCTGTCTGCAGGGATATCCTTATATCCGTCGCCCGTCCAAATGTTCATAACACAGGGAACGCCCGTTTCTTTTGCGAAGTATTCGGAAATTCTGATACAAGCTTTGCCGTGAGCTATCCAGAAATCTCTAGTCGCTTTATCGGGAGAGGAGAGGGATAAGCCGTCCTTAATCTTGCTATGTGAGAAGAAAGTGGGGTTAAAGTCTATACCCATATTATATTTTTTAGCGAGTTCAACCCATTTTTTGAAGTGTCTGGGTTCAATCTTATCTCTGTCTACAAATCCGTCTTCTTCAAAGATAGCGTAGCAAGCGTGAACGTTGAGCTTCTTTGCGCCGGGGCAGAGAGATAAAACTTCTTCCATATCGGCAATAAGCTCTTCCGGAGTTCTTGCCTTTCCCATATAGTTACCGGTGGTTTGAATACCGCCTGTCAAAGGACCGTCTTGGTCGAAACCCTTAACGTCGTCACCCTGCCAGCAGTGGAGGGATACGGGTATGGTTTTTAACTTTTCAATAACCGCGTCGGTATCAATACCGTATTTTGCGTAAATTTCTCTAGCCTCTGCATATCTATTGTTGCAACACATAATTTTCTCCTTTATTTTCAAAGTGATAATTATTATTTTAATAAAATTATTCTATCATAATTAACCCCGTTCGGTCAATAGTTTTATTAAAACTCTTAAAAAAACCCCACCCTTAAAAGCGGCGTGTCCCATAGGGATTTTTAGTTCGTAATAAAAGTATAGCCCACTATACTTCGCTTTAAGGCGAAATATAGTGGGCTATATCTTTACCACAAAAGATTAAGTTTTAATAAGTTTAGCCGAGCGTAGCGAACGCCAACGACTTTAGTCGTTTTATTTTTAGCCTTGTGGCTAAAAGTGATATGCAAAACTATTTTGCGTTAGATTGCGACTTGCAGTCGCAGTTATATTATATTTGCCATAACTTACCCTACGGGTAAATATAACTTTGCGTAGCAAAATATAACTGCTTTAAGCAATATAACTTGCCGATAGGCAAATATAACTAGTGCGTCAGTAATAATCCCTATTACTGACGCACTAAAGCGGGTGAGGTTAGATTTTAATAAATTATAGCCGTTTGTTGTTGAGTAGTTTTTTATTGTCAGACTTTTTCTTTATCGTTGCGAAGACAAAACCGACTATTATATAACTGTAGAAGGCGAACACTCTCCAAGTAACCATTGCGGGAAAGGCGAGTCCTGCGGAAAGTCCCGTTTCAAACAACACGAAGAAAGATAGGTCTGCCGCGCCCGAGTTACCGGGGGTGGGGATAAACGAGATTGACGACGTTAAAATAAAGTACATCTGCGTGATTGCAAGCCATTCGTAAACGCCCCATACACCTGTGACTTCAAAGCCAAACAGCATTAGCGAGAAGTATGCTATGCTCGCGGTAGAGAGCTGTTCAAACAGGCTTAATATAAAGGACATAACGAACACGAACGGGCGGGTAGAAAGCCTTTTTAGGCACCTTGAGTTGTGAACGACAGTCTTTATAGTCTTGTACGTCGTTACTTTGGGGTTTTTAATAATCTTGAGTTTTGCACCAACGTGCATGACTAGATTGACCAGCCTCGTACCTATACTTGGCAAGAACGAGAAGATAACGACGAGGGTGGGCATTAGTCCGCAACAAACAAGACCTATGATTGCAAGAACGCTAAACGTTGTCGGCAGTATATCCGAAAGGGGATTTCTTGCGACGAAGATTAGGCTAACCGCACCGAGTAGAACGAACGCTAATTGGTTAAGGAAGAAAGTTGCGATAGGCAAAGAGGTTGCGACACCGCCCTTTACACCGTGTTTAGATAGGTGGTAGATTTCAAAAGGCTGACCGCCTACGGCAAGGGGAGTAACGTTGTTGTAGTAATGCCCGATTATGCCCGTCTCAAAACAGGTCCTAAAGTGCATTTTTTTAGTCATCGACTTGCACATGATTGAAAGTTTAAGACCTTTTAAGAGGTAGCAACAAAAGATGGCAAGGAGTGCGCACAGTAGGTATATCCACGAGGTTGCGAAGATATTGCCTAGCGCTTCCCAAGACAAAAATTCTCTGTCCTCATCCACGCCGAAAAAGTCTTTATAAAAGGTGAACGCCAAAACGCCCAAGACGAATACGACGAAAACGGCGGTGGTAACGTTTTTTAAGAGGCGTTTGCGTTTATCCACGTTAGAACTTTGCTTTTCCACGCCCAAAATACGCTTCATCACCAACTGTTTGCCGATGCTTTTGTCAGATTTTTTCTCAACGAAATCGTATTCGTGATACTTTTTCTGCACTTTCAATTCTTTATTCAGTTGTTTTTCCGATAGTTCGACGATTTTTAGCTCTGAAGTCTTTTCGTCTATCTCGATTTTGTTAACTATCGGCGATTGATTTTCTTTCTTGTTCATTGTCGCTATTATACTAAAACGGTTAGCAAAAGTCAATAAGATTTAAGGTAAAAGCATTGACAACCGCCGTCGTTTATATTATATTAAAGTTATAACGTAAGAGGTGATTACACTTGAGTTCTATTATGGTCCAAGAAAAAATTCCTAAAATTATACATTACGTTTGGCTTGGCGGTGAAAAAAAGCCCGACTTCGTCCTTAAAAATATCGAGGGGTGGAAAAGGCTTTGTCCGGACTATCAAATCATTGAGTGGAATGAAAAAAACTTCGACGTTAACTGTTGCGCATACTTAAGAGAGGCGGTAGAGCATAAGAAATGGGCGTTCGCATCCGACTATATTAGACTTGCCGTGTTACACGAGTACGGCGGTATCTATCTAGATACGGACGTGGAACTTATAAAGCCTATCGACAGTTTTTTAAATGCAGACTTTTTTGCTAACTTTGAAAACCTCGTCATGTTATGTTTTACCGTTATCGGCGCTAAACCCAATAGCGTTATCTTAAAGAAAATGCTAGAAAATTACCAAACCAAGAAGTTTGTAGTCGGTAAAAGAGGTAAAAAACTCGACCTTACCACCAACGTTATTTTAGCCTCGGTTATTATGCGTGAAGAGTTTGGGTTTAGCCTAAACGACACCTATCAAGAAAAGATAATCGAGGGGGAAAAGGTCGTATGCTATCCTCACGATTATTTCTTTGCACAAGATTACGTTTCCAAAGAAGTAACCGTGACCGAAAACACGCACGGCATACACAGATACGCTGCATCGTGGATAGGTAAAAGGCAGAAATTAGAGGACTTTTTGGTTCTGCTCGTCAGAAAATTGTTTGGAAGAAAACTGTTTAGAAAGATTATGAAAATATTTCTAATCTTGCGCGTAAAAAAGCACGTAAAAAAATATTATAAACAAAAGAAAAACCACTAGAAGCCTAGTGGTTTTAATTTTTAGTTGATGATAGTAACCGAGATTTTTGCGCTCTCTTCGGGTGAGATTTTAATAGTTACTGGGTAAGTTCCCGTGCTTTTAATGTTAGATGCGAGAATAATCTTCTTTTTGTCGATATCAAAGCCGAGTTCAAATAGTTTGTCCGCAACTTCCTTATTGGTAACGCTACCGAAGAACTTTCCACCAGCACCGCATTTAACCTGAATGGTAACCTCCGTGCCGTCGAGTTTTTCGCGCAGTTCTTTGTTTGCCTTTAGGGTTTCTTGTCTGTGGAATTCTTGCGCTGCTTTTTGCGCTTTGTTTTCGTTGAGCGCTTGCGCGTCGGCAGGTTTAGCAAGCCCCTTTTTAATCAAAAAGTTTTGTGCAAACCCGTCCTTTGCCTCTATTATATCGCCCGCTTTTCCCGAGCCTTTAACGTCTTTAAGTAAAACTACCTTCATGTTTTTACTCCTTTTTTTCTTTTCCAAAACATTGTAACGCGAACGCTTAAAAAAGTCAAGGCGAAAAGTATAATTTACTTCGCGCTTGTACATAATAATTTTTAAGGAGAGTGAATTATGAGAAAGAATTGTTGTATTAAGTGCGACGTGACCAAGTGCAAACACAATGCAGACGGCAGTAACTGCGCTCTAGAGAGCGTTAAGATTACCTGCGGTTGCGGTGAACAATGTACTTGTTGCGGTGACTATCAAGAAAGATAACCAAAGCAAAAAAAGAAGGTTGCAAATAATTGCAACCTTCTTCTTTTTCATATATTATTCAAAAAGTTTTAATCACTTCGGGCAACTCCCGAAAAATCAAAAATTGTGTTCAAAAGTAACTTAACGGTACCTATTTTACCACGTTTTGCTAATTTGTCAAGAGGGTTTGTAAAAATTTTTCAAAAATTTTGCATTTTTTTCAAAAAAACAGCCTTTTCACTGTTTGCCAAGAGAGGAAAAAGCCAAAGAAAAGTTGACAAACGCTAATATATATATTATAATACGAGAGTTAAATTATATGTGAGAGTTTATCCACTTTTAAATTCAAACAAAAACGGAGGGTTTTTATAATGGCAGAAGAAGTCATACTTACTAAAGAAGGTAAAGAGGAATTAGAGAAAAGACTTGAGTACCTTAAATTACAAAAACGTGCAGAGATTACCGAGAGAATTAAGACGGCTAGAGAATTCGGCGACCTTTCGGAAAACGCAGAATACGACGCTGCTAAAAACGAGCAGGCTATGATTGAGGGCGAAATCCTCGAAATCGAAAACAAACTTAAATACGCAGTTATCATAAAAGACGACCAAGTTAAAAAAGGCACAGTTTCTTTGGGTAGTAAGGTTGACTTTATCGAGGAAGGAGAGGACTGCGTTCAAACTTACGAAATCGTAGGTACTACCGAAGCGGACGTTGAAGCAGGCAGAATCAGTAACGAATCTCCTATCGGCAACGCGCTCCTCGGCAGAAAGGCGGGAGAAACGATTAGAGTTACCGTTCCGTCTGGCATTATCACTATTACAATCAAAAAGGTTTACTAATTTATAAAAGGACGAGTTATGGACGAAAAGACCACTATTATCACAGAAGAACAAGATTTAAGCGAAATTTTGCGTATCAGACGCGAAAAGTTGGACGCGCTCGTTAAGGCGGGAAAGAACCCCTTTGAAAAGGTTAGATACGACAGAACGGCGTATAGCCAAGATATTAAGGATAATTACGCTGACTACGAGGGAAAGGAAGTCGGCATCGCAGGTAGACTTATCTCTAAAAGAATTATGGGTAAGGCGTCTTTTGCGGTTATTTTGGACGGCAAGGGAACTATCCAATCTTATCTTTCCATAAACGATTTGGGCGACGACTATCTCGCTTTTAAGGAATACGATATCGGCGATATCGTCGGCATTAAAGGAACGGTGTTCACCACCAGAACGGGTGAAATCTCCATTCACGCAACCGCCGTCGAATTGCTTTCTAAATCACTTCTTCCCCTCCCTGAAAAATATCACGGATTAAAGGACGAAGACACAAGATATCGCCAAAGAGAAATCGACCTCATCGCAAACCCCGAGGTAAAGAAAACTTTCGTTGCGCGCTCAAAAATTATGTCGGCAATCAGAAGTTATCTCGACGGCGTTGGGTATTTGGAAGTAGATACGCCCGTTTTGCAACCCTTGGAAATCGGCGCGTCTGCAAGACCGTTTAAGACCCACCACAACGCCCTCGATATAGATATGTACCTCCGCATAGAGACCGAACTCTACTTAAAAAGACTTATCGTCGGTGGATTCGACAAGGTTTACGAGGTTGGTAGAATATTTAGAAACGAGGGTATGGACAGGTCGCATAACCCTGAATTTACCACCGTTGAAATGTATCAAGCATACAGCGATTACTTCGATATGATGGACTTAATCGAGGATATGTACCGCACCATCACCTTGCAAGTATGTGGTGCCGATAAGATTACCTATCAAGGCGTGGACATCGACATGGGCAAACGTTGGGAAAGACTCACCATGGTCGAAGCGGTTAAAAAATACGCAGGCGTGGACTATAACGATTGGGCAACCGACGAACAGGCTCGCGCCGTTGCGAAAGAAAAGGGTGTTACCGTAGAAGAGGGAGACGAAGCGACAAAGGGACACGTTCTCATCGCGTTCTTCGATGCGTTTGTTGAGGATAAACTCGTTCAACCTACCATCATTTACGATTATCCCGTGGAGAATTCTCCGCTCGCTAAAAGAAAGCCCTCTAATCCCGCGTTCACCGAGAGGTTTGAGTACTTTATTTATGCAAGAGAAA
Organism: Clostridiales bacterium; assembly: GCA_015069265.1. Lineage (GTDB taxonomy): Bacteria > Bacillota > Clostridia > Christensenellales > Borkfalkiaceae > UBA1259. Next base: position 96,019 of record SVIY01000001.1, read on the forward strand.
TGGGTAACGCGTTCAGCGAACTTAACGACCCGATTGACCAAAAGGAAAGATTCGTTAAGCAAGTTGAGGCAAAGAGAGCAAGGGGCGGAAACGACGCGCAAGTGGACGAAGATTTCGTAACCGCACTAGAATACGGCTTGCCCCCGACGGGCGGTCTCGGTTTCGGTGTGGACAGACTTGTAATGCTCCTAACGGACAGTGCGTCCATTAGAGACGTTATCTTGTTCCCGACGATGAAACCCATTAAAAAATAACAATACGGAAAACACAAAACGAATTTTGGGGAAACGATGGATAATAAAATTACCAAAAAAAGACTATCCAACTTTCTTTCTTACGAATGGATAACGATAATTGTTATGGTCGTTGTCAGCATAATCGCGTGGGAACTGCTTTACGGTATCATGCGCGTCAAAGTTACGCCGGGACAAGAATTCCGCGTCTTTTACGACATTGGACTCGATAGTCATCGTGGGGACAGTTTTAACGATTATCTCTCGCAAAGAGGCACGTTCAGTTACGACGTGTTGGAGTTTGAAAGCGAGGGAATAGTTAGTGCCTACGAAGTGCTTGACATAAGGCTATCCGCACAACAGGGCGATATAATATTCACAAACAAAGTAGAGAAAGAAGAGGAATTCATTAGAGCAAAGCACGTCATAGACAGGTACGAGGTTTATTGTTTGACAGACCTACTTACCGACGCGCAAAACTACTTGCTCTCATTTCTAAATGACGGGGTCACTGAAGAAGGTGCGGAGTTTAATTTTGAGAACCTATCCAAGCAAAAGATAGAAGCAGGGTTTTCAAAGCGCATGAAAAAGGACAACCGCGTTAGAAAGAACAAGGACTATAACGCATATCTTCAAAAGGAATACGACAGAATAGAAAAATTGTGCAAGGACGTTGCCGACTACAAATATATTCTAGAAAAGGGCCCAGCGGAGTTGTTTTATAGATATACTCGCTATGAACAGTTGGTAAAAGAGGCGGAAGCAGAGAACTCGCGCTACGTGGACGACTTTAAGGAATTGTACCAAGCCGAGATAGACGAGGGCAGAGAAAACTATATTTACGGCATCAATATGGAAGCGTTAAAGGGCGGAGAAATAGACGCGTCTACCTACGTTTCATTGATGGGCGAAGCGACGGCTAAAGACACCGTGCTCGTCGTGTTCGATATGCAAGAGTATCAACCGGATTTGCAATACGAAACGGTTTCGTTTATCGTTGAAAACGTAAGGCTATTCAGCGATATACTTTAATGAAGAAGGCAGAAAAATGAGAGGAAAATTTATAACTTTCGAGGGTTGTGAGGGCGTTGGAAAATCTAGACAGATTAAAATGCTTGAAGAATACCTCGCGGTTAATAACAAACAGTATTATTTAACTCGCGAACCGGGTGGCACGCCCGTTTCCGAGCAGATAAGAGGGGTTATATTGGACGGAAAGAATACCACTATGACCGACGAGTGCGAGGCGCTTCTTTACGCGGCGGCACGCGTACAGCTCCTTAAAGAGAACGTTAAACCACGTCTTGATAGGGGAGAATTGGTGCTTTGCGATAGATATATCGACTCCTCGCTTGCATACCAAGGCTACGCTAGAGGACTTGGCGTGGACTTCGTGGAAAAAATCAACGACTATGCAATAAGAAATTTTATGCCCGACTATACCGTGTTTTTAAAACTTCCGCCGGAAATTGCCTTCAAGAGAAAGGGCGGTGTTGATAAAAACGACAGGCTTGAACTTTCGGGTATGGAATTCCACAACAAAGTTTACGAGGGTTACCTTGACCTTGCAAAGCGCTATCCCGAACGCTTTATCGTTATAGACGCTAGCGGTGAAAGGGAGGAAACTCACAAAAAGATTATAAATGCCTTAAAGGAAAAGGGCGTGATATAATGGATTTAACCTCTTTACTCAAAACCACAAACGCATACCGCACCGTTAAAGGCGACAAGGAAAACGGCAGGCTTTCGCACGCCTATTTGATTTTGACGCAAGACAGCGATAAGCTTGACCAATATCTTAAAATTTTTGCAAAGATGTTGGTGTGTGAAAAGGGTTACCCTTGCGGTCAGTGCAGAACGTGTAATTTGATAGAGGCAAACGGGTTTGCAGACCTTTTGTTCTTCCCAAAGAACGCTCAAACGGTTGCAACAGACGACGTAAATTTGCTCATCGAAGAAAGCTACTTAAAGCCAATCGAGGGCGACAAAAAGATATTTTTGATATCGCACGCGGAAACGATGACCGCGCCCGCACAAAACAAGCTGTTAAAGACGTTAGAAGAACCGCCAAAGGGTGTACACATCATACTTGGCGCGACTAGTGAACACCCGCTTTTATCTACGATTAAGTCTAGGGTTAAAAAACTTGAAATTCCGCTCTTTGATAAAGACGCGCTATATTCAGCTATGAAAGAAGACTTTCCCGACTCGGAAAAACTTCTTTGCGCGATTGCTTGTGGTGACGGAACGGTGGGAAAGGCAGAGCGCAATTATTTTGACGAAGGGCTTAAAAAAATTACCGACGTTGCAGTTGATACGCTAGTCAATATGAAGTCAAGCAAGGACGTTTTGGAGTATTCGACCAAGATAAGCGCCTTAAAAGTGGACGTATCGGAGTTTTTGTCGGTATTAGAGCTACTGCTTCGAGATATGCTAGCCGTGGTTGAAAAAAAGGACGAATTACTCTTTAACCGTGCGCTCGCAGAGCAACTTATTAAAGCGGAAAAATTTAGTAGAGGCGCAGTTATCCACGCACTAGAAGCGGTGAACGGCGCGTTTAGGAGAAAAAAAGCCAATGCAACTCCCACCATGCTTATCGAGTGGTTGTTGTTTCAAATATTGGAGGGGAAATTTAAATGGCAAAAATTATAGGAATTAAATTCAAAAACACCGCCAAAGTATATTATTTTGCTCCTGCCGACGAGAATGAGGTTTACGAAGAAAAAACCGGCGTTGTCGTTGAAACGGCAAAGGGTGTGGAATACGGCACGGTTGTTTTTGGTATGAAAGAAATTCCCGACAGTGAACTCACTCACCCCTTGAAGCCTATCATTAGAAAGGCTACCGAAAAGGATGAAAAAACGGTAAAAGAAAACGAAAAGAAAATTCCCGAAGCAATGGAGTTTGCTGCGGAAAAAATAAAAGAACTAAATCTGGACATGAAGTTAATCGGTTGCGAATACGCCTTTGATGGAAAAAAGATTGTGTTCTACTTTACCGCTGACGGAAGAATTGACTTCCGCGAACTCGTAAAAGTGCTCGCAGCAAAATTCCATTTAAGAATCGAGCTTCGCCAAGTGGGAATTAGGGACGAGACCAAACTTTTGGGCGGAATTGCTCCTTGCGGAAGAACTTGTTGTTGTTCTAGTTGCATGCCCGATTTTGGTAAAGTTACTATCAAAATGGCAAAAAATCAAGGACTTCATCTTAACCCTGGCAAAATCAGCGGACTTTGCGGAAGACTTATGTGCTGTCTAGAATACGAAAACGACTACTATGCAGAAGTTTACAAGAAAATGCCCAAGGTTGGCGGTGCGGTTGGCACCCCCGAGGGCAACGGCGTGGTAATTTCTAACGATATGCTAAAGCTTATATCAAAAGTAAAAATAAGCAAGAGCGACGGCAGTGAAGTGTATAAGGACTTCCCCGTGGATAGACTTTCCTTTAAGAAAAACAAGGAAGAGGACGAGGACGATAAGGAAAACAACGAACAAGAACAATAAAAGTTTTGTCTAGTTGTTTACAAACGTAAAAAAAAGTGATATAATAAACGAAAGAAATTAATGGAGGAGGTTAACTCTAATGGCATACAAAATTAGCGATCAATGTATTTCTTGCGGTGCATGTGCAGACACTTGCCCCTGCGGAGCTATTAGCGAAGGCGAAAGCCAATACGTAATCGATGCAGAAGCATGCATGAGTTGCGGTGCTTGCGCTGAAGGTTGCCCCGTTGAAGCTATCTCTGAAGAATAAGATTTAGCAAACACATAAGGCGCGAAGAATTTGCTTCGCGCCTTACTTTTTTAGTGGTGAAATTTATGCTCGTATTGGAAGATTTAAATTTAGACGGACTTAAAATTTATCAAGACGATAGTTTGTACCGCTTCACGTCCGACGCGGTATTGTTGTCGCGCTTTGCAACCGTAAAAAAGGGCGACGTCGTTGCAGATTTTTGTTCGGGTAGCGGAATAGTCGGAATTAACCTTTTCGGCTTAAACAAAAATCTTATCCAGTCGGTTACCCTCTTTGAAATGCAAGAAGAGTTGTATTCGCTGTCTAAAAAAACTATTGAGTATAACAATCTTCAAGACAAAATCTCTGCTATAAATACCCGTATTCAAGATATGGGAAAAGCTTATGCGGGCAAGTTTTCTTTAATCACTTGCAACCCCCCGTACATGCCGTTAGGAGCGGGTTTTAAGGACGAGAAAGACTTCATTGCAAAGTGTCGGTGCGAGGTAACGTTAACGTTAGAAGAACTTATCCCTGCGATATCCACCGCGTTAAAGTTTGGCGGTAGAGTATGTTTGGTGCACCGCGCGGATAGACTCGCAGACGTTATATGTTTAATGCGAAAGTATAATATCGAACCCAAGCGCTTGCAGTTTGTGTCGGGTGGGGATAAAGAGCCGTATTTAATGCTAATAGAGGGCGTTAAGGGCGGAAAGAGCGGAATAAAAATTTTGAAAAATCAAGTCAATTAAGGAGAAAAAGTGCTTTACTTTGTAGCAACGCCTATAGGCAATCTAAAAGATATAACTCTGCGCGCTTTGGAAGTGTTAAAGAGTGTGGACGAAATCGCTTGCGAGGACACAAGACACTCGCTAGGGCTACTTAACGCCTATGAAATCAAAAAACCACTTTTTTCTTACCATAAATTTAACGAGAAAGAAGTTGGAGAAAAGATAATAGACAAGCTAAAATCGGGAAAAAATATTGCGGTAATTACCGACGCGGGAATGCCCGTAGTTTCCGACCCCGGTAACGTACTTGTTCAAATGCTTATCGACGAGGGGTTAGAGTTTACCGTTATCCCCGGTGCGTGCGCGTGCGTTTCCGCGCTAGTCCTTGCAGGGCTTGATAGTTCAAGGTTTGCTTTTTTAGGGTTTATGCCCGATAAAAATAGCGACAGAAAAGAGTTTTTATCAAAGTATAAAGATTTAGATTTGACCTTGATTTTCTACTCTGCGCCACACGACGTAAAAAAGGATATTGAAAGTATATATTCTGTGTTTGGGGATAGGCGCGCGGTTGCGGTAAAAGAAATAACCAAACTGCACGAACGCGCAGAACGGTTTAACCTTAAAGACGGCTTGCCCACCGAAGCGCGTGGCGAATACGTAATTTTAGTAGAGGGCGGAAAGCAAGAAAACAAAAATCTAACGCTTACCGAAAAAGAACATATCGACCTTTATATCGCAAAGGGAATGGATAAAAAGGAAGCGCTAAAACAGGTCGCAAAAGAGCGCGGTGTTTCTAAATCGTCGTTATATAAATATACTATTGAATAAAACAATATAAAAAAACAAAAAAGGCTTGTCAAAGCCGAGTCCCTACAAGGGATTCGGCAACTAAATAAATCCGCAAACGGATTTGTTATATCCGTCTAACAACGGGTGATATCGCCTACGGCGGTGAAATTTGCCTAACGGCAAGTTGTGGATTTAT